>JABUTC010000009.1 GCA_021442505.1 Mogibacterium sp. | reverse complement strand
GATACACGGTTATTTCCAATGATAAGAATTTTGTTAGTAACTATTTCGATATTCGAAACGAATTGTCTAGAAAAGGTTATGAAGAAACTTCTTGCAAGAATTATTTCAGAAGGTTTGAGAGTGGTTCCGCCATGCATAAGTCGGTTCAGAGTGTTTATCAAACCCCTGACGGATTCAAGTTCGAAATACAATATCACACGCCATCTAGTCAGAACGTTAAGGATAGAAAAGTACCACTTTATAAAAGAGTCCGTGATCCTACAATTTCGAAATCCGAATTAGGAGAAATCGAAAAGAAAATGTATGAAATGTCAAAGAACATTAAAGATCCAAAAGACATTAATAAGATAATAGAATATTAAGGAGATTCTAATGGAAGAAAGCATTCTTAAAACCATACAAAAGCTTATCGGAGACAATCCCGATTCATCCGCTTTTGAAATGGATTTGATAGTACATATTAACACTATTCTAAACATCCTCCATCAGTTGGGAGTTCCTTCCGAATCAAAGTTTGTAATTACCGGACCTGATGAAGTTTGGGGGGATTACCTTGATGATGAACTGTATCTGGACATGGTAAAGACATATGTATATACCAAATGCCGAATGATATTTGATCCGCCTACCGGAACTTTAAAGGATGCATTGGATCAGATAATAAAAGAACTTGAATGGCGTATAAACGTTGAGGTGGATAATGGAAAGTAAGTATTGAAGCAGGGTTATTATTAATGAAAACGTACTCTCAATTAATACAAATTCCCTCTTTCGACGAGCGTGTAAGGTATTTACGATTGGATTCTTCCGTCGGAATAGAAACCTTTGGTTTTGATCGGTATTTGAATCAGAAATTTTATCATTCTATAGAGTGGAAACGATTTCGTAGAGATATCATCTTAAGGGATAAAGGGTGTGATTTGGGATTAAGAGGTTATGATATTTTTGGAAGAATAATCATACACCATATGAACCCGATAACCATTGAAAACATAACAAATTATGAATTTATAATGAACCGCGATTCGGTTATATGCGTATCGCACGATACGCATAACTTAATACATTATACGCGACCAATTTTTGCGGAATTTCATTTTACAGAACGAAAGAGAGGGGATACAAAATTATGGTAAATAACTATTTAATACACTATGGCGTAAAAGGTATGAAATGGGGCGTTAGACGTTATCAGAATTATGATGGAACGTATACAAACTCCGGAAGAGAACGCTATGATATAGCTAAAAAAAACTATAAATCTGCTAAAAAAGAATATACAAAATCTTTTAATAAAGCGTATAACAAAAACTATCAGTCGCTTAGCCCTTTGAAAAAGCATCGTGAAGCGTCTACTAAAAGATGGGAAGAGGCTTATGATAAAGCAGCTCAATTAAGAACTGCTAAAAAAGAATATAAGCAGGTTAAAAAAGAAACAGGAAACCAGTTCGATACGGACAAACTAAAGACGGCGGCTAAGATCGGAGCAGCGGTTGCTGGAACCGCCCTAGCAGCGTATGGAACATACAAAATGGCTAATGTGATTCAGGTTAGCCGTAAAACTAAGGCCTTTAGGATGGCTCAAGAATATGTAGATGACAATTTCCTTAGGACTGTTGGTAAGGTGACTACAGGAGGAAAAACTCATTTTACATGGATGACTAAAGGTGGCGAACCCTTAACTTCCTCCGAACCATATATGAGAGGCATCGTTGGAGACGCTAACGCTCGTACTATGAGCAGGGCTAAATCAATGTATAAGAATCTTACCAATACCAAATTCGATAGAGGAATTGGCAAGATTGTTAATGCTGGTGATAAAGTTGGTTATGCTATTAAGAACCCCGGAGATGTTAAGAGGAAGGCGGTAAAAACGTATCATAGGCGTAAGGTTGACCGTCTTCTGAAGAAATGATAGAGGAGTTCAAAATGGATAACTATTTAATACACTATGGTGTCAAAGGTATGAAATGGGGCGTTAGACGCTATCAGAATTATGATGGTACATATACGTCCGAAGGAAAATACAGATTAAAATTCTCAGATAGACAAAAGAAAATTTTAAAAACAGGAGCAAACGTAGCGGGTTTAGTTCTTACTTCATATGCATTGCATAGATTAATTAATAGCCCAAAAACAATTTCGCTCGGAAAGAAAGCGGTTTCTTCATTAGCAGACATAGGGAAACATAAAGTAGTAGACATAGGGAAACATAAAGTAGTAGCGAATCTATCAGAATATAAAAGAACAACAGAGTATAAACTAGTATCAAAAGCAGCCCCAATAATTAAAAACAAAGCTGCAAAAATTTATAAGTTTGCAACTGACGATTCGACCGCTAGGTTTGTTGCTGGTGTCGGGGCTATGGCCGCTACGGTTTCTATTATGGAAACACAAATTAATGACTTAAAAAAAAGCAAATATATAACTGATAAGAATTATAAACGGCTCGTTAGAAACATTCAAAATTCTTCGAATTTGTACATAAATACTAGCGAACTAGCTAAAGGGCCGATGAAATTCGATGAAAGGAATATTCAAAGGTAATAGTATATGGCACTAGGAGAAAGACTACAACACGCTTGGAATGCTTTCAGAAACAAAGATCCAAGCTTTGCTCACGACTACGGCGTCGGATATTCTAGACGTCCGGATCGACCCAGATTAACACGAGGTTATGAGCGTTCTATTGTGACGTCGGTTATAAATAGATTTTCTGTTGACGCCGCGTCTATAAAGATTAAACATGTTCGATTGGATGAAAGTGAAAGATATATTGGTGACTGCAACACGTCACTAAATGACTGCTTAACTACAAAGGCTAATAAAGACCAGACTGGAAGAGCGTTTATTCAGGATGTTGTCATGTCTATGTTGAATGAAGGCGCTGTAGCCATAGTTCCAATTGATACGAACATTAGTATTGTGAATAATAACACTTTTGATATTTTATCAATGAGAACCGCCAAGATTGTTGAGTGGTTTCCCGATCATATTAAGGTTAATGTTTATAATGATAGAACGGGAAAACACGAAGAAATTATTTTACCAAAAAAGAATGTGGCAATAGTTGAAAACCCGTTTTATTCTATTATGAATGAGCCAAACTCAACAATGCAGCGATTGGTTAGAAAGTTAAATCTTTTAGACGATATTGATGAACAGTCGGGTTCCGGAAAACTTGACTTAATCATTCAGTTACCTTACGTGATTAAGAGTCAGGCCAGAAGAGAACAGGCTGAGGCGAGAAGAAACCAGATTGAAGAGCAGCTTGCCAATTCCAAATTTGGTATAGCGTATTCGGATGCTACAGAACATATAACCCAGCTCAATAGACCGATAGAGAACAATCTTATGACTCAAGTTGAGTATTTGACAAACATGTTCTATAGTCAGATGGGCATAACGACTGAGGTTTTAAATGGTTCCGCTGATCCCCAGAAGCAGAACAATTACATGAACAGCATAATAGAGCCAATACTTACGGCTATTACAGATAGCATGAAAGTTTCGTTTTTGACAAAGACTGCCAGAACACAAGGGCAGTCTATTTGTTTCTTTATGGATCCATTTAAGCTTGCGGCTATCGATCAGATAGCCGAAATAGCGGATAAGCTTACTAGAAACGAGATTATGTCATCTAATGAGGTTAGACAGAAGCTTGGAATGAGACCTTCAGAAGACCCAAAAGCCGATATGTTAAATAATTCAAACATCAGTGATGGTAATACGGCCATGATGCCTGAAGAAATAGGATATGATGAAGAAACGGAAGATCCATATGCTGAGAATTATAATTCGGAGGAGAATCCGTTTGATACGCCAGTTAGTGAAATTAATGTTTAACAAAAGACTAAGTTCTTATGAAAAAAAGAGATAAAAAAACCTTTAAAAATTCAAAGAAAGAGGTCTAAGGAGGAAAATTCAAAATGGGAAGAAAATACGATTTTAGTGGTTGGGCTACTAGAAACGATATACCCTGTTCCGATGGAAGAACGATAAGGAAAGACGCATTTGCCCATAACGATGGACAGACCGTTCCTCTTGTTTGGAATCACCAGCATAACGATCCGACAAATGTTTTAGGACACGCATGCCTGGAAAACAGAGATGATGGCGTTTATGCTTATTGCTCATTTAATGATACCGAAATGGCAAATAATGCCAAGGAGCAGGTTAGACACGGGGATATCACTGCCCTTTCTATTTATGCCAACCAGCTCAAACAGCATGGTGGAGATGTTCTTCATGGTGCTATTAGAGAAGTTAGTTTGGTTCTTGCGGGAGCCAATCCCGGTGCCTTTATTGATTCTGTAATAGTCCATGGAGAAATGATTGACGAAGAAGCCATCATTTACTCTGGGGAAAATCTTACCGTATTTCAGCATTCTGATGAAGAAGTCGAAGAAGATATTGCTGAAGAACAGAAAGAAGTAGAAGAAACCGAAGAAGATAAAGAAGAAAATTTGCAGCATGCAGAAGGAGAAAATATGGCAACAGGAAACGATAGAACAGTAAAGGACGTGTTTGATGAATTTACTGACGAGCAGAAGAATGTAGTTTATTTTATGATCGGTCAGGCTCTCGAAGATGCAGGAGTAACAGCCGACGGCGAAGCAGGAGGAGAAGATCCAAACATGAAACATAATATTTTCGATGATGAGATGTACAATGACACAGAAGTCCTTAGCCATTCGGCGATGGAAGACATTTTCTCAGAAGCTAAGAGATGTGGAAGTCTGAGACACGCATTTACAAATGTAATGGGTGAAGACGCCACCCTTACGCATACGGTAACGGATAATGCTGGCAATGACGTTACATATGGTATTTCAAACATTGACTATCTGTTCCCGGAAGCAAGAAACCTGAATGATATTCCTGAGTTTATTAAGAGAGACCAGGAATGGGTCAATAAAGTAATGAGTGGAGTTCATCAGAGCCCATTTGCAAGAGTTAAGACCATTTTTGCCGACATCACAATGGATGAGGCAAGAGCTAGAGGTTATATTAAGGGTAACCTCAAGAAAGAAGAAGTAATCAATCTGCTTAAGAGAGAAACAACTCCTCAGACTGTTTACAAGAAGCAGAAGTTTGATAGAGATGATATTGTTGATATCACATCGTTTGATGTTATCGTTTGGATTAAGAATGAGATGAAGATGATGTTGAATGAGGAAATCGCAAGAGCGATCCTCATCGGAGATGGCAGAACCCTCGAAGACCCAGACAAGATTAATCCGCAGCATATCAGACCTGTATGGACAGACTCGGAACTGTTTACGATTTCGGCCCTGTCAACATTAGCTCAGTCATCAACGTTTGATGAGAAGGTTGATGCTATCGTTGATTCAATCATTGTTGCACAGGAAGATTACGAAGGTTCCGGAAATACTGTTCTGTATTGTAATAAGTGGTTCCTGACCAGAGCTCTGCTGAAGAGAAACAGCATTGGTGAAAGAGTGTGGAAGTCGAAGGCAGAACTTGCCAGCGAGCTTATGGTTAATGATATTATTCCGGTATCAGTATTTAAGAACCAGAAGAGAACGGTTGATACTAAGGAAAGAGAACTGGTCGGAATTGTGGTTGACCTTAATGACTACAATGTCGGTACTGATAAGGGTGGCGAACTGAACATGTTCGACGATTTCGACATTGACTATAACCAGTTCAAGTACCTAATTGAATCGAGAATGTCCGGAGCTCTGACAAGACCTAAATCAGCAATTGCTGTTGAAATGTCTTTTCAGTAAGCCTGGAGAATGATCCAGGCGAATCTGACGACGAATAAGGAGATGATATTTTTATGGCTAGGTTTGGAGGTAAGATAGGATTTGCTGTAATGACTAAGTCTGACGGTGTTGTTATCGAAGAGATAATAGAACGAACATATTATGGAGATGTTACAAGAAATGCCAGAAGACTTGAGACAAGCGGCAATCTTAATGATGATATTTCGCTTACCAATAGTATTAGCATCGTTGCGGATCCATACGCTAATGAAAACTTTCACAACATACGTTATGTCGAATGGATGGGAAGTAAATGGAAGGCTACGAACGTTGATGTCGCGTATCCTAGACTTAACATAACGCTTGGAGGTGTTTGGAATGGCGAGTGAACGGCCGAATAGAAGAATCGCTTTACAGAAAGTTCTTGAAGATGTTATGGAACGAAATGGCTTTTCTAAAGAAGAAGTATATTTTCAACCTCCAGTCTCCGTAAAAATGTCGTACCCTTCTATCGTTTACAACTTGTCTAACATACGACCGGTTTATGCAAACGATAAATTATATTTAGGCTCGAAAGCCTATAGCATAACCATTATTGACAGAAATCCAGACAGTAAGATTCCAGATGATATTTTGTTCACACAGCCGTTGTGCTCGTTTACAAGATTTTTTACATCCGACAATCTTAACCACTGGGTTTTTACTATGTACTTTTAAAGGAGTGATATTTTATGGCTAGAATTAAATGGGATCTGCCGGGTGAGCATCTTTATGAAACCGGTACCGACCGTGGAGTTCTTTACCCTATTTCGGGTACAACATATCCTAGCGGTGTCGCTTGGAGTGGACTTACTGGAGTTACAGAATCGCCTTCCGGTGCTGAAGAAACTAAGCTGTTTGCGGATAACGTAAAATATTTATCGCTTAGATCGGCTGAAGAATTTGGTGGAACGATTACTGCTTACACATACCCCGATGAATGGATGGAATGCGACGGTTCCAAGGAAATCGTTTCCGGTGTAGTTGCCGGACAGCAGAGTAGAAAGACCTTCGGACTTTCTTACAGAACAATTGTTGGAAATGATACGATGTCAAACGACTATGGATATAAGATTCATCTGGTTTATGGATGTACGGCCTCACCTTCTGAAAGAGGTTACAAGACCGTTAACGATTCACCGGAAGCGATCGAAATGTCATGGACATTTACTACAACGCCTGTTAGTATTCCAAACACCGTTCCGGGCACATTCAAACCAACATCCGTTCTCACGATTGATACGACAAACGAAGAAATTGATTCGGATAAGGTTAAAGCTCTTGAGGACATTCTTTACGGAACCGATGCGAATACCGTTGATGAAGATGGTTACACAGTAAATGCGGCAACAGAACCAAGACTTCCTCTTCCTGAAGAGGTTTATAATCTGTTTACGTCGAATTAGCATTCTCGCTTTTAGGGACTCCAGATTCAAAATGGAGTCCCTTTATTAATGTTTGAAAGGAGACACCACTAACATGATAACAAAAACTATAAAGTATAAGACATATGATGGCGATGTTATAGAAGAGAAATTCTATTTTAATTTAAGTAGGGCTGAAATTCTTGAAATGGCCCACTCGGTTAAAGGGGGATACGGCGTTTATTTAAATAGAATCATTGAAAGCAAGGACAACCCTGAAATTATGAAAAATTTTAAGGAGATATTACTCACTGCCGTTGGTAGGAAGTCCGATGATGGTAAACGGTTTATTAAAAATCAGGAGATTCGAGATGAATTTGAACAGTCTGAGGCATATTCCGAACTTTTGTGGGAAATATGCACGGATGCAAAATATGCTGGAGAATTTATTAAATCTCTGTTCCCTGCCGAGTTTGAAAGTGAAATAAAAAAAATAGCAGGTGATGGGAATTAGAAATGATAACGATTACAGTTCCGGAAACCGAGATGTTTGATAATAAAGAGAATCGTTTTTTTTTAATAAAAGAAACAAAAATTAAATTGGAGCATTCTCTTATTTCTGTTTCTAAGTGGGAATCGAAATGGAAAATTCCATTTTTATTTAAGAGCGAAGAAAAGACCGTAGAACAAACCATGGATTACATTAAATGTATGACTATAAACGATGTTAATGAAAACGTTTATTCTGCCTTTACAAACGAAAACTTTTCTTCGGTAAAAGAGTATATCGAATCTCCTATGAGCGCTACCTGGTTTCGAGAAAAAAAACAACAAAAAAAATCTTCGGAAATAATAACATCCGAATTGATTTATTATTGGATGGTTTTATACAATATACCGCTCGAATGTGAAAAATGGCATTTAAATCGGCTTTTAACATTAATAAGAATATGTAGTATAAAAGCCGAAGAGCATATTGGCGGCAATAAAATGAGTAAAAATAGCATTTTAAGTGAAAACCAATTAATAAATCTAGAAAGAAGGGCTAAGTTTAATAGTAGAGGTTAATGATGTGTTTCATATAGTAGACAAACGCGGTGATTGGAGAACAACGAAGGATTGGCTTATCAAAATGGAAATGTATGAGCCATCTATTTCTTTGGACAAGATAGGTTTAATCGGCATGGAGGCATTGGCAAAAGCAACCCCGATTGATAGTGGTTTGGCTTCCGAGTCTTGGAATTATTTTGTACTAGATAATGGCGTGGAATGGCACAATTATGATTTGGAGGGCGGCTGTAATGTTATTGTATTAATAGAATGCGGGCATGGTTTGTCTGGTGGAGGATACGTCCCTCCTAGACCTTTTGTTGATGAAACGCTATCAGAGGCGTTGGGAGATGTTATTGAGAGTTTATGGAAAGAGGTAAACGGAAATGAGTATGGATTCTAGAGTGGTTTCTTTTATATTCGATAATGAACAATTTAAGCGTGCTGTTATAGAAACTCTAGATTACTTAAATGAGTTGGACTCTGCCATACAACAAATTAACGATTCATCAAGTCATACAACCCTATTTAATAAAAGTCAG
>JABUTC010000099.1 GCA_021442505.1 Mogibacterium sp. | reverse complement strand
TACATTGCTGATTGACAGCGCCGCACCGAATCCTACGACAAACGGCGTAGCCGCAACCATGAAGAAAAAGAAGGCCGTGCAGACATATGCCCACACCGTGTCGGCGGTATAAAGTCGGTAATTAGGTATTACGACCAGCGACACCGCTATGTTCAGCAGTGACAGACCGAAGAGGAAAATCATAACTCCGCCGGTCTGGGATGTTTTATAGGAATACAGATTGGTCCTGAGCCCGCGCACGAATGTTACCAGAAGCATCATGGCTACCAGAATCATCGTCAGGATGAAACTCATCCACAGAATATGCCAGCCGTTGAAATCCGCCCTGGCTTTTCTCACGATCAGCATGCCCAGCTTGTTGGTTTTGAATCGGTTGTAGAATGTATACTCCTCTTCCGCGCCTCTTTGGTCGTGCACGTCAATCATAACCTGCGTCTGGCCCTCGCCGACAGCATGAAAATCCAGCACGAGGAATCTGCCCTTGCGGTACTGCCCGGTCAGCTCGGCAACTTTTTCGTCTTCTATCTCGACGTCCACGCTTGTGATATTTTCGCCCGGGTCAACGAGATTTATCTGGTACTCTCCCCGATTTGCCACGACAACACCGATTGTCACGACATTAATCGCAACAATCAGAAGGACAAGCGCTATTCTGATTTTTCTCTCAAGATTAGTCATTATTCTTTTCGTTTTTTATGAACGGGTTCGGCAGATTGCCCGCAATCAGCGCGGACACGGCAAGCGGAATTATATAAGTCACCGGGAAACACAGAAGCAGCACCATAACAACTGTGACAGGCTGCCTCATAACATACGCGTACAGTGCCGCGGTCAGAACCGCAACCGCAAACGCACCGTCCATACCGACAATCAGCGCAAATGTATATCCCAGCAGCGCACCGCTAAAAATAATCGGAAAAATGCTTCCGCCCTTCCATCCGAAGTTGATGCAAATGCTGACGAGCGCCAGTTTGACAACCGCGGACAAAACCATAATCTGCGGCGACCCTGTCTGCCAGCCTTCGATGAGCGGCGCCATCTGGTGCTCCCCCGAGAACATGCTCAGCGGCAAAAATGTCCCTGCAACAGCCACGCACGCTCCGGCAATCATGGCTCTTGTCACCGGGCGGGATGAGAGTTTTTCGCCGAGAATGTGTGTGATTTTCTCGACGCCCGCATAGTAGAGCGCGAAGACGATCCCCACTGCAATCAGCGGCAAAAACCACTTCCACTGCTCGAGCCCCACGGCATGATGCGCGTCGAATCTCGGCAGTCCGGCCGAAAGACCGGTGATTTTACTGAGAACCACAAACGCCAGCATACCGCCGGCAACACCGAAGCAGTAGATTACGACGCGGACCGGTTTTGTGACCAGCCTTTTTCTGTTTCGCAGGGCATCCTTCGGCTCGATGTATTTGGCGATTCCGAAGAGCGGTGCCCCGAAAATCACACCCAGCGTTGCAGCCAGACCGGCCTCTGCCAGAGCAGCGACCTTGTCGGCTTTGTATTTCATAGTATCCCCTATCCAGCAGCAGATGCCGGCGATGAGACCGGAAAGTCCCGCCTCCGGACCGAGTGCGCCACCGAAAATAAGTGGCATCAGCGCCGCCAGTGCAATGGTCGGAAGGTGGTTGTACGGATAGCCGCCGTCAGTTTTGACTATTGCCATTACCTCTTCCATTGTGTGCGGAAGTGAGCCGTAACGCTTTTGCCCGAGCCCTATGAAAAGTCCGCCGATGAGGCAGACAATCAGGGAATAGACGAGCGTGTCGGTTATTCCGCCGGACAAACCAAGCACTCCGGGAAGGCTCGTCCACAGAAGGTCGATTCCGATCTGCATGACCTGAAGAATGGTCCAGACCACGCTGCCTGCGACAAAACCCAGCACCAGAGTGATGATACAGAAGATACTGATTTTTTCCGTTTTATTTACTGTTTGTTTTACTGTCATGAATCAAGTGTACTCTACACTTCGCCCTGCATTGGCACAAAGATTTTCTCCGCCATCGTGGTGAGAACACTCTGGTCTGTTACAGGCTTTGCGCTAAGCGAGTACATGTATCCAGGCACAACGTCAATCCACGCGATAAAGCCTTCCTTCGAGTTATCGTCCATTGCGATAACCGCAGTGCGCTCCTTTACAACGAAGTTGCCGCTGCTTGTCCACTCGTAGTACATGCCCGAAAGCTCAGTAGCCGACTGAATATCAGCATCCAGAGCCTTCTTAATTTCATTCACGTCCGCTTTCGGATCGGAGTTCTGGCTGAATCCGGTAATATCCGTAGACATTGCTCTGTAGCAGTACTCAACATCGTCAACCTTGAAAGTCACCTGTGCAATAGTCGCCTTTTCACCCTCGATGAATGAGTAAACAACATCGCTCGCCTCTGTCGGCGCCATAATGTCGATTCCGGTCGTTTCGACCAGCTTATCGTGACTGCACTCATTAACAGGATTCTTCACTTCTGCCTCCTTCTTGGAACAAGCTGTAAATGCGAAAACCATCGCAAGCGCCAGTGTTATTGCTAAAATTTTCG
>JABUTC010000098.1:1743-4305 GCA_021442505.1 Mogibacterium sp. | reverse complement strand
CGCATTCGGGAAGAGTCTCTGTGTCTGTATCGTCGGAGACTGTCGCGGTGTAAAGATACATCTTCTCAGATTCCCATTTGTCCGAGTGAAAATCGATTATTCCGCGCAGGGAATATCCATCTAGAGTTAAGCCTGTCTCTTCCCGAACTTCTCGCACGAGACACTCATCCGGAGTTTCACCCGGCTCGAGTTTGCCGCCGACACCGATCCACTTCCCGGCATTCAGATCATCCTTTTTGCTTATGCGGTGCATCATGAGATAACAGCCGTTATTCTCTATATAGCACAAAGTTGTATCAATCATTTTTATTAGAACTCCTTGAGCTGAGCCTGAGCTTCTTCAACATACACATCAGCATTTTTGCGAAGAGACAGGAGCTCGTCCTCGCTCAAAGGTCTTTTCACCTTGGCAGGAAAGCCTATAACAAGTGAGCCGTCAGGGATGACTGTCCCCTGAGTTACAAGTGCGCCTGCACCGACCATACAGTTTTTGCCGATTACGCATCCGTTAAGGAGGATTGCACCCATGCCGATTACGCAATTGTCATTAATGGTGCAGCCGTGGATGATTGCACGATGACCGATTGACACATAATCGCCAACAGTAACAGGACAATTTTCACCGGTGTGAATGACTGTTCCATCCTGAACGTTCGAATTGTCTCCGATGACAATAGGACCGCTGTCGCCTCTGATGACAGCCTGGTACCATACGCTTGAATTTTCACCGAGGGTAACGTCTCCAACAATATCGGCACTTGTTGCGACATATAATTTTTTGTTGGCCATGATTATCTCCTTTGAAGTTGATGCTTGAATTATAGCACGAGGGTGATGCTGTGATATAATTTTCAAAAATAAATTTTGAGGTGTGATTATGCAATACCGTGAAGATAAGAAATCGGGAAACAAACTCTCAATACTGGGTTTTGGCTGTATGAGATTTGCAGGCGGAGATTCGATACAGTCGTTCTCGCCGTTCAGTTCGTATGACGAAGAATATGTGGAGAAACTGCTAGTCGATTCGGTTGAACAGGGAATCAATTATTTTGATACTGCATATTTGTACAACGGCAGTGAGGCTATGCTCGGAAAGACTCTGGCTAAGCATGGACTCAGGGAGAAGGTGTTTATTGCAACAAAGCTTCCTGTAATAATTCTGCGAAAGGCGGAAGATATAGACAAGTGTTTCAATGTACAGCTTGAGAGACTGCAGACAGACTATATCGACTATTACCTGATGCATATGCTGACAACGGTTAGCGACTGGGAGAGACTATGCAGCTGGGGCATAGAATCCTGGATTGAGAAACAGAAGGCGGGCGGAAGGATCAAGCAGATAGGCTTCTCTTTCCACGGAGCATACGATGAATTTGAGAAGCTGCTTGATGTGTATGACTGGGACTTCGTTCAGATTCAGTACAACTATTCTGATGAGAACTACCAGGCTGGAGTAAAGGGCCTGCACAAGGCGGCAGAGAAGGATTTGCCGGTTATCATTATGGAGCCTTTGCTTGGAGGACGCCTTGCTGATGGGCTTCCGTCAAAGGCTGTTCAGTGCTTTAAGGAAGCAGATCCGAACTCAACACCGGTGTCCTGGGCTCTCAGGTGGCTGTGGAATCAGCCGGAGGTTACGGTTGTATTAAGCGGTATGAACAAGCAGGAACAGTTGATTGAAAACCTGGAGACTGCTGATAAGTCGCAGGCAGGTATGTTGACTGACGCGGAGGAGGAAACTTTTAGCAGGGTCAAGCAGATAATAAAGGAGTCTTACAAGGTTAACTGCACGGGATGCAAGTACTGCATGCCTTGTCCAGCGGGAGTCGATATTCCAACATGTTTCGCCGCATATAACACAAGCAGTGCTATCGACAAAGGAATTGGAGCACAGCAATATCTTATGAGCACGCTGATGTATAACCGTAGCGGTTATGCGAGCCTGTGTAAGAATTGCGGCAAGTGCGAGACTCATTGCCCGCAGCACATAGAAATCAGGAAGGAACTGAAAGCGGTCTCAAAGGAACTTGAGAGGATTAAGTTCAAGGCTGCAAAACTCGGGGTAGGACTTCTTAAGATAATAAGAAAATAAAGCAAGAAGAAAGCAGGATATATTCCTGCTTTTGTGTTGAATTTGCTTTACATTGTGATACAATTGTTTTACAAGTTAAAGGAGGAAATACCGATGGCTAGAAATGCAAATATTAACATTAGGACAGATGTTGAGATTAAAGCTATGGCGGAAGCACTTTATGCAAGCTTTGGCATAACACTTAGTGATGCAATCAATATGTTTTTAAACAAAAGCATAATGGAAGGGGGATTGCCTTTTGAACTTAAACAACCGAAGTTCAACGCGGTTACAGAGGCGGCAATCGCAGAAGCGGATGCAATCATTGAAGGGAGAATGCCGGCCAAGAGATACAAGAACATGAAGGAAGTGTGGGCTGATATTGAGGAGGATGAATAATGAGGGAAATCGTTATCACATCCCAGTTCAGAAAAGACCTCAAGTCGATAAGGAAAAGAGGTTTTGATACAGAGGCTCTGGATGAAGTTTTAGAA
>JABUTC010000098.1:0-1496 GCA_021442505.1 Mogibacterium sp. | reverse complement strand
TTTAATAATACTTGCGCGATTTCGCGAAAAAATCTATAATGAGGAAATATGGCAGACATGAAGAACAGTGTTGAAATCAGATGGCACGGTCGTGGTGGCCAGGGTGCGAAGACTGCATGCTTGCTTCTCGCAGATGTTGCATTTACTGCGGGTAAAGACGTGCAGGGATTCCCGGAATACGGCCCAGAGAGAATGGGTGCGCCGATTACAGCATACAACAGAATCTCGGATTATCCGAATACGGTTCATTCGAACATTTACTATCCTGATTATGTTGTAGTAGTTGACGAAACCTTAATTAGCAATGTAGACGTTACAGCAGGATTGAGTGAGGCAGGAGCCATTATTATTAACAGCACGAAGACTCCGGAAGAGCTCAGACCAATGTTGAAGGGCTACGCTGGAAAGGTTTGTGCGGTGGACGCTGCTAGCATTTCGATGGAAGCACTCGGCAAGAATCTGCCTAATACTCCTATGCTTGGAGCTGTAGTAGCAGTAAGCGGACTTCTTGACAGAGAAAGCTTCCTTGAAAACATGGAGACATCATTTAAGCATAAATTTGCAACAAAGCCACAGGTAGTTGACGGAAACATGAAGGCACTCAGAATGTCGATGGATGAAGTCAAGATTGGCTAGTTGTCGAATAATTGAATTAGAAAGCAGGTATGAAAATGTTCAGATCAGCAAAAGATATAAATGAAAGTACTCCGTGGCAGGGACTCACTGTCGGCGGAGAAATTTATGAGCCGGGAACATCGAAGCTCGTGATGACCGGTGAATGGCGCACGACGAGACCGGTTTTTGACCCTTACAAGTGTAAGCAGTGTCTCCTTTGCGTGCCTTACTGCCCGGATGCTTCGATTCCGGTAAAAGACAGCACAAGAGGCGAGACTAATTTCGATTATTGCAAGGGTTGTGGAATCTGCGCAAAGGTTTGCCCATTCGGAGCCCTTACTATGGTTAAGGAGGAAAAGTAAATGGGAAACAAGACAAGACTGAGCGGAAACGAAGCAGTCGCTTTCGCTATGAAGCAGGTCAATCCGGATGTGATGGGTGCTTTCCCGATTACACCTTCGACCGAAATACCACAGAATTTTTCAAAGTATATAGCAGATGGTGAAGTAGACACAGAGTTCATAGCAGTAGAGTCAGAGCACTCGGCTATGTCGACCTGCATCGGAGCTTCCGCAGCAGGTGCAAGAGCAATAACAGCTACTTCATCGGCAGGACTCGCATATATGTTCGAGCTCCTTTCGGTAGCGTCGTCATCGAGACTTCCTATCGTTATGGCTGTTGTTAACAGAGCTCTCACAGGTCCTATCAATATCAACAATGATCACTCGGATTCGATGGGTTGCCGTGACAGCGGCTGGATGCAGATGTATGCAGAGAGCAACCAAGAGGTTTATGACAACTATTTCCAGGCATTCAGAATTGCAGAGGCGCTGAGACTTCCGATGATGGTTTGCCAGGACGGATTTATCACAAGCCACGCT
>JABUTC010000097.1 GCA_021442505.1 Mogibacterium sp. | reverse complement strand
CGTTTTCGGTCAGTGATTTCACCCCCCCGAGAATTTGAGTTTTAGCGCGTTTCTTATTCTAAAAAGTTATAGTAATGGTGCGGGCTTTTTTGTATAATTTATGCAGAATTGTAGGAATTGTAATAGTGGCGCGTGCGGAGGAGTAGCGGCGGCTACGACTTTTTATAGAAGGATTTTTGGCGAGGATATTGTTATGAAAATAGTTACTTTGTTGAGGCACGCGATGAATCCCCTGCGCTTTGCGGGGCTGACAAAGCAAGAGCTCAAAATGTGTGAGCCTGAAGTAAGAAAGCGCAATGCCATAACTTTAGGCTGGTTGATTCCTGCCATTTTCGTGATGGTTATTGCGCTGTTAATTGCGTCTTTTATCCCCGGTTCCGGCGAGGAGCCAAACAAGGTTCTGTACGCAATCACTGCGGTGGTTATCCTGATTCTGTACGGTGTTTACAGGAAGTTCTTTTTAAAGAATCCTAAGCACATACTTCTTATGTCGTATGCCTTCATGGTGGCGTCATTCATCTTTGGAATTTTTGAGGCGACAAGACTGGGTGAGGATTCGACCGGCACGGTTTTCTGTGTCTTCCTGGTTGCCGTTCCATTCATGGCAATTGAGAGACCGATAAAAATCATAAACTTCATTATCTCTATGGAGATTATTCTGTTAATTATCTGTAAGACCAACCCTAACCCGGGCGGCGATAAGTTCATTGTGGTCAACAGTATTGCATGCTGTTTTATCGGAAGCATCTGTACTTACATGTACCAGCGTTCGCAGTATTCGGACATCAAGAACCACCTGCTTCTGCAGATTCAGCGTGATACCGACATGATGACCGGCGCACGAAGCAGAGTTGCGTTTATGCACGACATGGGCGTTATGAACACTGACGAACTTTCCGGCGGAATTGTTTTCTGCGATGTCAACGGACTCAAGAAAGCGAACGACAAGTACGGACACGATGCAGGCGACCGCCTGATAAAAGAGGCTTTTTCCATTATGTACAAATATTTCAAGGAAGAAGGCGACCGGATTTACAGGACAGGCGGAGACGAGTTTGTTATCATTTCCCTGGGAAATGACGAGGAGGCCTTCAAGGCACGTTTCGACGATATGACGGAGAACGATCCAAGGCGCGAGATTCTCAGCTGCGGATGCATCTGGATGGACACGATTCAGGATGCGGACACCGCGCTGAAGAAGGCCGAGGAAATGATGTACCTGAACAAGCAGGAATTCTACCTGAAGCATCCGGAAAAAGACCGGAGGACAAGATAGGACTGAGGGGCGCTGAGGCGCCCTTTTTCTTTGGGAATTTGCGTCGGACTGTGGACCTTGTGGATCTTTCTGGCAGTCAAAGAGGAGTGAAAAAGCTAAGTTTTGAAAATTTTTCCTAAAAACTGCTTGTTTCGGGGGTTCGGCGAAAGTTTTTGGAGTAACTTTTTTGAGATGATGCTGCATTCCCACGGAATTTGTATATTTGAGTTCGAATTAATCAACACTTTTTCGCAATTGTGAGTATTATCTTTGGTGTAGAGGTGATAATTGGCACACTTAGACCTACCGGAATGCCACAATTTGGTGGCATTTTTGCAGAAAGTCTCGTCGACCCATCGATTTCACGGCATCTTCGGAAAAATTTTCGAAAGTTAGGTGCAAAAAGTTTCGCCGGATGGCGATTTTTGCCGATCTTCGGAAAACGGCGGATATGCAGGCGTGTGGAGGGGTGCGTGGGTCGGGAAACTTTGGGAAACTTTGAGAATCTATGGTAGAATAGCCGCAAGATAGAGGCGCGGGCGCGGAGAGCGTGCGGGTTGAGACGCGTGAAGTGCGAAAGCGTGCGAAGTGCGCGAGGAGGTTGGTATGAGAATTCTTCTGTTGAATCATTTTCCGCTCGAGGGTTCGGGGAGCGGAGTTTACACGGCGAACACGGCGAAAAGTCTGGCGCGCAAGGGCCACGATGTGTGCGTGATTATGCCGGAGAATATTTCGGATTATAAGAGGTACGAGGGTGTGGAGCTGCACCCGGTGTTTTTTAAGGCAGGCGCACCGGCAGGGGCGAGCGAGTCCGGTTGCGCGAGTGCATGTGCGGACGAGGTGAAAAGCGCAGGCGACAGGCTCGGTGCGAGCATTGACACGCCGCTGCCGTTCAACTATCCGTGTTTTACGACGCATCCGCGGAGTGTGGTGAATTTTTTCGAGCTGAGCGACGAGGAAATCGAGATGTACATGGCGGCTTTTACGGCGGCGGTCGAGGAAGAGATTGCGCGCTTCAAGCCGGACATCATTCACGTGCAGCACATCTGGCTGCTTGCGGCGATTGCGGTTCAATTCGACCTGCCGGTTATCATCACGGCGCACGGAACTGACCTTATCGGACATGGCAAAAGCGAGCGTTTTCACAGGTACACAAATCTGGCGGCTGAGAAATGCCGGAAGATTATCAGCATTTCGGAGGACAGCGACAAGCTGGTGCATGAGTATTTTCCGCAGGCCGACGGCAAGGTGCAGTTGATGCGAAACGGCTACGACGAGCAGGTTTTCTACAAGGGCGAGTACGAGCGCGAGAAGGTGCTGGCGGAGCTTGG
>JABUTC010000096.1:6807-8615 GCA_021442505.1 Mogibacterium sp. | reverse complement strand
TGTTATAAGAGATGCAACCAGAGGCGGAGTCGGAACTGTGCTTTACGAGATTGCAGCTGAGAGCAATGTTGGAGTGAGACTCGAGGCGACTTCGATTCCGGTTGACCCTGCTGTTTCGGGAGTCTGCGGAATGCTGGGTCTTGACCCGCTTTATCTGGCAAACGAGGGAACTATGGTTTTCATCGCTGCTGCAGAGGATGCGGACAAGGTTCTTGCCGCTCTTAAGTCGGACAAGTACGGCAAGAACGCTGCTGTTATCGGCGAAATCACGGATGTGATGCCGGGCAGCGTCGTAGTGAAGACGGAGATTGGTACGGAGACGCTGCTTCCACAGCCGGGCGGCGAGCTGCTCCCGAGAATTTGCTAGGGGCGCACAAATGGCGCGTTGCGCGTAAGTGGCGCGTTGCGCATAGAGAAAGAGTTTGACTTATGAATACCATGTGTTTGGTAAATCTGAATAAAGGGGACCGCAAGACCCGCAATCTTCTAGAGCTGATTGACAAGCTCGAGCGAGACAAGGCACTCAGCTACAAGGAGTGGGTAAAGCTTATCAAAGGGGAGAGTCCTGAGATTAGGGATTACGCTTGTGCCAAGGCTAGCGCTGTTCGTGATGCAGTTTACGGTCGAGATATTTATATTCGCGGTCTGATTGAAATCAGCAATTACTGCAAGAATGACTGCCTGTACTGCGGCATTCGCTGCAGCAACAGGAATGCGGATCGCTACCGCTTGAACAAGGAGGAGATTCTGGACTGCTGTGCTCAGGGCTACGAGCTCGGGTTCAGGACTTTTGTGTTGCAGGGCGGTGAGGACCCTCACTATACGGACGAGGTTATGGTAGATATAGTGAGTTCAATCAGGGCTTTATATCCGGACTGTGCGATTACACTGTCTCTCGGAGAGCGTACGATGGAGAGCTACCGCCGACTGAGGGAGGCGGGAGCTGACCGATACCTGCTCCGCCACGAGACGGCAAACGAGGAGCACTACGGCAAACTTCATCCGGCAAATCTGAGCTGCTCAAACAGAAAGCAGTGCCTGTACAATCTTAAGGAGCTCGGATATCAGGTCGGCGCGGGCTTCATGGTTGGAGCGCCGTACCAGACTGCTGAGAATCTGGCCGAATATATGCTTTTCCTCAAGGAACTCAATCCGGCGATGGTGGGAATCGGACCTTTTATCCCACACCACGATACGCCGTTTGCGGATTTCGAGGCAGGCACTTTGGAACAGACGATTTTCTTCCTGGCTCTAATCAGGCTGATGCTTCCGGGCACTCTGCTTCCGGCGACTACGGCTCTCGGAACGATTGACCCGAAGGGCCGTGAAAAAGGTTTCGACGCAGGGGCGAACGTAGTGATGCCGAATCTATCACCGAAGGATTACCGCAAAAAATACGAGTTATACGATAATAAGATTCACACGGATTCGGAGGCGGCCGAGAACAAGCGCCAGCTAGAGAAGATGGTCGAGGCGGCCAGTTACAGGATTGCGGCGGTACGCGGCGATTCGAAGAATATGTAGGAGGGCAAAAATGAGCATGAACAATGCGCCAAGCGGCGAGAGATTACATATAGGAATTTTCGGCAGAAGAAATGCCGGCAAGTCGAGTCTCATCAATGCGCTGACAGGCCAGAGCCTGGCCATCGTTTCTGACGTAAAAGGAACAACAACCGATCCTGTCATCAAAGCGATGGAGCTTCTTCCGCTCGGACCTGTTGTTGTGATTGACACACCGGGTCTCGACGACGAGGGCGAGCTCGGCGAAAAGAGAATCAAGAAGGCCTACCAGATGCTCAACAAGACGG
>JABUTC010000096.1:3697-5244 GCA_021442505.1 Mogibacterium sp. | reverse complement strand
CCCAATTCCTCGTTGGTGGTTGCTGCAGAGTCGATAAAAAAACTGTCAGAAAGACCGGCCTCGTCGACGAGGTGCTGCATAACATATTGCGCCATCGTGCTTCTGCAGATATTGCCGTGGCAGATAAATAAAATTTTGGTTGTGTGTTTCATTGTTGTTCAACTTCTGTTAAGTTTTTATAAACAATGCTAAGCATTTGTCGAGGAGTAACGACGAATGACACAAGCGGGAAGTGTTTAATGTTTCCGGTAACGAGAAAAGCATCTTCCTCTTTTCTTTCTCCTAGAGTAACCTCATAAAAAACTCGATCTTTTGGGTCTGGAAGTTCTTCTTCGAGTTTTTCCGTCTCCGCAAATATTCCCAGTCGTGTAATTTCGTCGAGCACAGTATTAATAATATCCTCTGTAAAATGAAACTTTGGTCGACTTAAAACCGTCCTATATTCTGCAAGAATGGCATCATTAAATACAGGAACAATCACGCCTCCAAAAGTTAGCTGCAGAATCGTTCCAGGCACAGAGTCCCATTTCAGCATAGCGGATACAAGGACATTTGTATCAATTACAGCGTAATATTTCATAAGGTCTATTACTTCCTCGCTTCTGCAATCTCAGCGTTGATCTCTTCCAGAGACATATCCGAAATACCATTTTCCTCTGCGATTCTGCTTGCAGTCTTCATAGCTCTTAGCGCACGATTTTCATAAACATCATTTACATTCATGCTAAAAGGAATGCCGTTTTCCTGAATTAATCTTGCTACACACATGCGAAGATAAGTCGGAAGGTCAATCCCGAGCTTTTCACATATTTGAATAGCCTGAAGTCTGACGTTTTCTTCTGTTCTAAACTGAACTAATGTATTTGCCATAACAACATCCTCCTTTTTACATCCGAATTATATCATCAGTTGTAATCAGTTGCAATCAACAATGTTCTTAGGCCTAATATTTCGTTGCGTCGTACTCGCCGTATTCGCAGCCGATGTGTCCGACACGGATGTTGTCCACCAGCTTGCCGTTGTGGTAGAGCTTGACGGTGCCTTTTCCGTTGCCGCCGTTCCACAGTCTATTGTGGCGCTTGCTGCCGTTCGGAGCTTCGTAGTTGATGAGAAGCATATCCTTCTTCTTGCAGGTGACGTCTGTGATCATCTTGTTGCGCCAGGTCTTCTGCTCAACGTGCCATACGATGTCGTTCTTTGTTTCGTGGCAGTCGAATTTGGTGCGGGTAAAAGTCCAGAACTTCGAGAAGTTGAACTCGTACGGCGTGCCCTCATACCAGAAAGCCGAAAGCAGTTTCCTCTGCAGTGCGACAGGTCCGATCTTAGGACGGCCGCCGCCTATGTCGAAGACGCTGTCATTGAGCCTTTCTCCCGAAATTGTGCTCACAAGGTCGTTCGAAGAAAGCCAGAGCCACGGGCTGGTAAAATCTTTTCCCCAGTTCTTGTCCGCATAGCCGTAGCAGGTCTCAGGCGAAACAGTGTAGCTCTCGCCATCGAGGATAATCTTGCCGCTGTATGCGGACTTCATGCCCTCGGCGTGCCAGAAC
>JABUTC010000096.1:0-2645 GCA_021442505.1 Mogibacterium sp. | reverse complement strand
AACCCACGCTCGAAGCCGTAAGCTCTGATAAGCCCGCACGCCTCGTAGACATCTGCCGAAGAGTGTCCGCGATTGGATTTTTGCAGGACCTCGTCGTCGAAAGACTGAACGCCGAGTTCGATTGTGCCAACCCCGTACGTGCGCAGATTGTCGAGAATCTCTTCGTTTATATAGTCCGGCCTCGTCGACAGGTGAATTCCGTGAATCCGCCCTGCGTCGAGATACTCCTTCGCAATCGCAAGGTAAGCGCTCTGTTCATCAATCGGCAGTCCGGTGAACGAACCCCCGTAAAAAGACATCTCAATGTGCGAGCCTGTGTCTTCGAGCGTGCTGAGGTAGTCCTCTGCAGTCTGCCTTACATCGGCTGCCGTCGGGACCTCAGTGCGCGCCGTGATTTTACGCTGGTTGCAGAAAACGCAGTCGTTAGGGCAGCCGAGGTGCGGTATGAAAATCGGGATAATAGCGTGCTTCTTCATATTATTGAACCGATGTCTGTGAGTGGCCCGTCAAAAAATCTGCACTTGAGTCCGCGGCTTTCGATGAAATGCAGCATCTCCTCATAATCCGGGTGCTCACTCAGATCCCCGGCAAAAACGACTTCGTCGCCCACACGTCCGCTGCAGCCTCCGATGAATCCGGTGTTGTATCCTTCGAGTCTGCAGTGACCCGCCTCGACAAGAAGCACGTTCATTCCGTACTCTCTGCATGCAGCTGCAATGCCCCTGTCATAGGTGATGATTGAATCTTCGTCAACGATGACAACACTGCATTTTGTATAACCCTGTGCAACATGAACTATGCGCATACCCATCATAATGGCTGCGGCATAGATCTTCTTGCTCACATAGTCCGTGTTGCAAATCAGGTATTTGCCCGTGCAGGCTGCATTGAAAGGAACATCACCCGGATATTCCGCTGTAAGGGAGTCTTCGTCTGCAAACAAAACAACCGCCTCGTCCGCGATTCCCATGCGACACATCCTCAGGTCGGGATGGTCGGCAATGCCTGCCGGAAGAACTTCGAGTGGTGAGACCTTTTTCACCGTGTAGCCGAGTGACTCGAGGTATGAAACTAGCTCGGCCGGTGCTGATTCTGCAATGTATTTAATCTTTGAATTTTCCATATCCCAATTATATCACGCAATAGAGATTAGTTGAATATTGACAGCGTGTGGGGTATAATATGCGAGCGTGCTACTGTGGCTCAATGGTAGAGCACTTCACTCGTAATGAAGTGGCTGCGGGTTCGATTCCCGCCAGTAGCTCCATGACAGGCTTCAACCGTATGAGGTTGGAGCCTTTTTCATTGCTCAAGTACGCCAAAAGGCATATAATTAAATGGATAATGACATTCTATACCGTGGAGGGTAAATAATGGAAATTGTTAAGAACAGAAACGAGAATGAACTTAGAATATCGGTAGAGGGCAGACTGGACACATCGACAGCTCCGGCACTTGAGCAGGAGATTAATGACAACCTCGAGGGTGTTGAGTCACTGATACTCGATTTCAAGGGACTTGAGTACATTTCGTCGGCAGGACTCAGAGTTCTTCTGGGTTCACAGAAGGCTATGAGCAAGCAGGGCTCTATGAAACTCTGCAACGTGAATGTCGATGTAATGGAAATTCTCGAAATTACAAGATTCTCAGATATTTTAACCATCGAATAAGAGTCACAAAATGAAAAAACTCACACTTACCGTCAATGCAGAAATAAGTCAGGTAGGCGCCATTCTGGATTTTTTCGAGGACTCGCTGAAGAAGCTCAAGATTAACAGCAGATACTACAACGAGTCGATGCTGATTTTCGAAGAGTCAATAGTGAGGCTTATCGGAAATGCAGATCCGGGGAGCAAGATAGATATTTCAGTCTATAAGAGATGGAATATCGCAAATGTTGAGGCATCAGTTCCGGGCACCGCCATTGAGTCCTTCACCGATCAGGCTGCGGGACTTGGTTTTGTTGACGAAAGCAACACCAGCGAGGTAGCAATCCGCGACACATTATTGCAGGCGTTCGAGGAGAAGCTGCAGTACTCGCGAAAAGGCAAATACAACTGCATCAAGGTAACGGTTGGCAGCAAAGACACAGTTTTCCTGAAGGCAGTGATATGTGCAATCGCAGCCGGCCTGCTTCTGGGCATAATTCTGCGCACTGCGATGCCAACAGAAATAAGCGCTATTTTCAATGAAAAAGTGCTGAAGGGATTTGTCAATATTTACATTGGCATCCTGACCCCTCTGACAACTCCTGCACTGTTCCTTTCGGTAGTCTGCAGCATAGCAAAAATCAGATCGTTCTACGACTCGGGCAAGATATGCATCAAGAGCTTTCAGTCTTATGCTATGACAACGATTTTCTCCGTAGTCTCGGCGATACTCATCTTTCTGGCAATCATGCCGGGAGAGATAGGTGTTATGAAAAGAACTGCCGGATCAAATGCAGGAGCAGTAACTGCCACAGGAACAACAGGCGAGAACTTTATAGAAGACAGCTGGTCGATAATTCTTGGACAATTTCAGGACATGAACACACTGGCTGTACTTGCTATAGCGGTGGTTCTGGGAATCGCTCTCAGCATGGTTGGAAAATATTCCTCGATGCTAAGAGACATTATTAATGCAATGGCGGCCCTTCTGAACAA
>JABUTC010000095.1 GCA_021442505.1 Mogibacterium sp. | reverse complement strand
CCGCCATGGAAGCGCCCATAGTACCGGATCCTGCAATACCTATTAACTTAATATCCTTCATTTCATACCTCTTAAAAATACATTTTCAATACGCCAAATGATGATAACTCCCGCTATCATCGCTACATTATTATTATAAATTCCAGTAATAATAAATCAAGGGAATTTCCGTAATTCCCTCGCCATCCTGCTTACTATCTTGCTTACTAACTTACCACAAATACATGCGATATTCAATTGCAGAAAGCCGGATATGAAAAAACAATGCGTAGTTTTAGTATATTGTCCCGTGCTCTGTCATAATTATAGTTTGGTTATGCCCTCCCTTTTCTGTTAAAATTAATGCATAATAAAATCGATACGTAGAGAGGTTCACAACCTATGTCTGACTTAATTAAAGTAAAAAGTTCATCATACAGTCGCTACGAAGAACTGCTCATTAAGCGTGATCAATACGAAAGGGAAGTTGAAAGTATACTGATTTCCTATACAAAGGAATTCGGTGAACTCACTGCTCTGATTTTTGAAAAGAAAATCGAATGCATTCGCTTAAAGAAGACTATCGCCTACTGCCAGGCTGCCATAAATCGCGGTGAACTGGTTGACATTGGTGCAGTGAATGACAGGCTTGAAATTGAAATGACCGTATATCGTGCACAGCTTGACGACATGCTTAAGCAAAACCAGAAGGCACGCGATTCTAAATCAGTCAGTATTATTGATATTGAACATGCCAAGAGAATTTATCGCAGGCTTGCCAGGAAACTTCATCCGGACATCAATCCGCAAACAGCTACAACGCCTGAGCTTTCCGATATCTGGAACCGCGTTGTGATTGCATACAAAATGCTGGATCCGAAAGAAATGACTGAGCTTGAAGTTCTGGCAAATAAAATAATCGAACAGTTCGGTCTTGAAACAATCGAGGTGGAAATTCCGGACATCGAGGAGCGCATAGTTCTTCTTGAGGAAGAAATCCATAACCTTATAACAACAGAACCTTATACCTATACAGATATTCTGGAAGACCCTGAAAAAACAGGTGCACACCGCGAAAAGCTCCAGAACGACTTAAATGAAACCGAACAGTACTGTTCTTCTTTGGAAAAGACTTTGCACGAGCTGCTTGGGAAAGGAGACGTTACAAATAGATGGCGAATGAATTAACAGAAAGAAACGAAAACCTCATATCTATAGTTTCCAACAACAATCTTGGCGATGTATTGAAGCCCCTCACCAGAGAAATCCATCTGTTTGATTCTTTTGTTGCGGGTGTAACATATCTTAAGGACACCTCTGTCCTGGACGGGATTGAAAACGGCGACCGTTTAACATTGCAACGAGAAGATAACAAATTCGATGACAATGCGATTCTGATTCTGAACTCCGACAATAAGAAACTCGGCTATGTTCCGGAGCGGGACAATCTTATCTTTGCAAGGCTGATGGACGCCGGCAAATGTTTAGAGGCAAAAGTCGATTCCATCGAAAAAAAAGGAACCTACACTAAAATACGCATAGGCATTTATTTAATTGATTTCTAAGGAGATAACCCGATATGACTGTAATGGAAGCTCAGCGAATTATAAATAAGTATTACAACATTAGTAACCCTTCTGAAGAGGATCAGTTCGAATTTATTGAGGCTTTAGAATATCTTATTCATGAAACTCATGACCCTGAATACATGATGCGCCTTGGCGGTGAATATTACGGGTGGAAACGGTTTGATCTTGCTCTTAAATATTACGAGATGGCTGCCGAATACGATCACGAATACGCCTGCGAGTGCCTTGGCTATATCTGGTACTATGGCAGAACCGGAACAAAAAATTTCGAAAAGGCCTTCAAGTACTTTTCGAAATCTGCCGATAAGGGAAACCTTGTCTGCAAGTATAAGGTGGCCGATATGTATAAGAACGGCTACTACGTAGATAAAGATTATGAGAAATACAAGCAGATAATCGAGGAACTGTATCCTCTGGTTGCCGATGCTAAGTATCTGGACGCACCACTTCCCGAGGTCTTCACCAGACTGGCCCGAATTCGCGCTGAAGAACTGCAGTATCTGGAAGCGGTAGATCTCTTTACCAAAGCCAGATGGTTCCTGGAGCAGCGGATCAGCTACAACGCCTTCTTCGGCAACCTGAACATTATGAAATGGCTGATTGAAGATTTGTATCAGCTGGTCGTTCTTGATCCTAATAATATATGGCTGTACGATCTGTATGAAATTCTGAAAACTCCCGCAGAGGTTTCCTTCATGTATGGAGACCGAAAATTTACAGTTCGCTCTCAGCTGGAGGGCGACGAATGCGTAATAGAATTCGACCACAACTGGTATCGTACTATAGACGACTTTTTCGCAAAAGCATGTATTGATGACAAGCGACTTACCTCTATATACGATGAGCTTTACGCCTTCACCCTGTTGTAACACTGAGTTATTTTGTGTTTTGCCATACAAAAAACCTGTTTTGTCTCGAAAACAGGTTTTTTATATGTGTTTTTTCTGTTTAATTCAGTGTTTTTAGCGAATATTGCTCTTTTTTAGGGGTCAAACCCAGCAAAACAGGTATTTCTATCAGAATTTGTTCATTTAAACATTGTTCTGACTGTTTTGGGCCTTCGATGTATCAATCGGCCTAATACAGCTTTGCTCCTGCCGGGATTCTGTCGTCTACCATAAGCAGATACAGTTTCTC
>JABUTC010000094.1 GCA_021442505.1 Mogibacterium sp. | reverse complement strand
AAGCAAGTCCGGATGCAGGCTGGATGATTGCAAGAATAGGCTCGTCAGGTGCTTCCTTGCGAAGAATCTCTGCAGCCTTCTTTGTTACTGCAAGGCATGGGTCCTTTGCAGGATCATATGGTGCCAGTTTGTCGAGGTCTTCGTACGAATGAATTGTATCTGAACCCATTCCTGTATTGCCTTCGCTGTCAGGAAGGTGTCCTGCCAGCATTCCTGACAGTGTTACATACGATGTGATAAAGCCGTCATAACCTAATCTTCTCTGTGCATCAAGCTGAGTGCCTGCCATCTTCTCAGGATCAAAAAGTGTCTCAGGAAATGGTATACCCGCCTGTGCTGAAGGAAGTGAACTTACGCACATCACAACCGGAATTCTATCTGCGCCTTTGCCATCTACGATGTTGTTAAAGGCTTCTCTTTTACCCATCATAGCGATGTTCCTCCCTTCTTTATTCTGCACCTACAAGGCTCTTAGCGAAGCTTACTGCCTCGATTGCGTTCTTTGTATATCCGTCTGCTCCAATCTTGTCAGCATAAGCCTGTGATACAGGAGCTCCACCTATCATAACCTTAACCTGATCTCTGATGCCTTCAGCCTTAAGACCCTCAATTACAGCTGCCATTCCAGGCATTGTTGTTGTCATAAGAGCTGAAATACAAACGATGTCAACCTTGTTGTCACGCGCATAGTCAACGAAAGCCTGTGCAGGAACGTCTCTTCCGAGATCGTGTACGTCAAATCCGCCTGTCTCGAGCATAATCTTAACCAGATTCTTACCGATATCGTGAGTGTCTCCCTCAGCTACGCCGATAACAACCGAGCCGATTGAATCTGCATTGTCGATTGGCATATTGCGCTGAAGTTCCTCAATTCCTGCGTACATAGCATCAGAACAAACGATTAGCTCAGGTACGAAATAGTCGCCTTCCTCATACAGAGCAGATGCTCTCTTCATTCCATCAACAAGACCCTCGAGAAGTCCTTCCTTTGGATCGTAGCCGGCTTCAACAAATTCCTTGGCTACCTCAACAACCTCTTCGTCTTCCATCTCAAAGACACAATCTGATAAAGCCTGTAAAAGTTCTTCTTTGCTTCTCATTTTCTTCTCCTTATTAAACAAAAAGTATAGCAACCTACAAGCCTTGCCTCACCGCAAGCTTTAAGATGGATATATAGCAGGTCTCCTGACTTGACATCAACCGTCAGCCGCGCCTTCCCTTCAAGTGGCTTAATGCGACTTCCGTCCGTCTTACAGTAGAGTGAGCTGTCCCGGATTTACACCGGGTTCCCTATTAATGCCTGGCAACTATATATCTGCCACAAAATTTTACAAGTACATTTTATATCGCTTATGTGATCTAAAGAAGAAATATCACTTCCGCATAGATACAAACAATAGTGCCGCGTTTCGCATTTATTTCACAAATAAAAAAGCGGCAGATTAACTGCCACTTTCCCCGTTTTCTATCTTACTATCAGCCCGTATTTTTTAACCAGAGGCATAAGTTCATCCTCCGAAAGCGCGCCCTCATAAAGCGCTCTGCCCTGATATGCTCTCAATGCAGCTTCAAGCACTTCTGCATCATCGCACTTAATACAAAGAGCTTTGTTAATCATATATTCACAAAGCGCAAATACTTCAACATCCTCCGGACTTTTGAACTCAATACACATGATTTCTGCATCTTCCTCATTTGCATCATCGATTGATTCTTCAAGGTCTTCATCGCAGATGATTACATCATCTATTGTCACATCAGGGTCAAGAAGGAATACTTTTCGCCCTGATACGCAAGGCAGCTTTCCTCCGGTAGAACCTGAAGGTCCTGCAAAAACCACGCCTCCCTCTTCGAGCTCGGCTACTTTCTTTGCGAGCGCAGCGACATGCTCCTCAGTGCTTCCACAGCAGCCGCCAAAACACAGCACTCCAAGGGATGCCATTTCCTCGACATTCTTTACGAAGTCTTCCGGACTGCACTTGTACACAGTCTTTCCATCCTCAATTTCAGGAAGTCCGGCATTTGGCTTTGCAAGAAGCGGAATTTCCGCAATTTCGGAAAGCCTTTTAATATGAGGCAGCATATCCTCAGGTCCTGTTGAACAATTAAGGCCGAATATATCAACCCCCATTCCTTCCATTATCTTGAGCGCCGCTGTAACATCCGTGCCCATCATTGTCCTGCCCTTCTTCTCACAGGTGAAAGAAGCAATTATCGGCTTGTCACTGAATGAGCGGACTGCCAGAACAGCCGCCCTCGCATCAGGCAGAGAATTCATTGTTTCAATAGCAAAGAGATCCACTCCGGCCTCGTCGAGAGCCTTTGCCTGACGTAAATACATTTCCACCAGGTCCTCAAATGACACATCACCAAGAGGTTTGAGAAACTTTCCGCTAGGTGATAGGTCGCCGGCTGTATAGCACTTGCCGCCGGTAGCCTCTTTAGACAGAGCCACCAGTTTCTTATTCAATTCTTCAGTTCTGTCATCTAAGCCGTGGCCTGCAAGTATGCTTGGATTTGCTGTAAAAGTCGGCGCATATACTATATTGCTTCCGGCTTCAGCATATCTTCCCTGAAACTCTAGCACTGCCTCAGGATGTTCTATCATCCAGACCTCAGGCGCGCAGGAACCGTCATATCCGCGAAGCTGCAGTTGTGTGCCAGTTGCACCGTCAAGAATAAGCGGGTATTTGAACTCCATAATATTTCCTCACTATGCTTAAAATATATTTTAATTATATTACTT
>JABUTC010000093.1:7966-13125 GCA_021442505.1 Mogibacterium sp. | reverse complement strand
GTTTTTTTCAAAAAAACAAGGTATTTTCTTGAACGATAAGGGTGTAAGTGAGAAAATATAATTTGTGAGAATTTGGCTTTAAGGAGGCTGATATGAAGAAAGTTGGAGTAATCATGGGCAGCGACAGCGATCTGCCTGTAGTTAAGAAAGCGACAGACATGCTCGCTGAGTATGATATTCCGTTTGAAGTGCACGTTTACTCGGCACACAGAACGCCGGAGGAGGCAAAGGATTTTGCAGTAAATGCGAGAGCAAACGGTTTCGGCTGCATTATAGCGGCAGCAGGAATGGCTGCTCATCTCGCAGGTGCTATTGCGGCAAATACCACACTTCCTGTTATCGGCATTCCATGCAAGGGCGCAGTGCTCGACGGAATGGATGCTCTGCTTTCGACAGTTATGATGCCATCGGGAATTCCCGTGGCAACAGTAGCCATCGACGGAGGCAAGAATGCGGCAATTCTCGCAGCGCAGATACTCGCTGTAGAGGATGCTGAACTCGCTTCAAAGCTTGATGCTCGCAGAAAGAAAGATGCAGAAGCAGTTCTTGCAAAGGATGCAGGAATAGCAGAGCGCATCTAGGCTTATTAATAAGCCTGCGCAAGCAGGCGGGAAAATATTGGGACGCTTAAGAGACTATAGGAGGAAAAACAAAATGGGCGGCTTTTTCGGAATTACGGCCAGGGAAGACTGTATCAGAGACGTGTTCTTCGGAACGGACTATCATTCACATCTCGGAACAAAGAGAGGCGGAATGGCTGCATACGATGCAGAAATCGGAATGCAGAGAGAAATTCATAATATTGAGAATGCACCTTTCCGTACCAAGTTTGACAACATTGGAAAGACAATGAAGGGTAAAGCAGCTATCGGCTGCATCAGCGACACAGATCCTGAGCCGCTCCTTATCAGATCAGTACACGGAGTGTATGCACTGAGTTTCATCGGAAGAATCAACAATCTCGATAAGCTCATCGACCTGACATTAGACCTTTCGGGCGGACATTTTGACGCCATGACAGGGGGAAAGGTTAACCAGGTTGAGCTTCTCGCAGCACTCATCAGCCAGAAGGAGGATTTCGTAGAGGGAATCAAGTACGCACAGAGCCTGATTGACGGAACCGCAAACATCCTCATCCTGAAGGAGAATTCAATCATCGCTGCAAGAGACAAGGTTGGCAGACTGCCTATCGAAATCGCTTACGACGGTGAGAGATGCGGAGCAGCATCGGAGTCGTTCGCACTGTTCAAGCTTGGTTTTACCGAGATTAAGGAAGTCGGCCCGGGAGAAATCATTGAGCTCACACCGGACGGATTCAAACAGCTTTCGGCACCGGGCGAGGAGATGAGAATCTGCGCATTCCTCTGGAGCTACTACGGATATCCGACAACAAGCTACGAGGGAACAAACGTAGAGATGATGCGTTACGAGAACGGACGCATTATGGCAAGAAACGATATTGCCAACGGTTTTGACATTGAGAGCATAGACTACATCGGCGGAGTGCCTGATTCGGGAACACCGCACGCAATCGGTTACTCGAACGCAGCGCAGAAGGCTTTTACAAGAGCTTTCATCAAGTACACACCGACATGGTCAAGAAGTTTTATGCCTAGCGACCAGACCGAGAGAAACAAGGTTGCCAAGATGAAGCAGATTCCTGTACTTGAGCTCATCAAGGGAAAGAAGCTGCTTTTCGTAGACGACTCAATCGTAAGAGGAACACAGCTTCAGGAGACAGTAGAATTCCTCTACGACAATGGAGCTGAGGAAGTTCACATGAGATCTGCCTGCCCTCCAATCATGTACGGATGCAAGTATATCAACTTCTCGACTTCAAAGAGCGATATGGAACTCATTTCAAGAAGAGTTATCCAGGAACTCGAGGGAGACGAGGGACAGAATCACCTCGACGAGTACTCGGACGGTTCGACAGAGCGCGGCAAGGCACTCAGAAAGGCAATTGCCGAGAAGCTTCACTTCTCATCGCTCGAGTTCCAGTCAATCGAGGGAATCAAGCAGTCAATCGGAATCGACCCAAGCAAGCTCTGCACATACTGCTGGGACGGCAGAGAATAAGACTGAAGTAAAAATTTTCACCTAAAGGGGATAGTTATGAACACAAAATCTAAATCTGACAGCTATGCTGCAGCGGGAGTAGATATCACTGCGGGATACAAGGCGGTAGAGCTCATGAAGAAGCACATCGCAGGCACAATCACACCGGGAGTATGCTCGGATGTGGGAGGCTTCGGAGGACTTTTCGAACTCGACCTCACAGGCATCAGCAAGCCTGTGCTCTGCAGCGGAACGGACGGAGTAGGAACAAAGCTCAAGCTTGCTTTTCTCATGGATAAGCATGACACAGTCGGAATCGACTGCGTGGCAATGTGCGTAAACGATNCACAGTCGGAATCGACTGCGTGGCAATGTGCGTAAACGACGTTGTCTGCGTAGGTGCCAAGCCGCTTTTCTTCCTCGACTACATCGCCTGCGGCAAAAATGTTCCTGAGAGAATCGAGGCTATCGTTAAGGGCGTATGTGACGGCTGCGTGCAGGCGGGCTGTGCTCTTATCGGCGGAGAGACCGCAGAGATGCCGGGATTTTATCCTGTAGACGAGTACGACCTCGCAGGATATACAACAGGGGTTGTCGACAAGGATGCCATCATCGACAACAGCAGAATGGCAGCTGGAGATGTTGTTATAGCTCTCCCTTCAAGCGGAGTTCACTCGAACGGATTCTCGCTTGTAAGAAAGGTTTTTGACGTAGAGAATGCCGACATCAAGTCACCGGTCGAGAAGCTCGGCGGCAAGTCGCTTGGCGAGACACTTCTCACACCGACAAAGATATACGTAAAGCCTGTGCTGGCACTCCTCGAGGAGGTAAAGGTAAAAGGCATTTCGCATATCACAGGCGGCGGCTTCTACGAGAATATTCCAAGAAGCATACCTGCAGGTCTCGGTGCAAAGATCGAGAGAAGCAAGGTAAAGGTTCTTCCAATCTTCGAGCTCATTGCTGAAGAGGGAGGAATCAGCGAGCACGACATGTTCAACACCTTCAACATGGGAGTCGGAATGAGCATAGTCGTAGCACCTTCGGATGTGGATAAGGCAATCGAGATTCTAAAGGCAAACGGAGAGGATGCCTATGTAATCGGAGAGATTGTTGAATCCGATGAGAAGGTTACAATCATCTAATAAGAACCAAAATGAGCCTGCGCTTAGCGCGGGCTCTTGGGGCTTTATAACAGGGGTAATTCAGAGGTAAATATGGACAGAAAATTCAAAGTTGCCGTGCTGGTTTCGGGCGGAGGCACCAATCTTCAGGCCATACTGGACGCACAGAAATCAGGCGTTATAAACAGCGCCGAGGTCAGTCTGGTTATAAGCAACAGGGCTGATGCATACGCTCTCAGGAGAGCTCATGACAGAGGCGTTGAGGCGATGGTCATCACTAAGAAGAAGGGTGCTGTAAGCGAGTATGATGTGCCGGTAATCGAAGTAAGCAAAGAGAACTTCGAGGCCGAAATCATAAAGGCAATAGACGAAAGAGAAATCGACCTGATAGTGCTTGCGGGCTTCATGTGCATACTGAGCGAGAACTTCACAAAGCACTATGAGGATAAAATAATAAACGTACACCCGAGCCTGATACCGTCATTTTGCGGGGAAGGCTTCTATGGACTTCATGTTCACGAAGCCGCTCTGGCCAAGGGGGTAAAAGTAACGGGCGCGACCGTGCACTTCGTCAACGAGATACCGGACGGAGGACGCATAATCGCACAGAAGGCGGTTGCCGTAGAAGAGGGCGATACGCCGGAGATTTTACAGAGAAGGGTAATGGAAGAGGCCGAATGGATTATTCTGCCTGAAGCAATAGAAAGGATAAGCAATGAGCGTTTACACAAGTAGAAAATTCAGCGAGGTAGTTGAGGGAAACTCCTATCCGGGACGTGGAATAATCGTCGGCATGACAGAGGATGCAAGATACGGCGTTAGCGCATACTTCATTATGGGAAGAAGCAGCAACAGCAGAAACAGAGTTTTTGTAGAGAGAGACGACGCCCTGTACACAGAGGCTTTCGATCCGTCGAAGCTCGAGGATCCGTCACTCATCATCTACTCGCCTGTAAAGAATATCGAGGGCAAACTCATCGTTACAAACGGAAACCAGACAGATACAATCTACGATGGTTTTGTACAGAATATGACGATGCAGGAGGCACTGCTCTCAAGAGAGTTCGAGCCTGATGCTCCTAACTTCACTCCTAGAATCAGCGCAGTTGCCGAGGCTTTCACATCAGGAGACTTCAAGTACACCATGAGCATTCTCAAGAGTGCTGATGAAGAGGGAACAGCCTGCAACAGATACTACTACGAGTACGAGGCTGTTGCCGGACTCGGACACTTCATCCACACCTATGAGAGCGATGGAAATCCTCTACCAACCTTCCAGGGTGAGCCGAGAAGAATTCAGATTCCTGATACCATCGAGGAGTTCGCAGACGAGATCTGGAATTCACTCGACGAGGATAACAAGATTTCACTTTACATTTCATACTTCAACCTCGTTGACGAGTCGTATGAATACAAGATTATAAACAAGAATCAGTAGGGGGATACAATGAAAGAATTTGAACTTAAGTACGGATGCAATCCTAATCAGAAACCGGCAAAGATTTATATGCATGACGGAAGCGAGCTTCCAATCGAGATTATGAACGGTCGTCCGGGATACATCAATTTCCTCGACGCACTCAACTCATGGCAGCTGGTAAAAGAGCTCAAGGAGGCCCTCGGTATGCCTGCGGCTGCGTCATTCAAGCACGTAAGCCCTACATCGGCGGCAGTCGGAACAGTGCTTCCTGAGAAACTCAAGAAGGCATGCTTTGTTGAGGATATCGAAGGACTCGATGAGAGCCCTCTCGCATGCGCTTATGCAAGAGCAAGAGGAACTGACAGAATGTGCTCGTTCGGAGACTGGATTGCACTTTCGGATGAGTGCGATGTTACAACGGCAAAACTCATCAAGAGAGAGGTTTCCGACGGAGTTATCGCTCCGGGTTACTCGCCTGAGGCACTCGAGATTCTCAAGGCTAAGAAGAACGGAAACTACAATGTAATTAAGATTGACGAGAATTATGTTCCTGCAGAGGA
>JABUTC010000093.1:3363-7957 GCA_021442505.1 Mogibacterium sp. | reverse complement strand
ATCATCGGTAACCGCAAGACCCTTCTTGCTGCAGACAGAGCAAAGGCTCAGGAAGAGCTTCTTGCAAACATCGTTACAGACATAAAGGATATTCCTGATAGCGCTGTAAGAGACATGATCATAGCTCTTATCACACTCAAATACACACAGTCGAACTCGGTCTGCTACACATATGACGGACAGGCAATCGGCGTTGGCGCAGGCCAGCAGTCGAGAGTTCACTGCACAAGACTCGCAGGCGGCAAGGCAGACACATGGTTCCTCCGCCAGAGCGACAAGGTTCTCAGCCTTCCTTTCAAGCCTGAGATGAAGCGCCCTGACAGAGACAATGTCATCGACGCATACATCAACAAGAACGAAGAGGACTGCTGCGCTGAGGGCGTATGGCAGAAGTATTTTACAGAGAGACCGGAGCCGTTCACAGAGGCAGAGCAGAGAGCATATCTCGATACATGCACGGACGTGGTTTGCGGCTCGGACGCATTTTTCCCGTTCTACGACAACGTACAGAGAGCGGCAAAGAGCGGAGTTAAGTACATCGTTCAGCCGGGCGGTTCAATAAGAGACGATGCGGTTATCGACTGCTGCAACGAGCTTGGAATCGCAATGGCATTCACGGGAATGAGACTTTTCCATCACTAATTCGATATACAAATCCGGCAAAAGAGGAGACAGTTATGAGAATTCTGGTAGTAGGAGGCGGCGGAAGAGAGCACGCCATTATAAAGAGCATCAAGAAGAATCCGATGGTAGAGATTATCTATGCTCTTCCGGGAAACAGCGGAATTGCAAGAGATGCGGTTACGGTTTCAATTGCGGCAACCGACATTAACGGCATCGTGAATTTTGCGGTAGACAACGAAATCGATTATGCAATTGTTGCACCTGACGACCCACTGGTAATGGGATGTGTAGATGCGCTGAACGCAAAAGGCATTCCGTGCTTCGGACCTGATGCCAAGGCTGCAATAATCGAGGGAAGCAAGGTTTTCTCCAAGGACCTCATGAAGAAATACGGAATTCCGACTGCAGCCTACGAGACATTCAGCGAGATGGATGCGGCAATCGAGTATCTTCAGACAGCTCCGATTCCTACTGTAATCAAGGCTGACGGACTTGCGCTCGGCAAGGGTGTAATCATCGCCGAGACAAGAGAGGAGGCCATCGATGCGGTTAAGAGCATGATGGAGGACAAGAAGTTTGGAGCAAGCGGTGAAAACATCGTTATCGAGGAGTTCCTTGAGGGTCCCGAGGTGTCGGTACTTTCGTTCACAGACGGACATGTCGTAGTTCCGATGATTTCATCGATGGACCACAAGAGGGCAGGAGACGGGGACACAGGCCTCAACACAGGAGGCATGGGAACTGTCGCACCAAACCCATACTACACAGAGGCTGTCGCTGAGAGATGCATGAAGGAGATTTTTGTCCCAACCATCGAGGCGATGAAGGCAGAGGGAAGAACTTTCAAAGGATGCCTTTACTTCGGTCTCATGATTACGGCGGACGGACCTAAGGTAATCGAGTACAACTGCCGTTTCGGAGACCCAGAGACTCAGGTGGTGCTGCCTCTTCTGAAGTCAGACCTTCTGACAATAATGCAGGCTGTTACAGAGGGCACACTCGCATACACAGACGTTGAGTGGATGGACGCTTCGGCTTGCTGCGTAATTGCGGCTTCGGAGGGCTATCCTACATCATACGAAAAGGGTTACGAGATTGAGATTCCGGCAGATGTTTGGCCGAACACTTTTGTGGCAGGAGCCAAGAGCCAGGGAGACAAGCTTGTAAACAGCGGCGGAAGAGTGCTCGGAGTTACAGCGGTTGAGCCTACACTCAAAGAGGCTGTGGCAAAGGCTTACGAGATGGTCGACAGAGTTAAATTCGACAACAAGTACACTCGCAGAGACATCGGAGCAAGAGCTCTCAAGGCAATAGAGAAGTAGTTATTTAGCAAAGGAGACGGTATGGTTTACAGAATATACGTAGAAAAGAAAAAGGAGCTTGCAAATGAGGCAAAGGCACTCATGGCAGATATCAGGACTCTGCTTGGTATCGACAGTGTAAGCGAGCTTCGCATCATCAACAGATATGATGCCGACAATATCGAAAAGGAGCTGTTTGACTACTGCGTTGAGACGGTTTTCTCAGAGCCGCAGCTCGACAACACAGCATCGAGCCTTGAGGGACTCGGATGCTCGGGATACAAGACTGTTTTCGCAGTTGAGCCGCTTCCCGGACAGTTCGACCAGAGAGCAGACTCCGCTGCACAGTGCATTCAGATAATCTCGCAGGGCGAAAAGCCGCTCATCAGATGTGCGAAGGTTTACGCTGTTTACGGAGAGGTTTCACTTTCTGAAATCGATGCAATCAAGAAGTACATCATCAACCCGGTTGAGACAAGAGAGGCTGAGCTTGGAATGCCTGAGACACTCGAGATGCAGTACGAGGTTCCAAGTGAAGTTGCAGTGCTCGAGGGCTTCAGAGAAATGGAGGGCTTCCCGTTCTTCAACTTCATCGAGGACTACGGTCTTGCTATGGACGAAGCCGACCTCAATGTATGCCAGGAGTACTTCAAGTCAGAGGACAGAGATCCGAACATTAATGAAATCAGAATGATTGACACCTACTGGTCNGACCACTGCAGACATACAACCTTCGGAACAGTAATCGAGAACGTAAGCTTCGAGGACGAGCTTCTGCAGAAGTCTTTTAACCACTATATGCAGGTTAGAAAAGACCTCGGTCGTGAGCACAAGCCGGTCTGCCTCATGGACCTCGCTACGATTTCGGTTAAATACTTAAAGACAAAGGGACTTCTCGACAAGCTTGACGAGTCCGAGGAAATAAACGCATGCACGGTTAAGATTACCGTGACGGTTGACGGCGAAAGACAGCCATGGCTGCTTCTTTTCAAGAACGAGACGCACAACCACCCGACAGAGATCGAGCCTTTCGGAGGCGCTGCTACCTGTGTCGGCGGATGTATCAGAGACCCGCTGTCAGGCCGTTCATACGTTTATGCGGCAATGAGACTTACAGGTGCCGGCAATCCGCTTCAGCCTGTAAGCGAGACAATTCCGGGCAAGCTTCCACAGCGTTCAATCGTAACGACTGCGGCAGCAGGATACTCATCATACGGAAACCAGATCGGTCTTGCTACCGGTATGGTTGATGAGCTTTACCACCCTGGATATGTTGCAAAAAGAATGGAAATCGGCGCAGTTATTGCGGCAGCACCTGCAGTAAATGTACGCCGTGAGACTCCTGCTCCGGGAGATGTTGTTCTCCTTCTCGGAGGAAGCACAGGCCGTGACGGAATCGGTGGAGCTACAGGTTCATCGAAGGCTCACGACTCACACTCGGTAGAGACATGCGGAGCAGAGGTTCAGAAGGGTAACGCACCTGAGGAGAGAAAGATTCAGAGACTCTTCAGAAACGGTGATGCTACCAGAATGATCAAGAAGTGTAACGATTTCGGAGCCGGCGGAGTTTCCGTAGCTATCGGTGAGCTCGCAGACGGACTCGAAATCGATCTGAATCAGGTTCCTAAGAAGTACGAGGGACTCGACGGAACAGAGCTCGCAATCAGCGAGTCGCAGGAGAGAATGGCCTGCGTTGTTGCGGCAAGAGACGTTTCATACTTCATGGCACTTGCCAAAGAAGAGAACCTGCAGTGCGTTCCTGTTGCAGAGGTAACGGAGAGACCTTACCTCACAATGAAGTGGAACGACAAGGTTATCGTAGATGTATCGAGAGAGTTCCTGAATTCAAACGGAGCAGACAAGTACATCAGCATCGCACCTCAGGCACCTAAGGAGTGGAAAAAGAGTGTCAGCGGAGATTTCTGCAGCAACTACCTCAAGACTGCAGACGACCTCAACGTATGCTCGAAGAGAGGTCTTTCGGAGCGCTTCGACTCGACCATTGGTGCAGGAACAGTGCTTATGCCGTTTGGCGGAAAGAACCAGCTGACACCTATTCAGGCCATGGTTCACAAGATTCCGCTCATCAAGGGACACACAGACGACTGTTCATTTATGTCATGGGGATACAACCCGTACATCGCAGAGAAGAGCCCATATCACTCGGCTTACCTCGCAGTAGTTGAGTCGGTATCGAAGCTCGTTGCAACAGGCGCAAGCTTCAAGGACGTATATCTCTCGTTCCAGGAGTACTTCGAGTCGCCTAGAAAAGACCCTGCAAGATGGGGTAAGCCGCTGGCTGCACTTCTTGGAGCATTTGAGGCACAGCTCGGACTCGGCGTTGGAGCTATCGGAGGAAAGGACTCGATGTCCGGTTCATTCGAGAACATAGACGTTCCGCCTACACTCGTATCTTTTGCAGTAACTACGGATACTGTTAAAGACGTTGTAACTCCTGAGTACAAGAAGGCAGGACACAAGGTATTCATGTTCGAGCCTGAGGTTGACGAAGAGGGTCTGCCGGTTGCAGAGTCGCTCATCGCAATCTACAAGAAGGTTCACGAGCTCATGCAGGACGGCAAAATCCTTGCCTGCTACACACCGACTATCGGCGGAATTGCCGAGGCAGTACTCAAGCAGTGCCTCGGAAACGGATTCGGCTTCGAGTT
>JABUTC010000093.1:0-2759 GCA_021442505.1 Mogibacterium sp. | reverse complement strand
ATGTGCGGAATCTGCAACGGCTTCCAGGCACTCATCAAACTCGGACTCGTTCCTTTCGGAGAAATCATCGACACTGATGAGACATGCCCGACCCTGACATACAACACTATCGGCTGCCACCAGTCGAGAATCGTAAATGTGCGCGTGGCTTCGAACAAGTCGCCATGGCTGAGAAACACTCAGGTCGGAGACATCTATGCGGCTCCTATTTCACACGGTGAGGGACGCTTCCTTGCAAGCGAGGAACTCATCAGGAGACTTGAGCTGAACGGACAGATTGCTACTCAGTATGTAAATCTCGACGGAGATGCTTCGAGCATGGTTCATTACTGTCCTAACAACTCGACATATGCTATCGAGGGAATCACTTCACCTGACGGCAGAGTATTCGGTAAAATGGCTCACGCCGAGAGAGTCGGAGACGGTCTTTACAAGAACGTTCCGGGCGAATACTTCATTAAGATGTTCGAGAGCGCAGTAAGATATTTCAAATAGTGTAATAAGAAACTAATACTTAGAGGTCAGAATGAAAAAACCAATGAGTTATCGCAAGGAAGTTACATTAGTTACCTTAGTCGCAGTTACACTCGCTGTAATTGCGATTGTGGTTTATGTACTCTTTTTTGGAAGTCTGAGAAAGTATGAATATAAGTCAGACCTGAAGGAGACAAGCACAGAGCCTGCGATTTATGCTACATATGAAGACCTGCTGGAAGGGGTAGGAGAGAGCTACCCGTTTTTCCAGGCTGATATGGAACTGTATGGCGGACCGTCGTACGTTGTGCCGGGTCTTGAGATGACAGTGACACTTAACGATAAGACCGGCAAAAAGGCAAAGTGCACGTCCATGACACCACAGGGACTTGCGGTCAGCGACAAGTATGTTTTCATCAGCTCGTACTGCGGAACTCACAAGCACAAGTCGGTTATTTATGTAATCAACAAGGAAACTGCCAAGCTGGAAAAGACTCTTGTCCTTGACAGCATGTCACACGTCGGAGGCCTTGCCTACGACACAGAGAACCAGAGACTCTGGGTTGCAGAGTTTATCAATAAAAAGGCTTATGTAGGAGCTCTGGAACTTTCGGAGATTGAAGGCTATGATCAGAACAGCGGAAAGGCTCTGAAGTACAGCAGGGAGGTTCAGCTTAAGGGCATTAAGAGAGCATCCTCGGTTACATATCAGGACGGAAGACTGCTCGTTGTATACTTCAATATGTGGAAAAACGGACTTCTGAACGTGTACAAGATCGGAGAGGATGGAAATGTAAATTCAAAGCCGTCGTATAAGATTGATATAGACAACACGGTTCAGGGCGTTGCTTATGAGAACAATCTGCTCGTTATGACCAAGTCAATCGGACCGCTGAATTCGACTCTTCAGGTATTCGATCTTTCTGCAAACGTAGATAAGAATAACAAGCTCAAATTCAATAAGGACATGACCTTCAATGCAAAGGACGCAATATACAATATTGCAATGCCGGAGAAGCTTGAGCAGATATACTTCTCCGACGGCAAGCTGTATATGCTGTTTGAATCGGGTGCGTTTGCATACAGATTCCTGAGCTTCAGCAATGTAGACAGAGTAATTTCACTGGATATCAGCAAGATTAAGTAGGATGAGGTAAACGGAATGGTTACAGGAAACACACAGACAATAGTAAATGCAATAGTTGCAATTGCAGTCTGGCTCATCGTTCACTACGGTCTTGCCAGAATGTTTAAAAAAGCAGGGGAGAAGGGCTGGAAGGCTTTTATCCCTGTGTACAACAGCTGGACTTCCTTCAAGGTCTACTGGGAAACAAAGTACTTCCTTATCGGAATTGGAACTGTGGTTGTCGCTTTTGTAATTTCGCTAGTTGCTCAGTCACAGAATGTTTATGAGCTGGTTATGATTCTGCCGCTACTGATGATGAAGGTCTTCGGTATTGTTCTCGCAGTAAGAATGTCGAGATGCCACGGAAAGAATTTCTGGTGGTCGCTGATGATTTTCTTCTTTCCGGATCTCGCATATATCTGTCTTGGATTTGGAAAGTCGAAATACGAAAGATTCGAGGGACAGTTTTTCGAGAAAAAATAGAATTATCGAAAAGGAAAAGACTCGCCGTAAGGCGAGTCTTATTTTCTGGTCATCTCCCACATTGCCACTCCGGCGGCTACTGCAACATTGAGTGAATCCACACCGTTAAGCATCGGTATCTTGGCGACATAGTCACATGCGTCTATCGTAGAAGACGCAAGACCCTCGCCTTCGTTACCCATTATAAGGGCAATTTTATCCGCCTTCTTGATAAGGGCATCGTCGATTGTAATATTGTCATCTCTTAAAGCCATTGCAACCGTAGTGAAGCCAAGTTCCTTCAGCCACTTAACTCCATTGACCTTCCAGTCAGCTTCGTCCCTGCCCGCATATGCCCATGGTACCAGCATAGCATTACCCATACTGACTCTCATAGCTCTCCTGTACAGAGGATCCACACATGCAGGAGACAGGATTACAGCATCCACACCGAAAGCGGCCGCTGATCTGAATATGGCTCCGACATTGTTCGGATTCTCCACATCCTCAAGCACGATAATCCTTTTGGCATCCCGGAGGATATCCCGGTAACCGGATGTCGATTTGCGGCGCATAGCGGCCGTCATACCTCCGGTCAAAACGTACCCGAAGCGGGTTTTGGCAGCATCAGCATCCACAACGTAGACAGGGGCCGCACCAAGCCGGGAAAGCAGTTCGTCCTTCAGCATGCGCTCTG
>JABUTC010000092.1 GCA_021442505.1 Mogibacterium sp. | reverse complement strand
TAGTTTTATTCTTATTTTTATCTTTGGCTTCTTATATTTGATTATAAATGAATCATAAGAAATGCAATTTAAAATTTTGTCAAACAACAAAATCCCAGATAAACCATCATTGTTTTTAAGCCAGTTATCTAGTTCGAATATTTCTTTGTTTTGAATGATGTTAGCTGCAACTACACCTTTTAAGATACCTATCAATATGTTTATATTTCTGCCTATATCGTCAATTCTTTCTTTGTAATTATTTGCCCATTTTATTAAAAAATCTCTTTCGTTTTCGTCAATGTAATCATCCTCTAATATGTCTTCGACTGTTTTCACAAAATCAGAGTATTCTGTATTTATTATTATGTTTTTATTATTTTGAAGCCACTCCCTTAAACAACTTACTTCCAACGGGTTAATCACGCCATCATATTCTATGCCATCTATGATTCCGATTAGCTCATCCATTGATGCATCTAAGTTTACATTTGTTTCATTTGATTCACCAAGGTTTCCTATAACACCATCTTTTGTTTTTATTTTTAATGAGCTCTCGTTTATTCCACATAACCTAAATAGCGCTGATATTCTTGAAAAAATTTCATCTGCCTCGTAATTCGTTTCTAAATACATATGCATAAATATGCGTTTAGGTGAAGTCATGCTTTTAGATGCATATGCGTTACCAAAATCTATGTTTTGTCCTCCTACAAAAGATTTATCTCTTGGTATTAATTCCGGATACTCGTCATATAATATCGTAAAGACCTTGGCGTACAAATCTCTCCACGAGTCGACCTGTACTTCTTCATTATTAAAAAGTACAAATGATTTAGGATTTGCTTTTGGCTGCTGTGTTTTTTCTAATCCACTCACTCCTAGATAGCACACATTACCGCTTGCTACTGAATTTGTGCAGTCTCTTTGCGGAATCTTCTTCACACTGTTTGCCTCTTCCGCAGCTAGTATATTGTTCTGTCTAAGAAACTTGACTACATCTTTGTTGTAATATTTTTTTATCAGGGTTATGAATCTGAGTTTTGATATGTTTGTACCATGTAAATCTATATCGTTTATATTACGGAGAGGATTATCTGTATACTTTTTTTGAAGAACTGCTATAGCATTATCTAGGTTCTTTTTTTCCTGTTCTTCAAAAGGCAGTTCTCTCAAAAAACCAATCATGGTAAGATACTGCTTTGTTGTCATATCATATAATTTGCGTGTCAATGGGTTAATTTTCATAACCTCAATGTCTGGATTGGCTCCAGCCAAATCCGTCAAATATCCAGAAAAACCGTCCGGATATTTCTTCCACAATTCTTTTATTATTTTAGGCAGCTCTCGTTCAGGCGCCTCGACTAGTTTCTCTTTTTCCTTTATAATTCCTTTCTCAATCAAATATTCTTTTGCTGTCTGATTATAAATAAGTTCAGTATAGGAATAAATGCTGGAAATATTTAAGTCCGCATTATCCCTAATAACTTCTGGCAATGTTTTAGCTGGTCTTTTACTGTATCTTCTGAGCAGTTCCTCAGTAATGTTTCTCAATTCTGCTTTTGCTTTTATATATTCTTCTTTAGAATTATTGCTTTTATCCTTAATGTGTTTTGTGAGTTTCTCTCTGTATACGTTTATACAAAAATTATTCAGCCATGGGATTGGCATGTCTTCATTTTCTTCAGCTAATCCAGCAATAGAATTTGGAACCGTTTTATTTTCATAACGATTAATTAGTTCCTCTATTTTTATTTTTGCATATTCCTTGTCTTTATCATTCATTTCTTATCTACCACTTAACCATTTTATATTCTTTTTAATTGCGTTATACTCGTTCAACTTATCTATTAGTGCGATTATATTTATTCTCCCAGTAAAATGAAAAATCTATACATAGAATACTGAGCTAGATTGCACTGTTACTGTTGATGATTGCTGCTTTAATTATACTATATGCAATGAAATGCCTCAATTATAAAGCCCCCTACTCACGGATGTATTTCCATAAGCGGAGGGCTTTCTTTTTTTGTAACTCGTTAATTGTGATTCAGTTTTATTCTATCGTATATGTTCCACCTGAAGTTACAATATCGAGCATATCGTCTAATCTGTCTTGACCGTCCATGTATTCCATAATGAAATCATCGCCATCAAAACATTTTGATTTTCCGGATCTCTTCAAGTCACTACGAGATATATAGTAGTCTATTCTTCTCATTTCGAATACACTGCTAAATCCGCTTTCGATTTTGTATACTCTAAACACCTCTCCTGATTCTGCATCTTTTATAAAAAATGCTTCCTGTCCATAGTCGGCAGGCATTATTGTGGCTTCACCGATCGGATATCCTCGTTCATCTAGGCGAGGGGCGTAATCATATTCACGGTTAAGATTTTCAAACATTATATCGATGCTTTCATCGTCGATAGAGTCCATAACTTCTCCGCTTTGTATTCTGAATATTTCTTCGCACTCCCGTACATCGTATGGTTCTTTTTTATGGTCGACATAAACTTTCATACACACCGGATAAAGTATGCCTAAATCTCTGCCGATTTGGCTTTGCGAATTGCCGTAAAACTCATCAACATACTCTTTTGATTTTGCAATCTGCTCGTCTGTTAACAAAGGATATATGCGTTTTTCAGCAGCCATTGGTGTTGATAATGTAATGGCATATATTTCTCCCTGATTATCTGTAAATGGACCATACGCAAAAGTGGCATCCATTGCAGCAGCAAAAGCGGTGCCATCCCCTTCACCCACTTCTGTCATATAAAGCCGCGCTCTTTGAAGGCCTTTGTATGCCTCTTCCGTCATGTCCGCATCATACTTCTCTATGTCCTCAGACCTGGTGGTACCATTCTTATAAACAACGACCTGCCGGCCGCCGGCGTCTTCGCCGAACCAGAA
>JABUTC010000091.1:3231-7370 GCA_021442505.1 Mogibacterium sp. | reverse complement strand
TCCGATTCTGTCGCCAGGCATCGAAAGTGACTTTGACCATGAGTAAGCGATGATTGTGTTGTCATAGAAACCAGGGATGAAAGCAACCTCATCATCTGTGTATACGAGCTCTCTGTAAGGCTCATCAGCGATGATGTAGATTGGGTGTCCATACTCCTTCTCAGCTTCCTTGAGTACCTCGCAGAGTGCCTTTACAGCCTCAACAGGGTAAATTGTTCCTGTAGGGTTGTTAGGGTTGTTGATGATTACAACCTTAACCTCAGGTGTAAGAGCAGCCTTGAGTGCCTCCGGTGTAGGTACGAAATCGTTGTCCTCGCATGGTGGAACTACGATTGTCTCAGCGCCGTAGTTGCTTGCCCAGTTACCGTACTCTACGAAGTAAGGTGCGAAAACAATCTGCTTGTCGCCAGGGTCAAAAATAGTCTTCATGATTACGTTGATAGCTGAACCTGCTCCAACTGTCATGATGATGTGGTTTGCTGTATAGTTTGATCCGAATCTCTCGTTGAGGTCGTCTGCTACAGCCTGTCTTGTTGACTCATATCCGGCATTTGACGGATAGCTGTGTACCTCGTGCGGATCCATCTCATGGTTGATGTAGTCGATAGCATCGAATACTTCCTGTGGTGGATTAAGACCAGGGTTTCCTACTGAAAAATCATAAACGTTCTCAGGTCCGTAAACCTTAGCCATCTTCTTTCCTTCCTCAAACATTGCTCTGATTACCGAGCTGCCCTCGAGGAAAGGCTTCATACTTTTTGCAATCATTAATATCTTCCTCCATTATTCACACGTTGGGCATTTTTGAAGCCCTTAGATGTGTTAATTTTATCACAACGGCAGGTCTGCAACAATGATTGTTTGCTCTGGGATTGTACTAATTTAGTACTCATTGCACTTGCTTTTACACGCTTTTTACAAGATAATAGATGTGGCGGAAAAATTCGGTTTTGCCGCCCTATAGATTCGAAATAATTATTCCAAGGAGGAAAGACATGGCAAAATACGATTGGGGAAAATTCGGTTTCCACATTCCTGAAATTATGCTCCCTGCAGAGGGCGCAGACTATAGCAAGTGGGCTGTAGTTGCTTGTGACCAGTACACTTCAGAGCCTGAGTACTGGGAGGCTGCCGAGCAGTTTGTCGGCGATGCTCCTTCGACTCTGAGACTTATGCTTCCTGAGGTTTATCTCGAGAAGCCGGGCGAAGCAGAGAAGATTGCTGCTGTTCGTGAGACCATGGACAAGTACCTCGCAGACGGAACACTGAGAAAACTCGCACCTGGATGCATGCTCGTTAAGAGAACTGCAGAGGGAAGAACACGTCTGGGACTTGTAATCGCTACAGACCTTGAGGCATATGATTTTAGCAAGGGCTCAACTTCGCTCACACGTGCGACTGAGGGAACCGTTGTAGAGAGAATCCCGCCACGTCTCAGAATCAGAGAGGGCGCTCCTATCGAGATGCCACACATTCTCATTCTTATAGACGACCCGGACAAGACAGTTATCGAGCCACTCGTTAACGCTCCAAAGACTCCGGTTTACGACACAGACCTCATGCTCGAGGGCGGACACATCACAGGCGAGTTCATCGCTGAGGCAGACCTCGAAGGCGCTAAGGAAGCACTTTCGGTACTCTTCGACAAGGCTGTTGAGAAGTACGGCGAGGGCAATGTGATTTTCCAGGCTATGGGCGACGGAAATCACTCACTCGCAACTGCAAAAACAATGTGGGAGAACATCAAGAAGACTCTCACACCTGAGGAAGCTGCAGTTCACCCTGCAAGATATGCGCTTTGCGAGATTGAGAACATCCACGACAGCGGCATCGTTTTCGAGCCTATTCACAGAGTGCTTTTCGCAAAGAACGGTCAGAGCGGAATGGACATCGTAGACGAGACAGTTGCACTTCTTGCTGAGCAGAACGGCAATGCTTATATCGCTGAGGAAGGCGCTTCGGTACCTGAGGGCGCATTCGCAATCCCATTCATGACAGGCGAAAAGAAGGGCATCGTAGTTGTTGAGGATCCTGCAAACAAGCTCGAGGTTGGAGCTCTGCAGAACGCTCTCGACATCATGGTAAAAGAGCGCAAGACCTGCGACATCGACTACATTCACGGAACAAAGGCTTACGAGTCACTCTCGGCAAAGGACGGAAACGCAGGCTTCCTGCTTCCTGCAATGGACAAGTTCATGCTCTTCCCTGCAGTAGCTGCAGACGGCGCACTCCCAAGAAAAACATTCTCAATGGGCGAGGCAAACGAGAAGAGATACTACATCGAGTCAAGATATATCGGGAAGTAGTTTGACCGGTTTGAGGGCCGGTTTGAGGATTAAACAGTTTGATTGACGAACAGTTTGAATTCGAAATCAACTTGAGAATCAGATAATTAGAGAATCAGATAATTAGATAGAGGAAGAGTAAACACCGCCGGAAGGCGGTGTTTTCCTTTGTTTGGGGGTGGAGGGCACCGCGGGAGCGGTGCCTACCGCTGTTTTGAAAGTCGAGGGCACCGCCCGGCGGCGGTGCCTACCGAAATCTTGTCTGCCGCTGGCCAATTCTGCTCAAATCCTTGTCTGAAAATTTTCAAATTCAAAATTCATCCACAATTGCTAATTTCTCTATCTCGCGGTTGAAAAATTAGCCAAACTTGCTCAAATATGGGATATACGGCTAAATTCTCTACTAACTACCCTATTTATAGCCAAAAACAAGCCCATTATCAGCTTTTCGATCCACTATTTCAACCATAGAGATTCCATAATTGATAATACGGCTAAACTTTAGTTTTGAAATTTTTTTCCATATACACCCAATAGAACTTTATATAAAATTCAATATATTATATATTGATTATCTATATCGAGCAAAGTGCTCATTTTGACTTAGCTTGATAAATCCATGGGTCGGAGGCATAGAAGCNGTATGTTGAAAGAATAATATATCGAAATCCCGGAAACGGATATACTGTGCTCAGCGTTGACAGAGACGGAACGGAAAACGTGGCTGTGGGCACTTTTCCTGATATATCTGCAGGAGAGTATATTGAATTCACCGGGGAATATGCGGTTCATCCCCGGTTCGGGGAGCAGGTCAGGGCTGTGACAGCAAAGGCTGTGATGCCTGAGGATGCAGATTCATTGGAACTTCTTAAGACCTGCGTTAAAAAAGTGAATAATCTTGGTTTTAAAATTGAAAGGAGTCCAAAATGGGCGTTGACATCTATGAGGATTTACTTATTATTCAGAAAAAGTGCTCTAACATACTAGACGTTGAGAAGAAGAAATATGCAAAACTACCCTATGGTACTTTGTCTGTGAAAAAAGGAAATGAATATTATTGCTTTTACCGCAGAATGCCTAATAGCATTGTCGGCATCAAGAAGAATCCCCAACTTCTTAGACAGTTAATACAAAAGAAATTCCTCAAATCCAATCTCGACTACCTCGAGTTCGCCTCGAAGGAAATAAACAAAACAGTCAGGGCTCTCGCCCCGGCTTACAGGAAGTCCCAGATTCCGCCGCTCAGTGACGAGGTTCTGAAGTCTGCGAATCTCTCGCCCGACGAACTTCACTATACCGAGGAGCAGCTCGACTGGATGTCTGAAAAATGGCCCTCAAACACGAAGCACCCCGAGCAACTGATTTACACGACCAAACGAGGTCTGAAGGTCCGCTCCAAAAGCGAACTCCACATAGCAGAGATGCTCGACGCCCACTGCATTCCCTATCACTACGACTGTCTGATAGAAATTAACGGCCACGTCATCAGTCCAGACTTCGTGATTTTAAAGCCCAACGGGGATTGGATAATCTGGGAGCACTTCGGGCTTCTCAGCGACGAATATGTCAGGAAAAATTCGCCGAAGCCCTTCCTTTATGCACGAGCCGGCTTCACGACAACCAGAAATCTTTTCATCACTTTCGAGGAGGATCTGCTTGATATGGAGCAGGTCGAAGCGATGTTTTTCACGCTATACAATATGTAATCACGAGCTTCGAGCCACTCTAACATGCGAGCAAGGCCGCTGCACAAAGCATGTAAAAAAGCCCTCTCCCACATTATGAGAAAGGGCTTCATCTGCTAAAAACTAGTGTGTCTCTTCGTACGACATCGGCATATCTGTCCGCTTTTAC
>JABUTC010000091.1:0-2837 GCA_021442505.1 Mogibacterium sp. | reverse complement strand
CCGGTCTCTTCAATAATTGCAACACCGATGAAAGCCATCACCAACATTGCAAGCTTGCCTGTAAACAAAGCGTTAATAATTCCGCCGACAATCATCTCCGCAATCACTACAGGAAGAATCGATACAATACCGCAAATGAAGAGCAGCAGAAGCAGTCCGGCAGGCTCCTTCTCAATCTTATCCATCCTGTATACTTTTACCATAATTACGATTCCCGGAAGCAGTGCCAGAAATGACAGCACGATCAGATAAACCGGAACGTTGCCGCCGAATACATTATCAAAGAAATAATCATTACTGAAATCAAAATTCATATTCTACCCCTTCTACAAAAAACCAAGTTATACTTTTACGCCACCTATATTAGCACAAATCCGCGCCCATTTGAAATGCATCTTCAAGAGCCTTGTTGCCGGCAATTTCACCGGGGTCCGTCACACCGCCGCAAAACAAAGTGCCTTTTAGCTCGACCCCCTTGAAGCAGTCAATCCAGCCCTGAACTCCGCCGATTGCCTTCTCATCCACGCCTTCCTCGTCGTCAGCCGCAGCGCTAAGAAGATACACCTCACGGAATTTGAAATCCTTCGCATATAGCGAATTCATCCTGTCTATGAGAGTTTTCATCTGTCCTGACATCTCGAAATAATAAATCGGTGTCGCCCAAACGACAACATCCGCCTCGAGTACCTGCTCGGCAATCGCGATTGCGTCATCCTTGATTACACACTCACCGAGTTTCAGACACGCAAGGCATCCCCTGCAAAAATCAATCTTCTTTCCCGCGAGCGATATCAGCGACACTTCGTGTCCCGCACTTTTTGCACCCTCGCCGAAGGCTTTTGCCATAGCGTCGGAATTGCTGTTCGCCCTGAGGCTGGTCGAAATTATTACAACTTTCTTCATATCTTCCTCTTTTCTATAAATCTATAAAAAAGAGGCCCAAAGGACCTCCTAAACTGGCGGAGAGAGGGGGATTTGAACCCCCGCGCCGCTATTAACGACCTACTGGTATTCGAAGCCAGACCCTTCAGCCACTTGGGTACCTCTCCATAACTGCCGCCCTCAGACGGCAAGTGTGATTATAGCATAAGTGATTTTTCTATTCAAGCGTATCAGTATCCGTCTTTGACTTAGGCTTGCCGCCCTTCGGCTTGCGCTTCATCAGCACAATCACAGCCACAAGCGCCAGCACCAGAACGAGTATCACGACTGAAGCCGCATTTGAAATATAGAACATCGATGGGAACCAGCCCTTTGCCACAGCCTTTCTGACTACAAGCGTGCGGGTCGCCTTCAGCTTGCCGTCCGCATAAACCTTGCAGGTTCCGACAATCTGTCCCTTCTTGAGCGGAGCTTTAATCCCCTTCTTAAGAGTGCACTCCACCTTAATCGATTTGTCCGTTCCGTCCGCAGGATAAGCATAAGCGCTCGTCGTCACGTAGACAGGGATAAAAGTCTTTTTGCCGCCCTTGATCCACATGTGTTTCACCGTCTCAGAAGGCTTTGCGACAACAAAGCCAGGCACCGTCTGATGTGCCGCTGCGGCCAGAATTTTAATATCCTCTATTCTGCCCTTCTTGGTGTCGCCTAGTATGACCATCGTAAGGCTGAGATCCTTCTTTCTGTACTGAAGCGCAACACTGCAGTCGTTCTCATCCCAGAAGCCCGTTTTGCCGCCGAGTATGCCGGAGCCCTCTTCAGAATACAGCGTCGTGTGATTCTTGTACTCACGCTGCTTGCTTTTGTTGGTCGCCGGAATCACAACCTTCTCAATACGGGTAATCTCGCGAATCGTCTCATTGTTCATTGCCTCACGAGAAATAATGAGAAAATCCGCCGCAGTCGTGTAGTGATTCGCGTCCTGCATGCCACTCGCGTTTGTAAAATGCGTTCCCGTGCATCCCCAGTCTGCCGCCTGCTTATTCATCATCTCGGCAAAGGCACTCTCGCTTCCTGCGACAGCGACAGCAAGCGCTCTGGCAGCATCATTTCCCGACGCAACAAGCAGACCCTGAAGCAGCTGCTCGACAGTGAGCACCTCTCCTTTTTCCAGCTTCATGCTCGACTCATCTTCGCCCTCGTATGTGTCGCCTATCGTAATCTGCTTATCGAGCGGAAGGTTGTCAACAACAACATAGGCAGTCATCAGCTTCGTAATGCTGTAAGGGTTCATCCTTGCGGTCTCGTTCTTGGCAAAAATCACCTTGTCGAGATCCTCGCTGTACACAACCGCAGCCTGTGCCGTAATCGAAGGAGCGACCTCACTCGTCTTTACAGCATCATAAGCGAAAGCCGGATTGAAAGACCCTAGCACCATCGACACCGAAAGCGCAATAATAAGCAGCGCGGAAATCAGCGCTGCCTTTATTCTTTTTCCATTATGAAACAGATTCGCCTTCAATGCCTGTCCCTTCCGTCTCTTTATCTCAATCTATATCTCAGCAGGAATGTTCACCCAGATTGCCTGCTTTGCAACTTCAAGTTTAACCGCCTCAGTGCAGTAAATCTCACCGTCACCGACGAATCTGATTTTATCCGTATTCATCGGCTCAATCAACACTTCTTTTGCCTGAGCATACTTTCCGATCTCATGAAGGTTCGGAATCTCAAAAATCTTTCCATCCCTGTACGCGGAGATGAACTTCAGAAGCGTCATCCTGCTTATATTATATGCGGCGAAAACCTCCATCAGCCCGTCGAACAAATCGGCATGCGGACAGCTCTCAAATCCGCCTCCGCAAAAGCGTCCGTTCGACACAGTCGCAAGCAGCATCGGCTCTGCGCAGAACTCCTCGCCGTCAACCGTAACCCTGAGCCCTATGCTCTTCTTTTTTATC
>JABUTC010000090.1 GCA_021442505.1 Mogibacterium sp. | reverse complement strand
AATGGCTGACAATCAAAAAATGTGGGGCGAGCTCGGAATGAATCTTGAGCTTCATGACATGCTCTGTGAGGTACTCCCTGGAGCAATCGGCGACGTATTTATGTCACAGAAGAACAGACCTGAGAAGATGGATTTCTTCGATATGGTACTCGCTGACGTTCACGGAATCAGACCGGCAGAGCTCGTAGAGTTCAGAAAGAACGGCGGTAAGGTGTTTGGCACATTCTGCGCATATGTACCTGATGAAATCATTTTCGCAGCAGGCGGAATCGCAACAGGACTTTGCGCCGGTTCACAGTTCTGGGTACCTGGCGGAGAGAGATATCTTCCTGCAAATACATGCCCTCTTATCAAGGCTATGCTCGGCGCAAGATTCGACAAGACCTGCCCGTTCTACAGAACAGCTGATATCTACATTGGCGAAAATACATGTGACGGCAAGAAGAAGGCTTACGAGATTCTCGGAACCGACGTTCCTATGCACATCATGGATCTCCCTCAGATGAAGAGAGACGTTGACGTTAAGAAGTGGGCTTATGAAATCAAGGAGCTCCTCAAGGTTGCAGAAGAAGTTACAGGCAACAAGGTAACTGAGGAAGGTCTTGCTGAGTGGATTAAGAATGTAAATGCTAAGAGAGCTGCTCTTCAGAGACTTTACAACTGCCGTAAGGCTGCAAAGGCTCCTATCAGCGGAACAGATACAATCCTCGTAGCTCAGATTGCTTACTACGATGATCCACTGAGATTCACTCAGATGGTTAACATTCTCTGTGACGAGCTCGAGCAGAGAGTTGCTGACGGAGTAGATGTTGCACCTGGAGCAAAGAGAATCATGATTTCCGGAACTCCTATGGCAATTCCTAACTGGAAGATGCACAACATCATTGAGACATCAGGCGGTGTAGTTGTTTGCGAAGAGAGCTGCACAGGAACAAGATACTTTGAGAACATGGTTGACGAGTCGGGCAAGACTATCGATGAGATGATTGATAAGCTTGCTGAGAGATACATGGGCATCAACTGCGCATGCTTCACTCCAAATACAGGAAGATTTGATGATGTAATCAGACTCGCAAAGGAATATAATGTTGATGGAGTAATCGATGTTAACCTCAAGTTCTGCACAACTTACGATATCGAGGGATACACACTTGAGCAGAGACTGAACGAGGCCGGCATCAAGGTTCTCGGAATTGAGACAGATTACACAGATAACGACGCTCAGCAGATCAAGACAAGAGTTGAGGCATTCATCGAGACTTTAGAATAAGATGCACTACTACGTTTTATTTAACAATCACACAGAAAGCATGGCGATGTACAGAGCGCTGAAAGATAAAGGCTTCTCGGCAAGGATTTCACCAACACCCCGGGAGCTTAGCGTATGCTGCGGCGTTTCCCTGCTTATCGAAGAAGAAGACGTAGAGAACATCAAAGCATTTGCTGCAGACAGCAAGCTGTCATACATCTCTATTCAGGGATTGGACAACAAATTCGACAACACAAGGCACAGGTACGGGTAATGAATTACATAGGAATAGATATCGGCTCAACAGCATCAAAGGTTTGCGTTCTTTCTGAAGGAAAGGATCCTCTGTATAAGGTTCTTCCAACGGGCTGGAACAGCAAAATTACAGCAGGAATAATTAGGGAGGAACTCGAGCAGCTTCTCGGTTCTCTTGACGATTGCAGAATAATTGCAACCGGATACGGCAGAATCTCTGTAGAATATTCCGACAAGGTTATTACTGAAATCAGCTGTCACGGACGCGGCGGTTACGAGCTTTCGGGTTCTGACTGTTCAATCATTGATGTTGGCGGACAGGACACAAAGTTCATTCAGGTTGAAAACGGCAAGGCGGTTGACTTCCTCATGAATGACAAGTGTGCCGCAGGTACGGGTAAGTTCATCGAGGTTATGGCCAACAGACTTGGTGTAACTATTGAGGAACTCTTCGAACTTGCAACCATCGGCAAGCCGATTCCTATCAGTTCCCTCTGCACGGTTTTTGCCGAGTCCGAGGTAATCAACTACATGGGTGAAGGTAAAAGCCGTGAAGATCTCGCTGCAGGAGTTGTCGATTCTGTAGCACTCAAGGTTGCAACTTTAGTTCAGCGCCGCACTCTTTCCGATAAGGTGATCATCACCGGAGGACTGAGTGGAAATGAGTTCTTTGCAAAGCGTCTTTCGGAGAAACTCGGAAAGGAAGTTCTCCCTCAAAAGTACGGTCGTTACGCAGGAGCCCTCGGAGCTGCGCTGCTTGCAAAAGAAAAGGTGAAATAATCCATAAAGAAAGAAGAGGCCGGGTTCCGCGAGAACTCAACCTCTTCTTTTATTATGTCTGTATTATTTAGTACAGGTACTTCTCATAATTGCCGAAGTCATAGCACAGTGTTTCTGTGCTGTGACTGTCACTCGACAGTATGAACTTGCCGCCATGTGCCCTGATGTAGTTAATCATGTCTATGCTCGGATATGGCTCCGTCTTGTATCCTCTCGAAATCGCCCCTGTGTTGATTTCGAAAGCCGCACCTGTCCTGATAAGTGCATCTGCCGCTTTTCTCCATGCTGCAACATATCGTGGATGCAGCGGGTCAAACATAGGAACCTTCTCGTTGAACTTCGATACAAGGTCAAAATGTCCGATGATGTCAGCTCCTGTCTTCTCGATGACCTCTGCCTCTGTCTCGAAATACTTTTCGCAGAGAGCGTAGATATCGCCACCGAAAAGTCTCTCGCACCCCTCCAGTGTTATCTCTGCGGTATCGTCAATTGAAAGATACTCGCCATTCACACAAACATAGTGTGTCGAGCCGATTGCATAATCGTAGCCCTCCGGAACTTTTCCCGCAAACTGATCCTGCTCGACACCGAGCAGCACTTCAATGCTGTCTGCGTACTTTTCCTGCAGCCTCTTGACTTCAGCGATATATTTTTCCGTATTCTCCTTGCTCATACAGAA
>JABUTC010000008.1:45593-51987 GCA_021442505.1 Mogibacterium sp. | reverse complement strand
GCAATCTTGTCATCCTGCATGATAACGTCCTTTGACCATGAGAAGAAATCATTGTCAATAATCTTCCAGCCAGGGCTGAGAGCGAACATAGCGTGGTCTGTCTCAGTTCTGATAGCCCAATCTGATCCGCCGATTCCTACGAATGAGATAGCCTTCTGCTTGAAAAGATTCATATCGAGACCCTGACCGCCCTTCTCGAGCATCTGGAAATGTGCTCCAAGAAGAAGTCCGCTGTCGTGTCCAGGACCCATTCTGTCTGTGATTGTGTGATAGAGACCTGTTCCGCCTGACTCGAAGATAGGATCTACCATGAGTACGCCGTCAGCATCAACAATCTTCTGATAGAATGCATTGAAGTCGTCCTTCTGTGAGCAAACCATGCCTTTTCCCATTACGAGACCAACTGAGCAAGCTACGCAACCTGTGCAAGGCTTGATATCCCAGTCGAAGAGATGGATGAATTCGATTTCAGCACCCATCTTCTGGCACTCTTCGAGTGCTACGCGGCACATTGTGTCGTTGTTCCCGTTTTTAGTTCCGAGTGAAACACCTAAGATTTTCATTTTTGTTTTCCTCCTGTTTGTTAGCTAGGGTGTTGTTTCCTGCCTAGAGAATAATCCTGCATAAAGAATTCGTAAAATATCAATATTTTAGATAGTTAATAACTTCAGGTTATGGTGTCACAGAGCCTGAAATTTAAGGAAAAGAAAAGAACTGCACCTTTAAGATGCAGCTCCTGAATATGCATAATAATGCCGTTTATCTGTTATTTATGTCCTCGGCATCGCTGTGACTTGCCGAAATTTCCTCAAAAAGCCTGTGATATATCTGCAGCACCGGGTTGTAGTTGTCCGTCCTTGTGATAACCGATAGGGTAACTGTGCCAAGTTCCTCACTTTTAATAAATGTGAGATTAGGACTCTTTGTAAGGATTGAGTCTTCACGACATACCAGTATGCCTCTTCCAAGTTCGCCCATAAGATTCATGTGGTTAATATCTTTTGCCTCTATTATGTCAGGTTCAATGCCTTCCTTTATACACAGGTTGCGGAAGTTGTTATACAAGGTGTTCCGCTCCTTCGGGTTAGGGTAGATGATTACCTGGTCACTAAGGTCCTTGAGAAAAACTTCCTTCTTTAGGGAAAGCTGATTAGTGTTTGGAATGGCAAATCCCAGAGGAATCTCATAAATATCAGCGGTGTGGACATCCTTAAGTTTGTCTGCCTCATCTCTCAGGGTGACAATGGAGTCAACTGTTCCATCTGTCAGCCACTGACGAAGCTGTTCGTAACTTCCCATAACCTTGTCGATTTCGATGTGCGGATAGCGCCTGTTCATTTCAGCCACGGTTTCCGCGGCACTCCTGTTTATAATCTGCCCTATGAAAAGTCCTATCGTCAGGCGGCCTTCTTCGCCGGCTTCGGCACGCTTCGCCTGTACGAGCATGTTTTCGCAGGAAGCCTCGATTTTCTGAAGCTCGCTGAAAAGAACCTCACCTGCGCTTGTGAGCATGAGTTTTGACTTCTTGTGGTCACGCACGAAAAGCTTCATGCCGCACGCTTCTTCGAGTGATGCGATGTTCTTGGAAAGGGCAGGCTGGGAGATGAACATTTTCTCCGCCGCTCTTGTGAAATTCAGTTCTCTTGCAGCTTCAAGGAAACACTGTGTTTTGGTGTCTAAAAACATTAATATTCTCCGGTACATAATGTTGCATAAACGTCGTAAATAATTATATCATAATGGAGATAAAGTTTTTATAAACAAGGGAGACTTATAATGAAAGTATCAGAGAGATTATTCAATGTTGCGTGGCCTATCTGGGAGGAGCACTATAAGCATCCTTTTATTCAGGATATTTCACAGGGAAAGCTTGCAAAAGAGCGCTTCAGATATTATATGGTGCAGGATCACAAGTATCTGATGGAATATGCAAAGGTCTTTGCAATGGGAATGGTAAAGTCTACTAACGAAGCAGACATGAGACTTTACGCGGCATTTATCCAGGACACTATTAATACGGAAAATGCAGTGCACCAGCATTTCCTGAAAGAGTTTGGAGTTACACAGGAGCTGATTGATGAGACACCTATGTGCCTGAATAACGAGTCATATACCAATTATATGATGTCGATTGCGCTTAAGGGAGGACCTGCAGAAATCGCTGTTGCTGTTCTTGCGTGCTTCTGGAGCTACAAGTGCATGGGAGATTATTTCAAAACCGTGCCGGGTGCTTTCGATCATCCTTTCTACGGCCACTGGTGCAGAACTTATGTCAGTGACCAGTTTGTAAACGGAAATCAGACTGTGCTTGATATGGTTGACAGGCTGTCCGAGGGATATTCAGAGGAGCAGATTAAGAATCTGGAGACAATTCTTATTAACTGCAGCAAGTATGAGCATCAGTTCTGGGACATGGCTTATACAATGGGTGATATGGATTACAGGTATGACCTTACAAATCTATAACTAGTAAAATTATATAGAAAACATCAATAATTCTCTTAAGTACAATAGATGACAGTATTTGTCTGCTGTGATACCATAAGCGTTGGGCGCAGTTCGCCCCGGAGGGACAGGTTATTGTTTCAAATGTATTAAAGGAGAAAATTGATGAACAACAACAAAATCACAACAAAAGAAATCGTAGTAGCAGCTATGGTTGCCGCTGTAATCGGAGTAATCTTCACACTTCTTGATTACGCTTATATGCCACTTTCAGCAGTGCTCGGAACAGTATTTATGGAACTTACTTTCGGTATCTACATGCTTTCACCGGCTCTTCCAATGTATATTGTTCGCAGACCTGGTATGGCTATCTTTGGAGCACTTGTTGCTGCAGGAGTTAACCTTCTTCTCGGAAGCCCTTATGGAATCCAGCTTGTTCTCGCAGGTTTCCTCGAGGCTCTCGGTGTAGAGATCGGATACCTTGTAGGAAAGAAGTACAGCGGTTCTTATACAAACCTCGTAGTAGGACAGATTCTTGGAGCAATCTTCGTATTGGGAAGAGACACATATTTCTGGGGATCACCATGGGTTTACGGCTCAACAGTAGCTGCAGGAGTTATAATTGTTAGACTTCTCAGCTCAGTAGTAATCGGTATCCTTCTCGTTAAGGTTATCACTGCTGCTATCGCTAAGACAGGAGTTCTGAAAGGATTTAGATGCGTACAGTAAATTCAGAAACAATTCTGAAAATTAATAACGCGACTTATACTTATGAAGGAGAGACGCTTCCGGTATGGGAGCATCTCTCTTGTTGTTTTCTTAAAGGCAGGATTAATGCAATAACCGGACCTTCCGGCTGCGGAAAGAGCTCGGTGCTCTATCTGTTGAACGGGCTTATCCCTCATATGTTTGTGGGTAAGCTAGAGGGAGAAGTTCTGCTTGACGGTGAAAATGTCACAGAGACGCTCCCACGCTACAGATGCGAGCGCATAGGTTATGTGATGCAGAATCCGGAAAGTCAGTTCTGCACTTTTACCGTGGAAGAGGAAATTGCTTTCGGCATGGAGAATCTTGGAATGCCTGTTGAGGGTATGAAGGATAGAATCGAAGAGGTTCTCGAATTCGTAGGAATGTCAGGCATGGAAAAGGTCGACCTGACACGTCTTTCCGGAGGCCAGAAACAAAAGGTTGCAATTGCGTCGATAATTGCAACAAAGCCTGAGATTCTTCTGCTTGACGAGCCGACTGCAAACCTTGACCCTGAAAGCAGAAAGCAGGTGTTTGATCTGATTGTGAGGCTTGCCAAAGAAGAAGGAACAACAATTATTCTGGTTGAACACAATCTGCACGAAATAATATCGCAGGTAGATCATGTGATTGCTATGGTTCCGGGAGGAAATCTTGTGGCAGAGGGAAGCCCTTCTGAACTCGAGAAAAGCGGCTGGAGTTGCGAAGAAAAAATCGATCTGGATTTCTTTGCGGAAGATGTCAGCACTGACGAGCTTGTACTTAGCGTAAAGAATCTCGAGTTTGCATATCCGGTACCCGGAGCAAAAAATAAGAAAACCAATCCGGGAAGACCGGTTCTCAGAGGAATAGATTTTGACATTAGAAAACAGGAGTTTGTTGCCATCGTCGGAGATAACGGTGTTGGAAAGACAACTCTTATCAAAAATATTCTTGGGATTGAGAAGAGGGATGCCGGAAGCATAGAGATTCTCGGTAAAGCTATGGACTCATACAGCAAGAAGGATTTGTTCCACACTGTCGGAATGGTGTTTCAAAATCCGGAAGACCAGTTCATTAAGAATTCAGTATACGATGAGCTGATGTTCAGCCTGAAGAGAGTCAAGATTTCCGACGAGGAGAAAGAAGAGCGCATAAATGATATGCTCGCCCGCTTCAGCCTCGAGAAAGAAAAGGAGAAGAGCCCGTTTGAGCTTTCACAGGGTCAAAAGAGAAGACTGTCTGTAGCAGATATGCTTCTTACAAACCAGCAGATACTTTTCCTCGACGAGCCAACCTATGGACAGGATTCTGAAAACAGGCACGAGCTTATGAGGGATATGCAGAACCTGGCAAGAAACGGAATAACAATCATTATGATTACTCATGACCTGGGCCTTGTCAGACAGTATGCGACAAGAGTCATAGAGATTGAAAAAGGAAAGGTCATAAAGGACCTTTTAACCCGGGACTATTTCACAGGAAACAGTGAGAAGGGAGGTGCTCTCTAATGTTTGTATACATCGAGAAAGACTCTCTTCTGCATCGTACTAATCCGATGATAAAACTGCTGATTCTGGTGGTAATCACGCTGATTGTATGCCTGTCATACTATCCGGTGCTTCCGATAATAACATTCCTGCTGTTCTGGTTTGGAACAATCATTTTCGGAAAGATTCCACTGAAGGTTATGTTCAGGCAGTTGCTCCTGTTCATAGTTGTCAGCATCATATTTATGGTATCGATGCTGTTTCTGAGAGGACTTGAACCTGAACCGGATATCGTTGCAACATTCCTCTTCCTCAAATGGACGGAGAAGGACCTGGTGCATTCGATAGCTCTCGGATTCAGAATTCTTGCACTGGTTACTATGTCGATGAGCTTTGTTATCACAACAAGACCTAGAGACCTGGTTATGAGTCTCATTCTTCAGTGCAAGGTGTCTGTTGTACACGGCTATGCAACAATGGCAACTTACAGATTCCTGCCTGAACTTCAAAACCATGTAGACACTATTCACCTCGCACAGGAGATCAGAGGAATACCATGGAATAAAGGTATAATCTCGAGATTCACGTCACCTTTCAGAACGATGCTGCCTCTTTTTATCGTAGCCGCACGAAGAGGTGAGAGAATTGCCTGCGCAATGGAGAGCAGAGGTCTCGGCAGGGAAAATGCGAGAACGTACTACTCGCCGACATACATCAGAAAACAGGACTGGGTTGTTTTCGCAGTAACGGTTATAGTTTATGCAGCAATATGCATTGTTCTCGTTAAGTATGATTTATTCAGATTCAGCGTTGCATCAATTAAATAGGAGGAAACAAAATGCCTTATAAACACGGAAATATCGAATATGGTCTTCCACATCTTGAATATCCTAAGGAAGCCATCAACGAATGCATAGAGACATTAAAGAATACCATCGGACTCGCATCAGAGCCTGTGGGAATAACACTTCTTTTTACCGAGGAGGATTACAACAGCTATCCTTGCGAGGAAATCAAGATGGGTGCTCCTTACTGCGTAATGGTTAAACAGGCTGCTTTTAACGGCAAGGCCTGCAAGTCAACCGCAAAGGATCACAAGTGCGACGGAGCTACAACCGCCCTTGCACTCGAGCCGTCGACTGAGAGAATCGAGAGCGGCCAGGAGTACTTCAGCTACAATCTCTATTCATCAACAGCAGTTGCAAGAAGACTTAGATCGAACATCAAGAGCCTTCACAGGGAGCCTGTTTCGACTTACGGAGTTGCGGTAGTTCCGCTGAGCCAGTGCGAAAAGACTCCGGACGTTATCATCCAGATGTGCAATGCATACCAGGCGATGAGAGTCGTTCAGGGCTATGAGTACTTCACAGGGGTAAAACCGGTCGTTGATCTTGGCGCAATGCAGGGCGTTTGCTCGGAGCTTACAGCATCGCCATATATGACAGGTGAGCTGAACGTGAGCGTACTCTGCCCAAGCACAAGAATGCTGTGCAAGTGGGACGACAATGATATGGCTGTTGGAATTCCATTTGAACTGTATGAGATGATTACAGAGGGCGTTGTTGCTACAGTGCCTAGTTATTAATAAAAAAGACCATAAAATTTGGCGCGATAATACTGATCTTGCAAGAGTCTCCTATTTCTACGAAATAGGAGGCTCTTTATTTTGAGCTGAATCTTCTCAAGGATGCAGAAGAGTTATTTGCTAATGCTATTTTAGATGTCAGCACAAG
>JABUTC010000008.1:34817-43277 GCA_021442505.1 Mogibacterium sp. | reverse complement strand
ACTATGAAGAAGGTTGCTGAGGTTGTAATCAAGCATGATATTCTCGTTATTGCTGATGATATCTATACATCGCTCAGCTTCCAGAATCCGTTTGTGCCTATCGCATCACTTCCTGGCATGAAGGAGCGTACGATTTGTATAAATTCATTTTCGAAGAATTTCCTGATGACCGGCTGGAGAGTTGGAAATATTGTTGCTCCTGCAAAGTTCATCAACGTAATCAGAAGAATCAACGAGACGATGGTATATGCGGCTCCAAACATTTCGCAGAGAGCTGCTATCCACGCACTGAGACATAGAGACGAGTTTGTACCTCCGTTTGTTGAGGAGTACAAGCAGAGAATGTACTATGCTTCGGAGAGGGTTAACAAGATTCCTTGGATGAGCGTGCTCTATCCGCCTAAGGGAAGCTTCTACCTCTTCATCAATATCAAGAAGTCGGGGCTCACAAGTGTTGAGGCTATGCTGAAAATTCTCGAAGAGGCACATGTGCTTACACTCCCGGGCAGCGAGTTTGGTACATCGGGCGAAGGCTTCATCCGTCTTTGCTGCACAGTTGGTATAGAGGAACTTGGAAAGGCCTTTGACAGAATCGAGAAGATGGAGATTTAAAAATTGACCCTTCGGAGTGAGAGTGTTATACTTTTCTCGAGCCGAAAGGCGATAACAAAATAGGGGAGCTGGTATAACCGGCTGAGAGGAGACTGTGGTCTCGACCCATAACCTGATTTGGATAATGCCAACGTAGGGAAATACAACCGCAATACGGCGGGTGCACCTAAGCTGGCGCACCCGCTTTTGTTATAAAACGAGGTGCAGTTCAAAGTACTTAACGAAAGGAAGGAAAAATATGTTAGGAAATTGTTTAGAGAATGTTAGAGCAAACTGTCCGCTGGTTCACAACATCACAAATTACGTAACTGTAAACGATGTAGCAAACATTATACTCGCTTGCGGAGCGAGCCCTATTATGTCGGATGAACCTGAAGATGTTAAGGAGATTACTGCAATCTGCGGTGGACTGAACATCAATATCGGAACACTGAACAAGAACACAATCGCCGGAATGCATGTAGCAGGCGAGGTTGCAAGCAAGCTTGGACACCCTATTCTTCTCGATCCTGTTGGTGCAGGAGCAAGCTCACTCAGAACAAGCACTGCAGTAGAAATCATGGAGAAGTATCACCCTACAGTAATCAGAGGAAACATTTCTGAGATTAAAACTCTTGCTCTCGGAAGCGGTACTACAAAGGGCGTTGATGCTGATGCAGCTGATGCGGTTACAGATGCTAACCTTGATACTATGGTTTCAATCGCAAAGGATTTCGCTGCAAAGGCAGGATGCATTGTTGCAATCACAGGAGCAATCGATCTTGTTGCTGATGCCGAGAAGTGTTATGTAATCAGAAACGGAAGAGCTGAGATGAGCGCTATCACAGGAACAGGATGCCAGCTTTCAGGAATGATGACAGCATACATCGTTGCAAATCCTGACAATCAGCTTGAGGCTGCGGCTGCTTCTGTTTGTGCAATGGGTCTTGCCGGCGAAATCGCTCAGAGCAGAATGCAGGCAGGCGACGGCAACTCGACTTACAGAAACCGCATCATCGATGCTATCGAACGCGGCTATATTCCCGTCATCGCGGGCTTCCAGGGCATTGACCCTTCGGGCGACATCACCACGCTGGGTCGTGGTGGTTCCGACACGACCGCCGTGGCCGTGGCCTATGGCATCAACGCTGACGTCTGCGAGATCTATTCCGATGTTGATGGNCAACTTTTATGCAGCTTCGCGAAAAGAATCTTGATGACGAGACTTTTCTGCAGGAAGCAATTGAAATTCAGGAGCTATGCAGGAAGTACGGCATACCTTTTGTAGTAAATGACAATGTTGATATTGCTGTAAAGATGGGCGCTGACGGAATCCATGTCGGTCAGTCAGATATGGAAGCCGGCGACGTCAGAGCGATGATTGGCGAGGATGCAATCCTTGGAGTTTCAGCACAGACAGTCGAGCAGGCGCTTCTCGCAGAGAAGAGAGGTGCAGATTACCTTGGAGTCGGGGCGGTTTTCCCAACCGGCAGCAAGGATGATGCCGACGATGTATCGCACGAAGAGCTGAAAGCGATCTGTGAAGCCGTTTCGATTCCGGTTGTTGCCATAGGTGGTATCAGCAGGAATAATGTTATGGAGCTCAAGGGAACAGGCATCGATGGAATCGCCGTAATCTCGGCAATTTTTGCACAGCCTGATATTGAGAAAGCAACAGCTGAACTTAGAAAAGTCACAGAAGAGGCAATCTGTTAATTGCCGGGGAGAAACATGATTAAGGGAGTAATTTTCGACATTGACGGAACTCTGCTTGATACGATGGGAATCTGGGAGGAGGCCGGTGCGAGATATCTGAAGAAATTCGGAATCGAAGCTGAGGAAAACCTCTCAGAGATTCTTTTTGATATGAGTCTGGAGGAGGGCGCTGAATATATGAAGAAGCGCTACGGACTTGAGGATTCGGAGGAGGCTGTCGTAGAAGGAGTAATAAAAGTCGTTGCGGACTTTTATTATTATGAGGCTGAAGCCAAAACGGGAATGCTCGATATTGTGAGGGATTTTCACAGCAAGGGCACGCCTATGATACTTGCGACAAGTGGGGCAAAAGAGACATCTGTAGCCGCGCTAGAGCGCGTGGGTATGTGGCAATACTTTGAGGGTATTTTGACCGCAAGCGAGCTTCAGACGACAAAGCATGATGCGAAAATTTACTTTGAGGCGGCAAAGGCTTTAGGGACTGCGCCGGAGGAGACTGCGGTCTATGAGGATCTGGTATATGCGGCAAGAACCGCAAAGAATGCCGGCTTTTATGTTGTAGGAGTATATGATAAATTCAGCGATGACGCCTGGGAGGAACTCGAGGCTATTGCTGATGAGGTAATTAAATAAGCAGGGGCAAACCCTCTGGAAGCGGCAGGTTGGGGNGACCCACGTGATGCTGGAGGAGGAGGAGAAGCTGTTCGACGCACCTCTGTCCATCAGCAAGAGAGAGCAGCTCGAGCGGCAGGTTGGGGGCACCACTTTTTGTCGCTATATAAAATCACTGCTGTATTATGAAAGGAGACTGATTATGAGAACAGCATTGACAATCGCAGGAAGCGATTCCTGTGGAGGCGCCGGAATTCAGGCGGATATCAAGACTATGACCATGAATGGCGTTTATGCTATGAGTGCGATTACTGCCTTGACAGCACAGAATACAACCGGCGTAACAGCTATTATGGAATCCACACCGGAATTCCTGGGGCAGCAGCTTGATGCGGTTTTTACCGATATCAGGCCTGACGCGGTGAAGATAGGAATGGTTTCATCGATAGGGCTGATTGAAGTTATTGCGCAGAAACTCAAAGAATATGAAGCGGTAAAAATCGTCGTTGATCCGGTGATGGTAGCGACAAGCGGGGCGAAGCTTATCGCAGACGATGCGGTGGCTGTGCTTCAGGAGAAGCTTTTCCCACTGGCAGACCTTCTTACGCCGAATATTCCGGAGGCTGAAATCCTGTCCAGAATGACAATAAAAAACGAAGAGGATATGATTGCAGCTGCAAAGTTTATTGGAGATAAATATGACGCTGCAGTTCTTTGCAAGGGCGGTCACAAGATCAACGATGCAAATGATTTGCTCTATTCAAACGGCGAGTGCAAGTGGTTCAAGGGAAAAAGAATCGATAATCCAAACACTCACGGCACGGGCTGTACGCTTTCGAGTGCGATTGCTTCAAACCTGGCAAAAGGCTTCACTATGGAGGATTCTGTTGAAAGAGCAAAGGAGTACATCTCGGGTGCACTTGCGGCAATGCTGGACCTTGGCGCAGGAAGCGGACCGATGCAGCATAATTTTGACCTTGCGGGAAGATTCTCCGAGGAGGTTTAGGGTTTATACTCAATTCAACAAAAAATTGTCCCTTTAATTAGAATTGCGATTGCGTTAAAATTTAATCAAACTTTTTACATAGTAGTTTTGCGAAAGCTATACTAAGGAAGGGAGATAGTTATGTTATTTCAGATTTACGGAAGCACATCGGGAACTCAGATTCTCGGATGGGTGGCTGTATTCGTAGGCCTGATTGTAATGAACGAGATCGCTAGAAGAACCAAGACAGGCGGAATTATTGTACTTGTAATAATCCCTACAATCCTGCTTGTATACTTTATAGGTATTCAGTTCGGAGCGTTCGGCGGTCATAACAATCCAACCTATGAGTACATGAATGGCTGGTTCCACTATGCAAAGCTATATGCGGCTGATATCGGTTGTGTCGGCTTCATGATGATTAAGTACAAGTGGAGCATCGGTAAAGAGCAGTGGTTTAAGGTATTCCCGTTCCTCATCGTTGCAATCAATATCCTGATTGCTGTTGTATCCGACCTCGAGTCAGCAATGGCAGCATTCAAGATTACAGGAAACTTTGCAGGCGCATGGTGGGCATCAAATGAGGGAGTATTCATCTACGGTGGTTGGTGGAACCTCGTTAACGCACTTGCAGGAATCATCAACATTTTCTGTATGACATCGTGGTGGAATATCTACACATCGAAGGATCAGAAGGATATGCTGTGGCCGGATATGACAATCTGGTTCATCATTGCATATGACCTTTGGAACTTCGAGTACACATATCTGAACCTGCCTACACATACTTGGTACTGTGGAGTAGCACTTCTTCTTGCTCCTACATTTGCAAACGCTCTGTGGAACAGAGGAGGATGGATTCAGAACCGTGCAAACACACTGGCTATCTGGTGTATGTTCGCACAGGTTTTCCCACTCTTCCAGATTTCGAAGAGCTTCTCAGTTATGCCAACAATCTACGGCGGAGCAGAGGCTGCAGGCCTGAAGGCTATCGATATGTACGATGCAGCTATCGGACTCTACAACTCGGGAATGGGTAAGACTTCAATGGCTGGAGATGTAGTTGCACAGATGGGCATCACTGCTGATCCTAGAGCACAGGGTGTTATTGCTATCCTTGCTATTGCAGCAAACGTTGTTTGCATCGCAGTTATCTTCAAGAGAGCAAAGAAGATGGGTATCAATCCTTACAAGAGCGACGTTTGGGTTGGAACTCACGACTACGAAGAGGCAGCTGCTCGTATGGAATAATTTCCAAATTGTAATAAGTGGCAAAAAAAGAACAGGACTTTGGTCCTGTTCTTTTGATGTTTAGATTCTTTGTGATTACATAACGCTCGCAAGCGCTGCAGACGCCATAGTGCCAATGAAGTCGAAAATCTCATCGATTGGTTCCTTCTGGCCGTTTCTGAACCACTGTCTGTAAACATTGATGGTTCCGGCAAGGATGAACTGGCAGATGGTGGAAGCCTTTGCCTTGTCTGCATTGGTCTGCTCCATGATGATAGCCGACACCTCCTCGGTCATAGTGTCGACAATCTTGTCAACGAGGTGACCGTTGCGATTGATTTTTACCACATTACCGTAGAGGTCGAAAAAGTCCTCCATGCTGTTGTGAAGTTTGATGACTGTATCGCGTGGGTTAGTCAGTATGTCGCGGAAGTCTGCATCCTTAAGAACATTTACATATCCCTGCACAATGTTATCTTCAATCTCATCATGAACATCGCTGATGCAGGTGTAATAGTTGTAAAAGGTCTTTCTATTGATGTCAGCTTCTTTTGCGATGTCGGTTACAGTTATTGTGTTGAAGTCCTTTTCTGCAAGAAGTTTGGTAAAAGCCACTCGAATTGACTTCTTGGTCTTTGCAACACGGCGATCCTCTCTCTTGTCTTTAAAATCGTTTCTTTCTTTTGCGTCAGTGCTTATGCTGGAAGTCATAACAATGTCCTTTCTTTAACACTTTAACAATTCTTATACAGATTTTACCATTGTGTGTAAAAATAAACAAGTATCCCAAATTGTGCTATAATCCAATGCGGAAAGTAATCATAAAAGGAGATTTAAAATGAGCGAAAAGAAATTATCCTGTATCGACTGTGCCGTAAGTAATTGCAATCATATGGATAAGACTTATCCTGAGTTCTGTCTGACGACACATATGGATGAGAAGGTGCTGGCGGATGCTATGGCCTGCTATGCCGAGGGCACCGAGGACCGCAAAATTGCGCAGGTGTCGGCGACCGTTGAACACGATGGATACATGCAGTGGTGCAGGGTTGAAGAGATAATAGTTTTTGCAAGGAGAATGGGCTATAAAAAGCTTGGAATCGCAACATGCGTAGGACTGCTTTTCGACGCGCGCACCCTTGCTAAAATACTTCGCAATCACGGTTTCGAGGTATACGGCGTTGCGTGCAAGTGCGGCACTCAGAAGAAGGATGATGTAGGTTGCGACCCTTCGTGCAATGAGCTTGGAGTCAATATCTGCAATCCGGTTCTGCAGGCAAAATTGCTTAACGAAGAGAAGACGGATTTCAATATAGTTATGGGGCTTTGTGTGGGACATGACAGCCTGTTCTATAAGCATTCGGAGGCGCCGATTACAACCCTGGTTGCGAAGGACAGGGTGCTTGGACACAATCCTGTTGCGGCGCTTCATCAGGCGGAGTTCTATTACAAGAGATTGATGGAGGACTCGGAGGAACTTAAGTAATTATCTGAGATAAATGTGGTGCGCCTGCCACTAAGTACGTCCTCGTCGTGGGCAAGTCTTTGGACATCGCTCCTTCAACCTGGAGAGTATGTCAAACTCGCTTCGCTCAAACAGTGACATACTCTTAGCCAGGTTGCGCGTCGCTCAGTCTAGACTTGCAACCACTCCTGCGGATGCACTTTGTGGCAGGCGCACCGTATTCATCTCAAACAATTATTAATAAGCACATCCTCGACATGTGTAAATCTTATGACATCGCTAAATGTCTTAAGAATTTCGAAAGATTTGCATCACATATTTCGTAATATAATTTGTTTATCATCAGCTTAAGGATTGAAAGGAGCGGAAAATTATGCTTCAGAACAGCGATTACACAATACTGGTCGCAGACGACGACAGGGAAATAGCAGGCGCTGTGGAGATCTATCTTCGCAACGAAGGCTACAACGTTCTCAAGGCATACGATGGTTTTGAGGCGATTGAGACTGCTCGTCGTGAGAATGTCAGTTTGATAATCATGGATGTTATGATGCCAAGGCTTGACGGAATCCAGGCAACTCTTAAGCTGAGAGAGGAACTCAACATTCCCGTTATTATGCTTAGTGCCAAGTCAGAGGATTATGATAAAATCACCGGTCTCAATATCGGGGCTGATGATTACATCACCAAACCTTTCAATCCTCTTGAACTTATTGCCAGGGTCAAATCTCAGCTCAGGCGCTACAACAGTCTTGGAAGTGCAGTTTCGGAGAGCAAAAACAACATATTCCAAAGCGGCGGCCTCGTCATCGACGATACGACCAAAAGCGTTACTGTCGACGGTGAAGAGGTGACGCTAACTCCGCTTGAGTTCGGCATACTGAGCCTTTTAACGGAGAATGCCGGCAGAGTGTACAGCATCGAGCAGATTTATGAGGCGGTGTGGAAGGAAGAAGCTTTTAACCCTGAAAACACCGTGGCAGTGCACATCCGTCGCATTCGTGAAAAGATCGAGATTGACCCGAAAAATCCGAAATACCTCAAGGTCGTTTGGGGCGTGGGGTACAAGGTTGAAAAGATTTAGGGAGAGACTTGATGGATAACAAAAGGATTACTTACACTGTTGCGAATGTCGCAGCTCTTGTGTCAGGCGTGATTGCAACGGCATTTATCGGCTTGACGTCGGGGTTTAGAAGCCTTATGCCTGCAGACGAGTTTGCAAAATACGGCTACAACAGTGCTGAAGAGATGACAGAGGATGTGATTGGACCGCTTGTGGGTCACATCGACCGCATCGGAATGTCGCATTACATAAGCGGAATGGTGTGGGGAATTATCATTTGCTTAATCATCTTTGCAGCTTCAGTAGGTGTGATGTGTGTACTGAGCGGAAGGTTTTCGAAGGATGAAAAGGGCAACATCAGACTGAATTCCTTCGACAGAATATGGTTTGAGTTTCTGGTGCTTGGATGGCTTCTGTTTTTCGGATTAGGATATGTCCCGATTCTGAATATTAAGGAAATGACAAAAAGCCTTGACTGGTTTGACTTCTTTGAACCGCTTGCCAAACAGGATGCCGTTTACGGACTTACAAACCTGACTTCATTTGCGTTGTGCCTTCTGGGTGCTGCGATTTGTATCGAAATCGGTATACTGTGCTTCGTCAGCCTGATTAAGAGACTTAAGGCGCACAAGTTCATCGAAACCACACTGCTCGGAAAAACAATTATTTTCATCTATGAAAGCTTTAGGGCAATCGGAAGGGACTTCACGGTTCCACATGATGAAGACGAGAAGGTGGCAACAAAGCTTGTTATCAAATACTTCGTATGTCTAATGTTTCTGGCTGTTATAACAGCCA
>JABUTC010000008.1:27664-32474 GCA_021442505.1 Mogibacterium sp. | reverse complement strand
ACTGGGCGGCCTCACGAGTGTAATGGAACTCCACGAGACACTTCCGAACGAGAAGGTCATATATTTCGGAGACACAGCAAGAACACCTTACGGTTCAAAGTCTCCGGAAACAATTAAAGAATTTGCGGAGCAGATAGTCGACTACCTCGTTTCAAAGGATGTCAAGCTCATAATCATCGCCTGCAACACTGTAACGGCTATGGCACTTGACTCGCTCAGGGAAAAATACCCGCAGGTTCCTATCTACGGTGTCATCGGTCCCGTAGTGCGAAAAGTCGTAAACGACGGTTGCCGTAAAGTGGGCATCATTGCGACAAAGGCGACTATCGGAAGCGACGTCTACTCGCGAAAAATCAAGGAACTAAGCCCTGCGACAGAGACATACAGTCTCGCATGTCCGGCACTGGTGCCTCTGGTGGAAGAGGGTTTTACCCATACCGAGATTATGGAGAAGACCGTCGAGTTTTATCTTGACGACTTCGTTAAGAACAACGACTTCGACAATCTGATTCTCGGATGCACACATTATCCTCTCATCGCTGAGCATATAAGAAAACTGTATCCGGAGCTCACACTCTACAATTCGTCAGCCGAAGTTGTTAATGAACTCAAGGATTATCTCGAGGAAAATGATATGCTGGCAGAGCCGAATGAGTTCCAGGACAGATACTATGCGAGCGACCTGTCTGACAACTTTATAGCGATGACAGATTTGCTTTTTAAAGACAGAGATTCCAAGATTAAACTCGTTAAATTCGAGAACTGAAAATAAGAGGGACTTATCTTGCGATAAGCCCCTCATTTCGTTGACACAAAAGGCGTTTTTTAGTAAAATTACAAGGCTAATTTGCAAATGATTTAATTAAGCTGGAGACAATATGGAAGCTGAATACAAGTATCGGATTTCGGATGCGAGCATCTTTGACTCGATTCTTAAGGATTCTTTGGTATCAAAGCATCTCAGAAACGAGAAAAAGGACAGCATAAGAATGTATGCTGTGTATTACGACACAGCAGATGAAGACCTGCGCAATGCAGGCATTGCATACAGGATAAGAAACGAGAACGACAGACTGGTCGCAACAATCAAGTGGGACATCGACGTAAGTGAAGGTCTGCATCGAAGGGAAGAGATTAATCTCGTAATCAACGATGAGAGATTTTTAGACGCTCCAAATATCGAGATTTTCAAATCGAGCGATGCATACGAAGTGCTACACCAGGCTGTTGGCGATAAGCCGCTGGAGAAGACGGTGGAGATGGATTTCGAAAGACAGCTCGTCAGAATTGATACGGGCAAATCGATTAATGCTATTTCTCTCGACAGCGGAGTTATCAAAACGCCGAGGGGAGATATGGACATCCTTGAACTCGAGATAGAACTCTATCACGGAGAAGAAGAGGACTTCAAACAGCTCTCCAGGAAGATTGCTGAAAAATACGGACTGGAGCCGGAGGATGAGTCAAAGCTTCAGCGCGCATTTAAATAAACAGGACAATAATCAATATTACAAATAAACAAGTAGGAGGAATTTTTCAATGGGTTGCAAATTTGTTTCAAAGGAAGGAAGCACATATAAGTTTGATCTGGTATTCACAGCAGAAGAGTTTGAGGCTGCTGTAGATAAGGTGTACAAGGCTAACAGAGGATCTATTCAGATTGACGGATTCAGAAAAGGCAAGGCACCTAGAAAGATCATCGAGAACTACTATGGAGCAGATGTGTTCTATAGTGATGCGCTGAACGATCTTTTTGACAATTCATATTCAAAGGCACTCGACGAACTCGAAATCGAGCCGATCGATTATCCTAAGACAGAGCTTTCAGAGATTAAGAAGGGTGAGGATGTTGTAATTTCAATCGAGGTTGCAGGTTTCCCTGAGATCGAGGTAAAGAACTACAAGGGACTTTCAGTAGAGAAGGCTGTAACAAAGATTGGAGCTAAGGAAGTTAAGGAAGAACTCGAGAGAATCCAGAAGACACAGTCAAGAATGGAAACTGTTGAGGGAAGAAAGACAAAGAGCGGCGACACAGTAATCATCGACTTTGTCGGATCAATCGACGGAGTTGAGTTTGAGGGCGGCTCGGCTGAGAACTACGAACTCGTACTTGGAAGCGGACAGTTCATTCCTGGATTCGAAGATCAGCTCGAGAATCAGGAAGTTGGTGCAGACGTTGAAGTTAAGGTTACTTTCCCTGAGGAGTACGGTGCAGAGGATCTTGCCGGAAAAGATGCAGTATTCATGACAAAGATTCACGAGATCAAGGAAGAGATTCTTCCTGAAATCGATGACGATTTTGCAAGCGATGTAAGTGAGTTTGAGACACTTGCAGACTTCAAGAAGGATCTTAAGAAGGATCTTCAGAAGAAGGCAGATGACAGAGACGCTGCAATCATGAAGGACAGAGCTCTTGAGGCACTTTATAACGAGAACAAGATTGACACTCCTGAGTCGATGATCAAGACAGAACTTGACAATATGATGCAGGAAGTTGACCAGCAGCTCGGATACAATGGAATTTCACTTGAGAACTATCTGCAGTGGATGGGCAAGACTGTTGAGGAATTCAGAGAGGAGTCAAAGGACGAGGCTGTAAGAAGAGTTAACACAAGAATTCTTCTTAAGAACATCGTTAGACTTGAGAATATCGATGCAAGCGAGGAAGAAATAAACGAGGAGCTCAAGGCATTTGGCGCTCAGTATGGAATGGATGAGAATCAGGCAGCTGAGGCTCTTGGTTCAAACATCAAGTACTTCAAGGAAGACGTTGTTACAAAGAAAGCAATCGACTTCGTATTCAGTGAGGCAAAGATTACTGAGCCTAAGGAAGAGGAGAAGTAATAATGAACTATGTTCCTTATGTAATTGAACAGACCAGTCACGGTGAGAGAAGCTATGATATTTACTCGAGACTTCTGCTCGACAGAATCGTTTTTATTGACGGAGAGATCGACGACAGAGTAGCGAGCCTTGTCGTTGCGCAGCTTCTTTTCCTCGAAGCACAGGACCCTGACAAGGACATCAATATCTATATTAACTCACCTGGAGGAATGGTTACTGCGGGAATGGCTATCTACGATACTATGAAGTATGTAAAGCCGGACATCAGCACCATTTGCATGGGCATGGCTGCAAGCATGGGCGCAGTTCTGCTTTCGGCAGGAACAAAGGGCAAGAGATATGCACTTCCTAATGCTGAGATTATGATTCACCAGCCTCTCGGAGGAGCACAGGGCCAGGCATCGGATATCAAGATTCAGGCTGACTGGATGATGAAGACAAAGGACAAGCTTCACAAGATTCTTTCCGAGAACACAGGTCAGACACTGAAGACCATTGAGAAGGACACTGACAGAGACAACTTTATGTCTGCAAAGGAAGCTCTCGAATACGGCCTTATCGACAAAGTGCTCGAAAGATAATTGATTCCGGAAGGAGAAGGAATTGAGTAAGGAAATTAACAACAACGAGCTGGTATGCTCGTTTTGCGGCAAGACAAGCTCGCAGGTTAAGAAAATAATCGTAGGACCTGATGTTTACATCTGCAACGAGTGCATCGACCTCTGTTCTTCTTTGATAACAGAGGACACTGCACCGGCAAGAAAGAGACTGGCAAGACTTCCTAAACCACAGGAGATTAATGAGGAACTCAGCCAGTACGTAATTGAGCAGGAGCCTGCAAAGAAGAGCCTTGCCGTAGCGGTATACAACCACTACAAGAGAATTAAATACCTTGAGAGAAAGGAAAACAGAGGATCCGATCAGGTAGAGATTCAGAAGAGCAACATTCTTATGCTCGGACCTACCGGAAGCGGTAAGACTCTGCTTGCCCAGACTCTCGCAAGAATACTTGATGTGCCTTTTGCAATCGTAGATGCGACATCTCTCACAGAAGCCGGTTATGTCGGAGAGGACGTTGAAAATATTCTTCTCAGACTCTACCAGGCTGCTGACGGAGACCTCGAGAGAGCGCAGAAGGGCATCATCTACATCGACGAGATTGATAAGATTGCCAGAAAGTCAGAGAACGTTTCAATCACAAGGGACGTAAGCGGTGAAGGCGTTCAGCAGGCTCTGCTGAAAATCATCGAGGGAACTGTTGCCAACGTGCCGCCTCAGGGCGGCCGTAAGCATCCGCTGCAGGAGTTCATTCATTTTGACACAAAGAACGTACTCTTCATTTGCGGAGGAGCATTTACGGGACTTGACACTATCATCAAGAGAAGACTTGGTGACAAGGTAATCGGATTCAATGCAGAAGGCGGAGTTGAGGCAGATTATAATGAGAACGACATTCTTCTCATGACAGAGCCGGAGGACCTTCTGAGATTCGGACTTATTCCTGAACTCATCGGAAGACTCCCGGTGACCGTTGCACTCAGCGAACTTTCCGAGGCGGCGCTTGAGAGAATTATCAGAGAGCCTAAGGACTCGCTTATCAGGCAGTACCAGACTCTTCTGGCGATGGACGATGTTGACCTCGAAGTAGAGGATGAGGCAATCAAGGCAATCGCACAGAAGGCTCTCACACTCAAGACAGGAGCAAGAGGTCTTCGCGGAATCTTCGAGAATATGATGACAGATATTATGTATGAACTTCCATCACAGGAGGACGTAACAAAGTGCATAATAACTAAAGACGTAGTAGAGAATGGGGCAGAACCGATTCTCAAGAGAAAAAGTAAGAAAGCATAATTACAGGGGCGGCAACACAACAGTTTGCCGCCTTGTGTCACATATCGGCACTTTCAGTTTTTAAGGGGGAAAAGAATGGAAGAAAACAGAATTCCTTTTATAGCGTTAAGAG
>JABUTC010000008.1:25095-27033 GCA_021442505.1 Mogibacterium sp. | reverse complement strand
GAGTACTACCTTCGTGAGCAGCTCCAGATTATAAAGGAGGAGCTCGGAGAGGATGACAACCCTGATGACGAGATTCAGGCATGGAAGGACAAGCTTACAGAGCTTAAGCTTTCCGAGAAGACAGACGCCAAGGTGCGCAAGGAAATCGACAGATTTTCGAAGATGAATCCTATGAGCCCGGATGCTAATGTGTCAAGGACTTACATAGAAACGATTCTTGAACTTCCATGGAACAATTCTTCAAAGACAAATATGAATATAAAGAAGGCCGAAAAGATTCTTGACGAGGATCACTATGGCATGGAAAAGGTGAAGGAGAGAATACTCGAGAACATCGCAGTAATGCATCTCACAAAGAGTATTAAAGGACCTATCATCTGCCTTGTAGGCCCTCCGGGAGTAGGAAAGACTTCTATTGCAAAGTCGATTGCACGTTCTATGAACAGAGAATTTGTAAGAATGTCACTCGGCGGAGTCAGAGATGAGGCTGAAATCAGAGGTCACAGAAGAACTTATGTGGGAGCTATCCCGGGAAGAGTGATAAATGCAATCATCGAGGCCGGCACAAACAATCCGCTGTTCCTCTTCGATGAGGTCGACAAGATAGGAAGCGACTTCAGAGGAGACCCGGCTTCCGCACTTCTTGAAGTGCTCGACCCTGAGCAGAACAAGGATTTTACCGACCACTACCTCGAGATTCCTTTTGACCTGTCAAAAGTCATGTTCATCACTACGGCGAACACGACATCGACAATTCCGGCACCTCTGCTCGACAGAATGGAGATTATTGAGCTTTCTAGCTACACCGAAGAGGAAAAGCTTCACATTGCACAGAATTATCTCATTCCAAAACAGATGACGGAGCATGCAATCAGGAAGAATCAGCTTGCTTTCTCAGACAGCGCAGTAAGGGATATAATCAATTACTACACAAGAGAAGCCGGCGTGCGTAATCTCGAGCGTGAGATTGCAAACGTCTGCAGAAAGGTTGCGAAAAAGCTCGTTACAGAGAGAAAGCGCAGATACAGCGTAACTTCTAGAAACCTCGACGCTTTCCTCGGTAAAAAGGTTTACATCGACGATATGTGTGACCTCGAACCGGAGGTTGGTACAACTACCGGAATGGCGTGGACCTCGGTCGGTGGAGTTACACTCGAAATCGAGACCGTAAAGATGCCGGGCACAGGAAAACTCATACTCACAGGACAGATGGGCGATGTTATGAAAGAGTCTGCACAGACTGCAATGGGTTATATCCGCTCAATTGCTGAGAAATACGAGATTGCCGAGGAGAACTTCAAGGACTACGATATTCAGATCCATATTCCGGAAGGTGCAACACCTAAGGATGGTCCGTCGGCAGGTGTGACAATGTGCTGTGCACTTTTCTCCGTGCTCACAGGAAAGAGAGCAAGACGAAATGTCGCAATGACAGGAGAGGTTACACTGAGAGGAAAGGTTCTCAGAATCGGAGGACTCAAAGAGAAGGCACTTGCTGCTTATAGACAGGGAATCACAAAGATTCTTATTCCGCGCGAGAATGAGCCTGATCTGGAGGATATTCCTGCAAGTGTCAGAAAGAAGATTGAGTTTGTTTGCATCGATACAGTAGAAGATGCGCTTAAGGTGATTATCGATGAAGATTAATAAATCTGAGATTGAGGCTGTTGCGGTAAAACCGTCGCAGTACCCGCCTGAGGACAGATACGAGATAGCTTTTGCCGGAAGATCCAATGTCGGCAAGAGCTCGCTTCTCAATCTTCTCACGGGGAGAAAAAGCCTCGCACGCGTTTCCGGAAGCCCGGGCAAGACGAGAACAATTAATTTTTACCTTATAAATGACGACTTCCGCATTGTCGACCTGCCGGGCTACGGCTATGCAAAGGTCTCCAAGAGCGAGAAGCTGCGTTGGGCAAAGCTTGTCGAGGGCTACCTGCA
>JABUTC010000008.1:23760-25041 GCA_021442505.1 Mogibacterium sp. | reverse complement strand
CAGGATGTTCAGATGTATGATTATCTCAAGTACTACGGACTCAGCGGCATAGTTGTTGCGACAAAGTCCGATAAGGTGTCCAGAAACGAGATGGCAAAGTCAATGAAGCTGATCAGAAGCACTCTTGACATGGACAAGGAAGACGTGATTATTCCCGTTTCGGCGCTCAAGAAAACGGGACATGAAGATTTACTTGATGCAATAGAAAAAGAGCTTGAGAAGGAGAAATAAGATGGCTGAGAAGGAACTTAAACCTGCAATAGGCAAGGTGCTCTTTACAGAGGAGCAGATCAGGGAAAGGGCTAAAGAGATTGGAGCACAGATCAGCAAGGATTTTGAGGGTGAAAAGGTAGTGCTTCTCGGAACTCTCAAGGGATCCGTGCCATGGATGGCAGAGGTGATGAAGTGGATTACGACAAGTGTCGAGATTGATTTCATCGGAGCAAGCAGCTACGGCTCATCCACTATCAGTTCAGGAGTAGCAAAGTTCTGGCTCGAGCCTAAGGAGAATCTTTACAACAAGAACGTTATTGTTGTGGAAGATATCATAGACACAGGAAACACTCTTTCTTATGTAATCAAGAAGCTGGAGGAGAGAAATCCTAAGGTTGTAAAAATCTGCACCATGCTCGACAAGAGCGCAAGAAGAGTTGCGGATATACAGGGAGACTATGTAGGCTTCCCGGTTGAGGACCTTTTCGTAGTCGGCTACGGTCTTGACTATGATGAGAAGTACAGAAACCTGCCGTATATAAGTTTTCTTGACGAGCAGGATGTAGAGGCTCTTTAGTTTTATAAAGGAGATTATATGGACGTAAAAAGGGACTTGCACATACATTCATATTATTCCGACGGCGATTACAGCCCGGAGGAGATAGTAGACCTCTGGGAAAAGGAAGGCTATGAAATCATTGCCATAACCGATCATGACGGCATAGGGGGTTCAAAAGTTGCTCATAAATATGCAAAGGGCAAAAGCATTATCGTAATACCAGGCATTGAGTTCGACTCGGAAGACGAACTCGGAGACGATATACATATTCTGGGCTACAATATAGACTTTGATAATCCAAAGCTTGTAAAAACATTAAGTGAAGTCAATGGTCACAGAGCTCGAAGAAATGATGAAATGGTAAAAAAACTTAACGAGCTTGGTTACGATATTTCTACTGATGACCTCGTTGATATCATAGAGCAGAGTTTTATCGGCAAGATAACCTTCGCTAAAGCCTTGATTAACAAGGGTTATGCGACATCTAAGGCAGATGCTTTTAAGAAAAT
>JABUTC010000008.1:15828-23281 GCA_021442505.1 Mogibacterium sp. | reverse complement strand
GTTATAAGCGGAAGTATGGAACCTGCAATTGCTGTAGGAAGCCTGGTCTATGCAAAGCCTCAGGATGCAGCTACTGTTGAGGCCGGACAGGTAATAGTATACAGACCTGTTAACGGCTCAGGCGACCCCGATGAGATTTCAATCACTCACAGAGTTGTTACCAATGATACAGAGAAGAGGGAATTTATTACCAAGGGAGATGCTAACGCGCAGAACGATATGTATCCGGTTCCTTACAGCAATATGATAGGAGTAGTTAAGGCGCAGCTTCCGTTCCTGGGGTCTGTAGCTGTCCTCTTTTCAAGTGCATCAGGCAAACTTGCGATATTGGCATTCCTTCTTGCTGGATTCCTTCTGACGGTTATTGGTAATTTAATGAAACCGAAAAAGAAGCAGGATTAAAGCAAAATTTGTGCATTTATAATAAAAACAAGGGCTGAAACTGTGCGTTTTTGTGAAATATGCTTGACCACAGCCCTTGTGTTTGATAATATGCTCTTAACTGAATATTGCAATTAATGGATAGAGGTGCGGGTATTATCAGTAATCAAAGTGCCAGAGGCCGGTCAGGCCGTTGCTTGGATGAAAGGGATAACCGCCGAAGAAGGGAAGTGACGATTCTCATTCTGGGCAGGAAGATAAGATCTTTCTGACTGTCGCAGTTGCGGTGAGCTAGGTTTAATTGTAGATTCGCATTTGTATTGTTACGCATGCGAATGTTATCGATGACATACAGCCGTTGCAATTGCAGCGGCTGTTTTTTTCCGGATATTGCAATAGCAGTGCAATATCATATTCCATTAAAATAATCAGGGAAAAGGAGAAAAGAAATGAGAGAGAATACTATTTTTCAGGGAGCTGCTACAGCCATTATCACACCGATGACAGAAGCAGGCGTGGATTATGAGTCGTTTGGAAGACTTATCGACTGGCAGATTGAGCAGGGAATCAACGCTCTAGTAATCGCAGGAACTACCGGCGAAGGTTCGACACTTAGTGACGAGGAGCACAGAGAGGTTTTCAGATATGCAATCGACAGAATCGGAGGAAGAGTACCTGCGATTGCCGGCACAGGTTCAAATGATACAGCATATGCAATCAGCCTTACAGAATGCGCGTGTGAGCTTGGCTATGATGCAATGCTTGTTGTTACACCTTACTACAACAAGGCTACACAGAAAGGCCTTATTCAGATGTATAATGCAATAGCCGATGCATCGACAAAGCCAATCATCGTTTACAACGTTCCTTCAAGAACCGGAGTAAACATTGAGCCTTCGACATATGTTGAGCTTGCAAAGCACCCGAGAATTGCAGCAATCAAAGAGGCTAACAGTAATATCTCAAAGATTGTTGAGACTTTTGCCCTTGTTGGCGACCAGCTTGATATCTATTCAGGAAACGACGACCAGATTACACCAATCCTTGCAATGGGAGGAAAGGGAGTTATCTCGGTTCTGTCAAATGTTGTACCTGCTGAGACAGTTGAACTTTGCAATCGTTTCTTCGAAGGCGATGTTGCAGGTTCCGCAGCAATGCAGTGTGAGTATATGGAGCTTGTAAAAGCACTCTTCTGTGAGGTTAACCCTATTCCGGTTAAGTCCGCAGTTGCAGCTATGGGCTTCTGTGATGACTATATTCGTCTTCCACTTACAGATATGGAGCCACAGAACAAGGAGAGAATGCTCGGAATTATGAGAGCTAAGGGCATTATCTAATTAAAACAGAAACGGGAGATATTTAATGAATATTATTCTTAATGGAGCGGCTGGACAGATGGGAAGAAAGATTGCCTCCCTCGCAGCAGAAAGAGAAGATGTAAATATTGTTGCTGAAGTAAGTCTTGAGTATGCAGGAAGTGAGATTGAAGGACAGTATGGCAGCCTTGCGGAATACAGGGGAGATGCAGACTGCGTTGTAGACTTTTCACATCACAGTGCTACAGCTGATATACTCGCATACTGCAAAGAGAGACAGCTTCCGGTTGTAATCGCTACAACAGGGCAGACTGACGAGGAAAGGGTACTCATCAGGGATGCAGCAGCAGAGGTTCCGATTTTCTTCAGCGCAAATATGTCAATCGGCGTTGCCGTAACATGCGAGCTGGCGAAAAAGGCTGCAGCCGCTTTTCCCGGGGCTGACATAGAGATCGTCGAGGCGCATCATAACAGAAAGCTTGATGTGCCAAGCGGAACGGCTCTTATGATTGCCAATTCCGTAAAGGAGGCCAGGACGGATGCTGAGTTTGTAATCGGCAGACATGAAAACGGAAAGAGGCAGCCGCAGGAGATTGGAATCCATTCGCTGAGAATGGGAAATGTTGTGGGCATGCATGAAGTTATTATCACAACAGGACGTGAGACGATTACAATAAAGCATGAGGCTGCAGACAGAGCCCTTTTCGCAGATGGAGCAATGGCAGCGGCAGCATATATGGTTGGAAAGCCTGCAGGACTTTATAATATGCAGGATATGATGAAATAGGGGGAACTGATGAACGCACAGGAAATCATTCAATACATTGCAACGGCAGAGAAGAAGACTCCGGTCAAGCTTTATGTAAAAGAGAAGGAGGCAATCGACTACGGCAGCGCTAAGGTTTTCGGGGCTGCAGATAAGATTGTTTTCGGAGACTGGAGAGAACTCGGACCGGTCATTGAGGCAAACGCAGACAGAATCGACGATATCGTTATCGAAAATGATTGCAGAAACAGTGCCATCCCTATGCTTGATATTAAGAATATTCAGGCAAGAATCGAGCCGGGTGCTATAATAAGGGAGCAGGTAGAAATCGGCAGGAATGCAGTAATTATGATGGGCGCGGTAATCAATATCGGAGCTGTCATCGGAGAGGGAAGCATGATTGATATGGGTGCGGTTCTCGGCGGAAGAGCAACCGTTGGAACAAACTGCCATATCGGTGCCGGTGCTGTACTTGCAGGAGTTATTGAACCTGCATCAGCTACACCTGTAATAGTTGAAGACGATGTTCTTGTAGGTGCGAATGCAGTGGTTCTTGAGGGCGTGCGCATTGGAAAAGGTGCGGTTGTAGCAGCAGGCGCAGTTGTGACTGCTGACGTACCTGAGAATGCGGTAGTGGCAGGTTGCCCTGCAAAGCTTATCAAGATGAAGGATGAGCAGACTACACTTAAGACCGCTCTCGAGGCGGACCTCAGAACTCTTTAGGAGAGATAAATGAAGAATTTACCATTTGATCTTAATGCAGCAAAAGCGTGGGTGGATAAACATCCCACGCCTTTCTATGTTTATGATGAAAAAGGAATAGCAGACTGCGTACGCAGAGTGTATGATGCTTTTTCCTGGAATCCCGGATTTTGCGAGTATTTTGCGGTAAAAGCCACTCCGACTCCTGCGATACTAAGACTGCTCGCTTCGCTCGGCTGCGGTGCTGATTGCGCGTCTGTACCTGAACTTGTAATGGCGGGCTGCTCGGGTATGACGGGTGATAAGCTTGTTTTTTCATCCAATGAAACGAGCGACGCCGAATACAGGGAGGCTGTAGCGGCAGGAGCTGTAATAAACTTCGATGACATTACTCAGATTGACCGGATTATAGAGGCAACCGGAAGCATTCCAAAGAAGGTCTGCTGCAGATATAATCCGGGAAAATTCGGAGGAACAAGCGATATAATGGGTCATCTTTATGACTCGAAGTTCGGAATGACCGGAGAACAGCTTTTCGACGCACTTGGAAGGCTGAAGGAAGAGGGAGCAGAAAGCTTTGGCATACATGCGATGCTCGCAAGCTGTTCGCTTGAGAACTCATATTATCCTAAGCTTGCCGAGGAACTTTTTGCAGTAGCCTTGGAAATTAAGGATCGGCTTGGAATCTGTCTCGACTTCATCGATATGTCCGGCGGAATAGGAATCCCTTATAGACCTGAAGAGAATGCAGTGGATATTAAGGCGATAGGCGAAGCTGTGCACGAGGTCTACGACAGGGTTCTTAAGGCAAATGGTCTTGAGCCTGCAATCTATACGGAAATGGGAAGGTACATCACGGGACCTTACGGATATCTTCTGACAAGTGTTATTGGAAAGAAGCATATTTACAAGGAATACATAGGCGTTGATGCGACTGCGGCTTGCCTTATGAGGCCTGCAATTTACGGTTCGTACCATCACATCACGGTGCTGGGAAAAGAAAACGCCGAGCCAGCCGGAGTTTACGATGTTGTCGGATCGCTTTGCGAGAACAATGACAAGTTTGCCGTAGACAGGGAACTTCCTGAAGTGGAATACGGAGACATTCTTGCGATTCACGATGCGGGTGCACACGGACATTCAATGGGATACACATACAATGGAAAGCTGAGACCTGCTGAATATATGCTCAGGGAAAACGGTGAGCTGAAGCTTATAAGAAGAGCACAGACTATGGATGATTATTTTGCAGTTCTTGACTGTGATAATGAGTTTGCGGAGGCAAGGAAGAAGCTATGAGAGATGCTTTAAATGAAGCAGTATACAACAGCAAAAGAAGCGCTATAAGAGAGTTTTCGGCACTTGCGGCTGCAACACCGGGTTGTGTCGCACTGACTCTTGGAGAGCCTGATTTTGACACGCCTGCGCCTGTAAGAGAGAAGGTGACAGAGGCACTTTCTGCCGGAGAGACTCATTACATTGCAAATAATGGAAGTGTCGACCTGAGGGAAGCAATTTCGAAATATGAAAGTGCGAATAACAACCTGCATTATGACAAAGACGAGATAATTGTCACAGCGGGCGCTACGGAAGCGATTTTCACCGCACTGTTCGGAATTATTAATCCCGGAGATGAGGTAATAATACTCACGCCGGCATTTGTGCTGTATGAGGAGATCGTTAAACTCTGCCGTGGAATTCCGGTATATCTCGATACGTCTGAGGATGATTTCCAAATTGACGGCGCAAAGTTAAATGCACTCATAACTGAGAAAACAAAAGCGATAATCGTCAACACGCCAAACAATCCGACCGGTTGCATATACACAAAGGAAAGCCTTGATGCGATACATGACGCAATCAAGGGCAAAAAGATTTTTGCAATCTGCGACGACGTGTACAGGCAGCTTATATATGTTGATGATTACAGGACTCTTGCAGATTACGAGGACCTTAGAGAGCAGATTATCGTAGTACAGAGCTTCTCTAAACCTTATGCGATGACCGGATGGCGTGTGGGATATCTGATGATGCCGGCTGATATCAAGGAGAGGCTTGAACTCATTCATCAGTACTGCGTGGTATCCACTCCGGCGCCTTTCCAGAAGGCCTGCGTTGAGGCCCTTTCATGCGACGTTTCGGGCATGGTGAAGGTTTACGAGAAAAGAAGGGCTTATGTGCTCTCGAGACTCAAAAATATGGGGCTTGATCTATGCGAACCTGAAGGTGCGTTCTATGTATTTCCGTCAATTAAGGAATTTGGAATCAGCTCGGCGGATTTCTGCAGAAAAATGATTGCAGAATGCGGCCTTGCGGTGACTCCGGGAAGCTGTTTCGGAACAGAGGGCTATATCAGACTTACTTACTGCTACTCGGACGAGGAACTTAAAGAGGGACTGGACAGGCTGGAAAAGTTTGTTACAGGACTCAGAGAGAATAAATAAAGAATGAGAGAATTGTTAGAGATTAACAACGAAATAAGAAGTGAAGTAATCGGACTTAGAGAGAATATTCACAGGAATCCTGAACTCGGAAATGAGGAGTTTAAGACTGCAGAACTTATCGAGTCTTATCTTGCTTCGCTCGGAATCGAGACTTGCAGACCTTATGGGACCGCAGTTGTCGGAAGATTGAAATGCGGCGAAGGAAAGACGGTGGCTTTTCGTGCAGACATGGATGCGCTTCCTGTTGAGGAGGCTACAGGTGCGGCTTTTGCCTCTGAGAGAAAAGGTATAATGCACGCCTGCGGTCACGATGTTCACACGGCTTCTGTTCTAGGTGCCGCAAAAATTCTTTCAGGAATGAAGGACAGGCTTAACGGTACCGTTGTTTTTATCTTCCAACCGGACGAAGAGGGTAGCGGTGGTGCGAGAAAGCTGATTGAAGCAGGTGTGCTGGCAGATGTTGATGCAGTATTTGGAGCACATGTTGACCCTGCAATTCCTGAAGGATGTATAGGAATACGCTACGGGAAATTCTACGCGGCATCAGATATGTTTGATGTTACCATCAAAGGAAAATCTGCACATGGTGCGTCGCCTGAGAAAGGAATAGATGCTCTTGCTGCGGCAGCGCTTGCTGTCAGCAGATTGAGAGGACTTCCTCAGGAGCAGGAGGACCGCTGCGTTGTGTCGACCGGAATGCTTAAGGCAGGCACAGTGAGGAATGTGATTGCCGATGAGGCATTTTTCGCAGGAATCATAAGATCTCTGGGAGAAGAGAACAGGTCCGCTCTAAAGAAGAGAGTTTGCGAGACTATAGAGAGTGTATGCGCTGAGTTTGGGTCTGAATCCGATATTAATCTCATCGAAAGCTATGCGGGAATTGTAAATACAGACAATGAAACCGCTGTTGCCGAGGCGACAGCAAGAAGAATGTTTGGCGACGATGCTGTGTTTATGATCGAAGAACCCTTGATGACAACAGAGGATTTCGGTTATTATATAAGTGAAAAGGCAGGCAGCTTCTACCATATTGGTGCCGGCTGCAGCGAGGCTCTTCATTCGCCTTGCTTCCTGCCAAGCGAGGAGGCGCTTATAGCTGCTGTAAGAATGCATGCAGCTGTGGCTTGTGAATTTCTCGGATTCAAACAGGGGGATATATAGATGACAACGGAAAACGGAAAAGTTAAAGATCACGGCAATGATAAAGCCAAGAAAGCTGCTGCGGCTGCATTGGCTGCTGCTGTAGCTGCCGGTGCTGCAGGACTTGCGGATACACCGCCGACATATGACGATATCAATGTGCAGGCGGCAATAGTTCAGGACATTGGAGATGTTCCTATGGATATGCCGGCTGATCAGATTGATGACCAGGATACAGAGAGACAGAAGAAGCGCGTATCAATCGGAAAGATTATTATGGCGCCGCTGTACATCATTGGCTATGGGCTGATGAAGCTTCTCGAGTTTCTGATAGGAGGCGTAGCATCACCGATACTGGCCTTTCTGCTAAAATGGGTACTGCTTTCTGCGGTGGTGCTCGGCGCTCTTGCGGCAGGGCTTAAGTATGCTTTCCCTGATGTTCCTCTCGGAAAACTCCTTACGCCTAAGAGAATAGCTGCAACAGTTGGTGGAGTGGCAGTAGTAAATATTATCTGCCAGATACTCCCGATATTCGGTACAGCAGCTGCTGTCTGGGCATCGAGAATTGAAGCCGTTGGCGGAGGAGCAATACTTGCGGCGACAGCATTCTTTGTTTTCAGGATCAGAAGCAGAAAAAAGAAGAAATTGGTAGTGGAAGATGCACTTGAAGTCGAATAATCTCGATATTTAATAATTCTTTCATC
>JABUTC010000008.1:7011-15803 GCA_021442505.1 Mogibacterium sp. | reverse complement strand
TCCTTAATGTAAGTAAATTAAGGGTAGGGGTCTTAAATTTGCTGCAAATATCTGAGATGGAGGAGAGATAATATGCATGAGTATCAGATCAGGTCAATGGAATGTTATGTGCTTCCAAGAACTGTATATATGCAATGCATCTGGCTGGTAAGGGATATTGACAGAATGAAGGCATTTGTTGGTGATGACGCTAACAGAGATGCCGATATGTTCGAAAATATCGAAAGCAGGATAAGGACTGTTGAAGATGCTCTGATGACAATACCGGAGGAGTACAGACAGGGAATAGTAGATAATATTGTATTAAAGAAATCGTTCAAGGATTACGCCCACGAGAATACATGGAGAAGGTGGAAACAGCAGTTCCTGTACGAGCTTGCTGTGAGAATGAAAATCATTTAGACTGTATTATTCGTTAAAAAAGTATATATAGTCACGAATGAGACTGTGCGGAAAGGAAAAGAGATTCCTGATATCATTCAGGTGCGGTGAGGAAGCCTAATAGGAGGCTTTGGAAATACTAATCCTTTCTGACCGCTTGAGAAAACGGATGCACACAGTGAAAAACGGGTCGGGAGACCCGTTTTTCATATGCCGGTATTCAATGTACTGTTAAGTATTTTTGAGTTTATAGAGAATAACTGCTTTTTGCATAGGTCTGCTGATGATAAAATAACTTTGAAAATATTATCGTAAAGGAGACGCAGTTATGAAAGCTTTTATCGAATATCTCAAAACTGAGAAGCACAAGGCAGAAAACACTCTAATCGCATATGGTCGTGATCTGTCCGCCTTTGAGAGCTTTCTTTTAGCGAGAAATGATAAAGGCCTTTCAGACTGTGAGGACAGCGATGCTGTCGCATATATACTGAGTCTTAATAAGACGAACAAGTCTAAGGCGACTATCAACAGAAAGATTTCGGCTATAAGAGCCTATTACGATTATCTTGTTGTAAATGGAAAGAGAAAGGATAATCCTTTTGACAAGATAAAATCAGCCAGAATTGACACAAGGCAGATAGACTACTTAAGTGTCGAGGAGGCTGCACAGCTTATGGATCTTCCTGCTGAAAGCTTCAGAGGGCTGAGAGATAAGGCTCTTCTTGAGTTTATGTACGGCACAGGTGCAAGAGTTAGTGAGGTTGTCAGAATCAAGTATGAGGACATCAATCTCAAGATGAATTTTGCAACAATTCGAGAAGGGAATTCGGAAAGCAGAATCGTGCCTATCGGAAGCCACCTGCATAACGCGCTAAGCAGATACTTTGAGGAGGCATATCCAAGTTTCAAGGGCGGAAGACCTGAGCCCGGCGATTATGTTTTTATAAACAGCAGGGGAGGATGCCTTACAAGACAGGGAATCTGGAGACTGCTCAGGGATTACGGAGAAATGATAGGTGCCGGTGAGAGAATGTCACCGCAGATATTGAGAGATACTTTTGCTGTACATATTCTGCAGAATGGCGGAGACATCAGAACGCTGCAGGAACTTATGGGATTTGACAATATGAGTGTCGGACTTGCATACCTTGCGGTGATTGACATTCACGTCAGAGAGGTTTACAAAAAAACTCACCCGAGAGCTTGAAAAAAGCTTTGACATTGAATTTCGTTTTTGTTATACTTTCAACGTTATTACGGGCGTTCCGCTGGGGATATGCGGAAGAAGTGACATAGAGGAACCAAGAACGTCTTTGAGGGGAAGGAGGAATAACATAAATGAACGTTTTAGATCAGATTACAATGGACTACAAGAAGGAAGACATTCCACAGTTCAATGTTGGTGATACTGTACGAGTGCACGTCAAGATCGTCGAGGGCCAGAGAGAGAGAATTCAGGTATTCGAGGGTTATGTGCTTAAGAGACAGCACGGCGGAGTGAACGAGACTTTCACTGTAAGAAAGCTGTCACAGGGAATCGGAGTTGAGAAGACTTTCCCACTTCATTCACCAAGAATTGAGAAGATTGAGCTGGTTAGAAAGGGCAAAGTTAGAAGAGCTAAGCTCAACTACATGCGCGAAAGAACCGGTAAGGCTGCTAAGATTAAGCAGGCTTAGTCTTACTAAAAGCAAGAGATGCGTACCTGAAGCAAAAGCAGAGGGTATGCATTTTTTTGTATCAAACAAGGAGGTAGTATGGCTTTAGAGAACATAAACTGGTACCCGGGCCATATGAAAAAAACAAGGGAACTCATACAGGAGAATCTTAAGGCAGTTGATGTTGTTATTGAAATAATCGACAGCCGCATCCCGTATTCGAGCAGAAACCCTATAATAGACGAACTTGTTGCCGGCAAAAAGAGAATCATTGTTCTCGGCAAGTCCGACCTTGCGGATGCTGAAGCTACTGCTGCATGGAAGGCGTACTTTGAAAAGCAGGGAAACAGGACTTTAGCCCTGAATCTGCAGTCGGGAGAGAACATAAAGCTGCTTCTGAAGGCGCTGGAGGAAGAGGAGAAACTCAGAAACGAGGTGAAGAGCTTCAAAAGACCCCTTCGAATGATGATAGTTGGAGTTCCTAATGTAGGAAAGTCTTCACTGATTAACAGACTCATCGGCAAGAGAAGCACGATGACAGGAGACAGACCGGGTGTGACCAAGGGAAAGCAGTGGGTTACACTAAGTAACGGTATGCAGCTCCTTGATACACCGGGAATACTCTGGCCTAAATTCGAGGATCCAAAGGTAGGCCTTGCACTCGCATTCTGCGGAAGCATAAAGGACGACATTCTGGGAGTTCAGGACCTGGCATTCGAACTTATCAAAGTGCTCGAGAAGGACTATCCCAACAACCTGAAGGAAAGATACAAGCTGGATGAGATTTCGGAAGAAACCATTGAGAATATGGACGCAATAGCTTTAAAGCGCGGATTCATTCTCTCCGGAAAGAGAATTGACTATGAGAGAACGGGTAGAACAGTTCTTGATGAATTCCGCGGAGGAAAGCTGGGAAGAATATCTTTAGAGAAGCCGGAATAGCTGAAAAACAAGGGAAGATGACCAAGGAAGAAAGATTAAAAACACAAGCAGAAAAGCTTGCCGAGATGAAAGCTCACGAGGATGAACTCAGAGCATCGGGCAGGAAATACATAGCCGGAATCGATGAGGTTGGAAGAGGGCCTCTTGCCGGACCTGTTTATGCTGCCTGTGTTGTGCTTCCTGCAGATTTTGATGTCCTTGGGGTAAACGACTCAAAGAAGCTGAGTGCCAAAAAGAGAGAAGAGCTCGATGCAGTAATAAGGGACAAGGCCGTCGCTTACGGAATAGGCATATCTGATAATCATGTTATCGATAACATCAATATCCTGAATGCAACTAAGAGAGCGATGCTTAAGGCGATAGATGCGGCAAATTCCTCCCTGCCTGAGGGTGAGAAAATTGATTGCATACTCATTGATGCAGTAAGACTTGATACGGATATTCCGCAGGAGTCAATCATCAAAGGTGACGAAAAGAGCCTATCCATTGCGGCCGCCTCGATAGTTGCAAAGGTTGCAAGGGACTCATACATGACCGAAATGGATGAGATGTACCCGGGATATGACTTCGCATCAAATAAGGGCTACGGCACATCGGCACATTACGAGGGACTGAAGAATTTTGGCATAACACCGATTCACAGAAGAAGCTTCCTTCGAAAGTTTGAGGAGACTGAGATGGCGAAGAAATACTACGCAGTAAGAAAAGGCAGAGAAACCGGGATTTTCGCAAGCTGGGACGAATGCAAGGCAAGCGTTGACGGATTCAGCGGCGCAGAGTACAAGAGTTTTTCGACGATAAGAGATGCAGAGGAATACCTTGGCATTGTTAGAGGTGCTAGCGCTGTCTCGACGGGAGATGCTGTTTCGGCCTATGTTGACGGAAGCTATGATGCTGCAAGCGGGAGATATTCAGGCGCCGCAATCATAGTTGACGAGGAAGGAACAAAGGAAATCAGCGCGGCATATGACGATGACCAGTCAAGCCTGAGAAATGTGGCCGGAGAAATCATGGGAGCAAGGCTTGCCATCGATTACTGCATAAGCAAGGGATACAAGGCTGTCGTCATTCATCACGATTACGAGGGCGTAGGCAAATGGGGCGACAATCTCTGGAAGGCCAACCTCGATATGACTCGTGAGTATAAAGCGTATGTTGCTGAGGCCAGGGAAAAAATTAACATTAAGTTCGTTAAGGTGACGGCACATGCGGGCAACAAGTATAACGAAATGGCTGATAAATTAGCTAAGAATGCACTGGAGAACTGATGAAAAACAAGGCTTTCTTATGCTATAATTATATAGTTAGCGCAAGACTTTGAGAGAGCCTTGCGAATAGGAGATATAATGGCATTTAGATATTACGACGCTGAAGGAATCAAGAATAAGATGCCTGAGTTCAAGGGGACTGACGAGGAACTGCAGGAGAAGATTGATGAAATAAGTCTGCTGTATAACTCGGCTATCAAGGAACTTGATGTAAAGCTCGATGTTCTGTCGGATGATTTTGACAAGAAATACTCTTATATGCCTATCCATCATATAAAGACCAGACTCAAGTCGATGGACAGCATAATAGAGAAGGCAGAGCGTTACGGAATCAAAGATCCGATAAACAACCTTGATACTGTCAGGAAAGAAGTATTTGATATTGGAGGAGTACGGGTTATCTGCAACTACGAGGAGGACATATATATTATGCTTGACCTTCTCCTTGAGCAGTCAGACATCAAGCTCCTTAGAATGAAAGACTATTGCAAGAAACCGAAGGATAGCGGATACAGAAGTCTACACGTAGTCGTCGCAATTCCTGTTTATCTTGTTAATAGGATGGCACTTGTTCCTGTTGAGGTTCAGTTCAGAAGCATAGCTATGGATACATGGGCAACGCTTGAACACGAGCTCAGATACAAGAACAAGGGTGAGCTTAGCGATGAGATACAGGATAATCTGAAAGACTGTGCTTTGCAGCTTGCAAAGGTTGACGAGAGAATGAGCCAGATCAGGCATGAAGTGCTTGATAAGGGCGGTGAGTATTCGACTTATTAAGGAGGAATGGGATGAAGAATCTTGCTAAAACTTACGATCCTAAGGGGTTTGAGGATCGCATCTACGAAATGTGGGAAACAAAGGGAGCATTCAATGCTGAGGTTGACGAGAACAAGGAACCTTACACTATTGTAATGCCACCTCCAAATATTACAGGCCAGCTTCACATGGGACACGCGCTTGACCAGACACTTCAGGATGTTCTGATCAGATGGAAGAGAATGCAGGGCTACAGTGCTCTCTGGCTTCCGGGCTCAGACCATGCGAGCATCGCCACAGAGGTAAAAGTTGCTCAGAAGATTCTCGAGGAGACGGGAAAGGACAAGCACGATCTTTCTCGTGAAGAGTTCCTCGAGTATGCATGGGACTGGAAGAGAGAATACGGCGGAAGAATTACAAAGCAGTGCCGCAAGCTCGGAGACTCATGCGACTGGAGAAGAGAGCGTTTTACAATGGACGAGGGCTGCAATAAGGCGGTTAACGAGTTCTTTATCAATCTCTACAACAAGGGACTGATTTACAAGGGAAACAGAATTATCAACTGGTGCCCAAGCTGTAAGACTACTCTTTCGGATGCTGAGGTTGAGCACGAGGATTTCAACGGACACTACTGGTATATTTACTATCCTGCAGCAGACGGTTCAGAGGGAATCACAGTTGCTACATCCCGTCCTGAGACAATTTTCGGAGACTCCGGTGTTGCTGTTGCTGAAGGTGACGAGAGATATGCACATCTCGTTGGCAAGAACGTGGTAATTCCACTTGTTGGCAGAGAGATTCCTGTTGTTACTGATGAGCACGCTGACCCGGAAAAGGGTACAGGAGCTGTAAAGATCACACCTGCTCATGACCCTAATGACTTTGAGGTTGGTCTCAGAAGCAATCTCGAACAGATTTGCTGTATCGATGAGACGGCGCATATGAACGAAATGGCCGGCAAGTATGCAGGCATGGACCGTTATGAGTGCCGTAAGGAGTGGATAAAAGACCTCGATGAGGCAGGATATCTCGTAAAGGTAGAGGATGTGGTTATTCCTGCGGGAGAATGCTACAGATGTCACACTGTTATCGAGCCTCGCATTTCAGAGCAGTGGTTCGTTGCTATGAAGGAACTTGCAAAGCCTGCAATCGAGGCTGCAACTTCAGGTGAGATGATCCACGTTCCTGCAAGATTTGAGAAGATTTATCTCAACTGGCTCTATGATATTCGCGACTGGTGCATCTCAAGACAGCTTTGGTGGGGACACAGAATTCCTGCTTACTACTGCGATGAGTGCGGAGAGGTTGTTGTCGGACACGAGATGCCTGAGAAATGTCCTAAGTGCGGATGCACTCATCTCAGCCAGGATGAGGATGTTCTCGACACATGGTTCAGCTCGGCACTTTGGCCGTTCTCGACACTCGGATGGCCGGAGAAGACGCCTGAACTGGGATATTTTTACCCTAACTCGGTAATGGTTACCGGATATGACATTCTGTTCTTCTGGGTAATCAGAATGGTATTCTCATCATGCGAGTCGATGGGAGAGATTCCTTTCAAATACGTATTCCTGCACGGACTTGTAAGAGACGAGCAGGGACGCAAGATGTCAAAGTCACTTGGCAACGGTATCGATCCGCTCGAGGTTATCAACGAGTACGGTGCAGACGCGCTGAGATTCATGCTCGCAACAGGCATTACTCCTGGTAACGACATGCGTTTTATCCAGAGCAAACTCGAGGCTGCAAGAAACTTCGCAAACAAGCTTTGGAACGCATCGAGATTTACAATTATGAACCTTGTGGGAGAGGACGACGAGTTCCTTCCTATGGCAGACGAGAAGACTGCTGTACTCAAGGATGAGGATAAGTGGATTCTTGCTCAGATTAATGAGGGCACAAAGTATGTAACTGATTCGCTCGACAAATTTGAACTCGGACTTGCCGGACAGAAGGTTTATGAGCTTATCTGGGATGTATTCTGCGACTGGTATATCGAGCTTATAAAGAAGAGACTCTGGGGTGATGATGAGGAGGACAAGAAGACTGCAAGATATGTACTTCAGAAAGCGCTGAAGGATCTTTGCAAGCTGCTTCATCCATTTATGCCTTTCATTACAGAGGAAATCTGGAGCTTCCTGCCTGCAGATGCTAAGACAGAGGAGAATCCTGACGGTCTTCTCATTAAGTCATCATGGCCTGTATACGATGAGGCAATGGATTATGCTGATGCTGTAGCAAGAATTGAAACTGCTATGGATATCATTAAGGCTGTAAGAAACATCAGGGCAGAGGCAGAGGCTGCACCAAGCAGAAAGCTCAACCTTATTGTCAGAACTGATTCAATTGCAGACACTGTTTCAGCTGTTGAGCAGTATGTTAAGAACATTGCAAATGTTGTAAGCATCACTGTAGAGCCAAGCAGTGCAGAGGCACCTTCAGATGTAATGTCGGCAGTAATCGACGGAGCGGAGATTCTTGTACCTCTCGATGAACTCGTTGATATGGAAGCTGAGATTGAAAGACTCACGAAGGAGAAGGCAAGACTCGAGGGCGAGGTTGCAAGAGTTGAGAAGAAACTCGCTAACCAGGGCTTCGTAGCAAAGGCTCCGGCTGAGCTCGTTGAGGAAGAGAAGGCAAAGGGCGAAAAGTACAAGGAGATGCTCGAGACAGTTGTAGCAAGACTCGAGTCAATTCAGAAATAGATGAATATTGTAGATCGTTTATATGCGGTAAACAAAACAAAGGGACCGGCAGGCCTTGCTCGTATGAGAAGGCTGCTGGAACTTCTTGGAAATCCCGAGAAAGACCTTAAGATTATTCACGTGGGCGGAACCAATGGAAAGGGTTCCGTCTCTTTCTATGTTAAAAGCATTTTGAACTGCGCGGGTTATTCAGTCGGTGCGTTCACATCACCGCACCTCGAAGTTTTCAACGAGAGAATTCAGGTGGATGACAGAATGATTTCCGATGAAGATCTCAACCGGATTGCCGACTCTGTCCTGCAAAAAAATTCTGTTCTCGAGTCGGAGGGCTACGGCGGACTTTCGTTTTTCGAGGCGATTACAGCGACTGCATATCTGTATTTCTCCGAGAGGAAGGTCGATTATGCAATAATTGAGGCAGGAATAGGCGCAATGCTCGATGTCACAAATACAGTTGAAGAGCCGGTATGCACAGTTCTTACCCAGATAGGGCTTGACCACACTGACATTCTTGGAGAGACAGTCGAGGAAATTGCCAGAGATAAGGCGCATATTGTAAAGCCCGGAGTTCCAATAATAAGTGAATCGGCAGAACGTGAAATCAAGGAAATTATCAGAGAGGCAGCTTTAAAGAATAATTCTGAGTTCATTGATGCTTCGGCATTTGATTGTGTGACTGTTGATGAATCTTTATGTGAGATTAAAGCAGGTACTGTGTTCACGGCAGATGTTTGCGGAAAGCATTTTGAAAAGCTTGAAATCTCAATGCTAGGGGAACATCAGGTCGCCAATGCAATTGTCGCAATAGCAGCATCGCTCGTATCGGCAGATGTCACAGAGGACAATATAAGAGAAGGTCTTAAGACCGCTTTTAACCCCGGAAGATTCGAGATTCTGCAAGACACGAAGCCATACATAATTCTGGACGGTGCACATAATGCAAACGGAGTTAAGGCAGCGGTATCAACGTACGAAAAACTATTCGGAAACATCGTGCCGAGAGATAAACTTTTGGTTGTTTATGGGTGTCTTAAAGACAAAAAATATGATAAGATGATGGATATATTATCAGAATCTTTTA
>JABUTC010000008.1:4148-7004 GCA_021442505.1 Mogibacterium sp. | reverse complement strand
GATTTTCTTGCGCTTGAACCGGAGAGCGACAGAGCTGTTCCTGCGACAGAGATCAGAGATATGTTTGAAAAAAGGGGATGCAGCTGTAATCTGCTGACAGATAAAGAGCTGCTTTTCGACGCCGAAAGAATGGCTGCATATGATGCGGTATTGGTGCTCGGGTCAATATACCTGATTGGAGACGTTAAATCTTTATATATGAAAGGAAGCAAAATCCATGTTTGACAAGAACGGAAATGACAACAGCAATTATAATCAGATGATTATTGCAGAAGTAGCAAAGGTATCACCAACAGTTGCAGATCTGATTGAGAAGGAATACAACCGTCAGAAGAACAACGTTGAACTTATTGCTTCAGAGAACTATTGTTCAGAGGCTGTAATGGCTGCAGGCGGAAGCTGCCTTGTCTGGAAGTATGCTGAGGGATATCCATATCAGAGAACTTCCGGAAACAAGGGAAGATACTACGGCGGAACAGAGTTCGTTGACCAGCTCGAGGAGTACTGCTGCGATAAGTGGAGAGAGGTTTTCAACACAGACTACCATGTAAACGTTCAGCCGCACTCGGGTTCACAGGCTAACTTTGCTGCATACAAGGCAATCCTTGAGCCGGGCGACACAATTCTCGGACTTAACCTTGATAACGGCGGACACCTTACACACGGTTCGGGAGTAAACTTCTCGGGAAAGCTGTATGACGTTCATTTCTACGATGTAGATGACAATGGATTTATCGATATGGATGACCTCAAGGCAAAGGCAAAAGAACTTCAGCCTAAGCTCATCCTTACAGGAGCAAGTGCATATTCAAGAACTATTGATTTTGCGGCATTTGCTGAGGTTGCAAAGGAAGTCGGCGCATTCTTTATGGTAGACATGGCGCACATTGCAGGACTCGTTGCTGCAGGTGAGCATCCAAGCCCATTTGGATATGCAGACATCATCACAACAACAACGCACAAGACACTGAGAGGTCCAAGAGGCGGAATGATTTTTGCAAAGCCTGAGCTTGCAAAGAAGGTTGACAGCGCTGTTTTCCCATATGCACAGGGCGGTCCGCTCGAGCATGTAATCGCTGCTAAGGCTGTTTGTGCAGAGGAGGCTCTTAAGCCGGAATTCAAGGAGTATCAGCATCAGGTTAGACTTAACTGCAAGGCTCTTGCAGAAGAGTTTGTAAAGATGGGATACAACGTAGTAACCGGTGGAACAGACAACCACGTATTCCTGCTTGATCTTTCGGATCACGAGTTCACAGGCAAGGAACTCCAGAATGCCTGCGATGCAGTTGGAATCACTCTCAACAAGAACTGCGTTCCTAACGAGAAGAGATCACCAATGCAGACATCGGGTGTAAGAATCGGAACTGCTCCAATGACATCAAGAGGATTCAAGGAAGAGGACTTCATCAAGGTTGCTCACAGAATCGACGAAGTTATCAAGCAGCTCGATGCAGAGAAGGCCGCAGAGGTAAAATAATTTAAAAATACCCCTTATGGTGGCGCATTTGTCTTTGCACCCATAGGTGTAGAGGTGTATAATTACACACAAATATAAATTTAGGAGGGACACTATCATGGTGAAGGTACTAGTTGGAAATAAAGGAAGTGGAAAGACCAAGAAGATGATCGAGCTCGCAAACACTGCGATTGAAGAGGCAAAGGGCAGCATCATTTTCATTAACAAGAATACAAGACTTACTTATGATCTTGACTATAAGATCAGAGTAATCTGCATGGATGACTTCATTCACATCACAAATGAGGATGAGTACATCGGCTTCCTCTTCGGAATCATCAGCTCGGACAATGACATCGAGACAATTTATCTCGACGGAGTTCTTAAGCACGCAGATATCAGCGTAGAGAACATTCCAAGTTTCGTAATGAAGATTAAGGAGATTTCCAACGACTATGCTATCGATTTCGTAATGAGCATCAGCGCAGAGCTTGAGGATCTCGTAGGTGTTGATTTCGAGAATGTTGAGGTACTTAACTAATATAGTTCTTAGATAAGATATGATTTGAATCCCGGGCTTTGCTCGGGATTCTTTTGAAGGTGATGGTTATGGGTGAGATACAGGATATCAGCAGAGGCTTTGAAGAAGGCCGCAGGCTGTACGGGGAAATAATCGAAAACTGCAGCCGGAAGTTTGATTATGTCGATGAGTCAATCCTTTCGAGAGGGGACAATGCAAGTCTTATGGTCGGACTTTTACAGGGTGGATACGCCGGTCGTATTCAGTCGGTTTATGTCGACCCTCCTTTTTTCACCAAATCCAAATTCAATGCGACGATTTCTGTCAAGGATGCTGAGGGGAAAACGCACAAGATTCACCATCTGGCATATGACGACACATTCGAGAGAAACCTTGAATTTTACATAGCTAATATGACGATGAGACTGATGCTGATTAAGGATTTGCTGGCTGATGACGGGCTTTTGTGGGTTCATCTGGATTGGCACTCATCGCATTATATTAAGCTCGTCCTGGACGAGATTATGGGCGAAAAGAACTTTGTTAATGAGATTATCTGGAAGTACAAGTCGGGTGGGTCCGGAAAGAGGCATTTTTCAAAGAAGCATGATTCAATTCTTGTTTACAGCAAGACTACAAAATACTATCTGGATGTTCCGAAGGAGAAATCCTACAACCGCGACCTGAAGCCGTATCGCTTTAAAGGGGTTGATGAATACAAAGATGAGTACGGCTGGTATACCCTGGTAAATATGAAGGATGTATGGTCTATCGATATGGTCGGCAGAACTTCGAAGGAAAGGACCGGCTATGCAACTCAGAAGCCTATGGAGCTTATGAGAAGGATAATCAGGGCTTCGACAAAAGAAGGGGATTTATG
>JABUTC010000008.1:0-3953 GCA_021442505.1 Mogibacterium sp. | reverse complement strand
GATGAACTTGAAAGCGGAAAGAATCTGTACAGTTTCTCGGTAAGCTATTTCAAACCGAATGTTGATATAGGGCATATTCCTTTAAAGGAGCGAGCTTTGGCAGAAAAAATCTCAGAGGAGAGCCCTCTGAGTTTCATAGACTGTATATTTGTTGATCCTGCTTATAATGGCAGTTTTAAGCCGGACCTTTATGTTACAACGGATTTCGACAACATACGTTGTATTTCCAGAGGAAATGTCGCATTTGAAGTGATTGACGTATTTGGAAACAACTATTTCTATACGCTGTAGAGCTCTAGCAAAGATTCCACAAGGCTTGCTGCGAGTGCGTTTGCAGCAAAGTGATCCACCTGCGAATCTTTTTTCAGAATTAAAAATCCATTAATATATGAGTCAAGTCCTTGGAGCTTTTCAGAGAGCCCAAGGGCTTTTAAGTTGACATAAAAATCATTGTCGTATTGTGTTAACGGAAGATCTACCGATATGCTTCTTGTGCGCTCGTTGAAAGACGCTCTATATGGATAATCATCACAAGGAAATAATTCCAAAGAAACAGTCTTCGAATTCTGGACGCCCCGAATCTCCAGGATTGCCTTCCGCGCATTGATGAAACTTTTCACCGTGCATTTTGGATATACAGACGAGGGATTAATCGGAAATCCATAGTGGCCGATAGCCTCGTCGAAAGTGCCGCATTTAAGAATTGAAGCGAAGTCGTTTTGACCTGCGCAGAGCAGGAGCTTGTAAAGCTGAATAACATCTTCGCGGTTGTGAGTCAGGATAATCTTTTCGTACAGCGGGTTGCCATCGACGGCATACTCATTGTAAAGCCTGACACTTTCTTTGCCGGTTATTATGTCATCTCTTGCCGACTCAAGTCCAAAATACCGCTCCACGGATTTCTGATTCAGTGATTTCATCATGTCAGGAAGATGAGTGTATTTCCTGAAAAAATCATACAAATCAAGGTTATACAGACGAATAGTCGCATCATAGTGCAGAGCCTCAAGTCTGCCGTTTATAAAAGGCAAATCGAAATGATTGCCGTTGTATGTTATGAGGTAATTTATCTGATTGTCCTTGAGGAAGGATAGGGTAGCATCCAACACGAGATTTTCTTCATAATGGTCTTCGGCAAGAAACTGTGTTACTCTGACACCTTTGTCTGTAGGAACGAGCATTGCTGCAAGGATAACTTTGCAGTTTGCTTTAGATAGCCCGGTTGTTTCTATGTCAAAGACACAGGGCTTCATACCGCCGAAGTAACGGTCAAATCCCTCAGAATTGTAGAGTGGTATTCTGTAGTCTCTTGTAAATGTTTTCATAAATTTTCCTGTAAAACGAAACAGACTGCAGGGGAGCAGTCTGTTTCTAAAAGGGTATTGGGACTAGAGATTATAGAAGCCGCACTAGCGGCTCCTATGCTTATTATACACATTGGTGTATCTAAGTCAATACAATTAGTTAAATATTAAACGTTAAACAGGAAGTGGCATATGTCGCCATCCTTAACGACATAGTCTTTTCCCTCTGATCTCAGCCAGCCATGCTCCTTGGCCGCTGACATTTTGCCGCCGCATTCCATAAGCTTGTCATACGCAATAGTCTCGGCACGAATGAAGCCTTTTTCAAAGTCTGAATGGATTTTTCCCGCAGCCTGAGGTGCCAGAGTGCCTTTCTTTATAGTCCACGCTCTTGTTTCGTCTTCACCTGTTGTGATGAATGAAATGAGATCGAGAAGGGCATATGATGACTTAATAAGTTTCTCAAGACCGGATTCTGTGATGCCGAGCTCCTCCAGGAACATATCTCTTTCTTCATCATCGAGTTCTGAAAGTTCAGCCTCAATCTTTGCACAGATAACGACAACCTCGGAGTGCTCTGCTTCAGCATACTCTCTTACAGCCTTAACAAAATCATTATCTTCTCCGGCAACATCATCTTCTGACACATTTGCTGCGTAGATTACTGGCTTATATGAAAGAAGATCGAGACTCTTTACGAACTCGGCCTCTTCTTCGTCAAGGTCCATAACTCTTGCAGACTTTCCTTCAGCGATGAAGTCATTAACCTTCTGAAGCAGGTCTAGTTCCTTCTGAGCACTCTTGTCAGCCTTAAGCTGCTTCTGAACCTTCTGAATTCTTCTGTCAAGAACTTCCATATCGGAGATAATAAGCTCCATGTTGATTGTTTCAATATCTGAGACAGGGTCAACCTTGCCATCTACATGAACAACATTTCCATCTTCAAAACAGCGAACAACATGCACGATAGCCTCCACCTCGCGGATGTGTCCGAGGAACTTGTTCCCGAGACCTTCGCCTTTTGAAGCGCCTTTTACCAGGCCTGCAATGTCGCAGAACTCGATGGTTGTGTAAATTGTCTTCTTGGAATTGTATACCTCTGACAGCTTCGTAACGCGCTCGTCCGGAACGGTTACTACACCGACATTAGGTTCGATGGTGCAGAAAGGGTAGTTGGCCGCTTCGGCACCCGCTTTAGTTATTGCATTGAAAAGTGTACTCTTTCCGACATTTGGAAGTCCGACGATTCCTAGTTTCATTATGTGTTAAATCTCCTTTGTTAAGAGTTGTTTGTTCTGATGTTATTGTAACATTTTTTGAGGTACATATATAGTATGGCACAGATGATGATTGCAATTAGGCTTAACACCTGAGCCTGCTTGAACGGTCCAATCATAAGGCTGTCTGTTCTAAGCCATTCCACGAAGAATCTTTCAAACGAGTACAGAATTCCGTATAGACAGACTACCTGTCCCGTGAATTGGCGATGTTTTCCTATGTAGCTGAGCAAGAAGAAAAGCATCAGACACCAAAGCGATTCGTAGAGGAAAGTAGGGTGTACTTTCTGACCGTTGATTATTATTGCCCAAGGGAGGTCGGTTGGTGCGCCAAAGGCTTCTTCGTTGAAAAAATTTCCCCATCTGCCAATTGCCTGAGCAAGTGCTACGGAAGGTAGCACTAAGTCTCCAACATTCAGACAGGAAATCTTCTTAATGCGACAAATGACAATTACAGTGATGGCTCCTGCGATAATGCCACCGTGTATTGCGAGTCCGCCGTTTCGAGTATTTAATATCGATAGAAAATCGCCTTGATATAAAGAGTAATTAAATATTACGTAATAAAGTCTCGCGCCGACGATTCCTATTGGAAGAGTCCATATAGCCATATCCAGTATGTAATCAGGCTCGATTCCAAAGCGTGGAGCTCTCACATATGAAATAATTATGGCAAGGATCATACCCGATGCGATGAGTATTCCGTACCACATAATATCAATTCCAAATATAGTGAATGCTACTGAACCCGGTGATTGCATATTTGTCTCCCGATTTTCTATGTTAATAGATTATGCAAAGTATAGCACAAAAAGGCAAATAAATGTTGACAATGGCACATGCTTTTGCTAATATAAACAAGCGCTGTGAATTCAGCGCTTTTGTGGCGGCGTAGCTTAGTTGGCTAGAGCGTCCGGTTCATACCCGGAAGGTCACTGGTTCAAGTCCAGTCGCCGCTACCAATAAGGGCGCATAGCTCAGCTGGGAGAGCACCTGCCTTACAAGCAGGGGGTCATAGGTTCGAGCCCTATTGCGCCCACCAATTGCGGCCGGGTAGTTCAGCTGGTTAGAATGCCAGCCTGTCACGCTGGAGGTCGACGGTTCGAGCCCGTTCCCGGTCGCCAAATCTTTTTTCAGATAACATGCTGATGTGGCTCAACGGTAGAGCAGCTGATTTGTAATCAGCAGGTTGGGGGTTCGATTCCCTCCATCAGCTCCAATTTCGAGGGATTCCCGAGTGGCCAAAGGGGGCGGACTGTAAATCCGTTAGCACTGCTTTCGATGGTTCGAATCCATCTCCCTCGACCAAAACCTGCGGAAGTGGCTCAGGGGTAGAGCATCGCCTTGCCAAGGCGAGGGTCGCGAGTTCGAA
>JABUTC010000089.1:3031-6046 GCA_021442505.1 Mogibacterium sp. | reverse complement strand
ATTCAGAGAGATCTTCCGGATGTCATAGACCTTCTGGTTGTAAGTGTTGAGGCCGGTCTTGGCTTTGATGCGGCGTTGGTGAGACTGTATGAAAAGAATCAATGCATCGTCATGGAGGAACTGATGCGTGCACAGAAGGACCAGCAGTGCGGTCTCAGCAGGCGAGATGCCTATACATCTCTGATGATGCGCTGTGACAGCAAGGAAATGACAAATTTCGGAAATGCCGTCATTCAGGCGGAGCAGATGGGTATATCCATGAAGACAATACTGACTTCACAGTCGGAGGCGCTTCGTGAGGCAAGGATGAACCGTGCATATGAACAGGCAGAGAAAGCACCTGTTAAGATGATGATTCCGCTGGTATTATTCATTTTCCCATGTATCTTTGTGATTCTACTTGCACCGGCAGTGTCAAATATTATGGGTATGCTGGGATAGTGAACGAAGGAATGTCACAGAAAAGGAATTAAATGGTATGAAAGAGGTAAACATCAGCAGGGAGGCTGCAGTAAACGGCTCATCAAAAGCAACGGATGAAATCAAGGGAAAAGTTGCCGACAGCTTCTTCCTTCGACTGAGAGGACTGATCGGACGGGATCCGAAGAGTTTTGGCCCGCTGCTGATTACGCCATGTTCTGATATACATACTTTCTTTATGTCGGATGCGATAGATGTCGTTTATCTGGACAAAGGTAACAAGGTTCTTAAGGTTGCGCGCAATCTCATGCCATGGAAGGTATTTGCACCGGTGAAACACGCCAGAAGCGTGCTGGAACTTCCGGCTGGATATGCGGACAAATGGAATATACAGGAACAAGAGGTTTGGAAGGTAAATATTTATGGAAGAAGTTGATATTCTGAGAGCAGAAATAGAAAGCGGAAAACAGTTCAAGACAGTACTGCAGGGTTTTGACAAGAAGGAAGTAACGGACACTGTCACACGCCTGATGGTTGAGAATGCAGAGCTGGAGCAGGAACTGGACAAGCTCCGCGTAGAGAATAAAAATTTAAAGAAACAGTTGCGTGAACTTCAGCGAGAGTACGCCGATTATGGTGAGCGGATGCCTATGGGCGAGATTCCTGTTACTCCTTCCATCGACATCAATGCTGTGAAGAAGGAAGTGGCACAGGAGTATCTGGCACTGATCGCAGATCTTGAGGCGAAACTTCAGAAGGCTCAGAAAACGGCAACTGTTGCTGTGAAGAAAGCTACAGATTCACAGGCAGAGGCGGAAAAATTAAAGGCACAGGCTGCAGAACTGCTGGCGCAGGCAGATAGCGCAAAGGCACAGGCACGGATGGCAGAAGAAAAACTGGAAGCTGCGAGGGCGAAAAGTGCCGAGCAGGCAAATATCAGTGCCAAGGAGGCTGAGACTGAGAAACATTCTATGGATGTCAGCTCACGCGCAATCGTGGACACCTTAAAGTCACAGATTGCAAGACTGAATGAAGATAAGAAGCAGAAGAACCTGCGAATTGCCGAGTTGGAGGATATGCTGCAGCAGGAGAAGGAAGAAATACAAGAAAAGATTGCAATCATGAATTCCATCAACACGAATATGATGGCTGCTTTGCAGGATAAGATTGAAGACCTGAGCGATTTCACTGATGAGTGGGCAGAGACGTTTAAGACTACGGACATCTAGCACAACTTTAATAGACTGGAGAATTATAGCAAGCAATGAACAGATATCTTCTGGTAGATTTTGAAAATGTTGGTAGCGACGGGCTCGAAGGTTGTGACAAACTGACCCGTGAGGACCACATTATCCTCTTCTATACTAGCAACACGAAGAAAATTGAGATTGACATTGTAGCCAACCACGGCAAGGCCAGTTTCGAGTGGCAGGAGGTTCCAACAGGCAAGCAATCCGCCGATATGCACATTGGTTCCTATCTGGGTTTCCTGGCAGGTAGCAATCCAGACAACGAGAGCGAGGTGATCATCCTCAGCAAAGACACAGACTTCGACAAGCTGATTAGCTACTGGAAGGCTCGCGGGGTCAAGGCCTCCCGCATCCAGAAACTCAAAAATGAGCCTACTCGCACTCAGGCGGCATCCGCGAAGGGAAGCAATGAAAAGGCTGCTTTGAATAACGAAATTATGCAGGTTCTCAGCAAAGCTAATTTCAATGCGGATGTCGTAGGATGTGTGGCATCCATCGTGTCCAAAAATATAGGCGCCAAGAACCACAAGCAACAGATTTACAGAGCAATCATCTCCAAATTCGGCCAGAAGCAGGGGCTGAAAATTTACAACCACGTGAAGAAACACATCTAAAGTGGTAGAAATATGCAAGGATTATGCGGAAAACCGCAGTATCCTTGCATATTTTATGAAACGCTGAATGCCACGGGCGGATGCTCGTGGCATTTTAGTTCTTAGGGTGCGATTGCTCCGTAAAACGCAATATAATTCGCCCTAATATAATCCAAAGCCTTGAATTTAGGTTGAAAATATGAGAAAAAATATAAGAAGTATCACCCTAAATGAAGGTACTGACCCGTTGGCGCAGGTTTTAAGCACTTTAGATTTTGAATGAGAGGTATAACTGTGGGATTGTTTAAAAAGAAAAAGACAAATAGCGTTATAGAAGAATACAGCGAGACTGTTATTAAAGACCTGGAATATAAAGGAGTTAATGTAGTAGTTACTTTCAGAAAAGACGAGAGTATGGAGCACGTTTACGATGATTTCAAGGCCTTGGAAGAACATGGAATTGACAGAGTTGTCAAGGAGGAGTTTATCCCTTGGTTCGTCGCTGCTGACTTCGCAGATAGAGACAGAGACAAGGTTTTCGAAGGTCTTAAGATAGTTCATATATCGTATACTTATGGCATGATCTGTGAGAAGTACTCGCCAACAGGGGCTGAGAATTATTTCGGTCAATTCAAGTTAATTTTTGAAAGCTGTAGCGAATATACGGAAGACATGCTGCAGCAGACAGCGATGGAAATTTATATGCTGGATGGAAAAGTTGTCGGAACCAGAAAGTGGGATGTATAGTGCAA
>JABUTC010000089.1:0-2423 GCA_021442505.1 Mogibacterium sp. | reverse complement strand
TGCGGTTTCCATGCAGTGAAGTTCTGGAACAAGTACTGCCCGGAACCGCATCCGTGTGATGAGCCCGAAGACTGCTGTGGTGAAGAGGATGAATTTGACGGAATGTTCTATTTCGAAAAGAATATGGTGTAATCCGCCATACACGAAGAGACCCCAATCGGGGCCTCTTTTTTAGCGAAATCGTAATTTTTTAAAAATTCGTCGCATTGTGCCGTATTACGGCAAGTTGCCGACGAAAAATGTAGTCCTTGGACTTGCGAGATAGATTTTTTCGTCGAAAATGAGAGCTTTTACCGCAAAGCACGACGAAATACTGCTAAAATTTGCAGCAAACCCTGTCACATAAAGCAAAAAAGAAGATTTTTCGTCGGCGAGCGGTATGAAAACATCAAATCGCGACGAAAAATGAAAAAGTTACATTTTCTGTAAATGCAGCACGTCGGTAATGCGCAAAGCGCCGCCAATGTGCGAAGCCTTTTCCATCATTACGAGGAGTAGCTGGTCGCTCCAACCTCGAAGTTGTATTTCACGATGCCGAGGTCCACTTTGCTGAACAGTCCGCCTTTGTCTTTGAAAGTCACCTCTCCATTTCGATAGGATATTTCGAAGCTCTGCTGGTTTACGGCTGTGGGAGCAAGCAACGCCATCTCCACGGCATAGTTGAACCAGTCCGGACGTTCGTCGGTGTTTGTGACAACCTGCTCAATGGTCTTGGATTTTCTCGGTTTGCCCGAGTCCACGCCGTATCCGATAGCTATGGCGATGACGATTTTTTCGCCTGGGGCGACTTCGGCAGGAATCTCGTTCTTGTTGAAAATTCCGGTCCAGCAGGTGTTTAGCCCGAGCTGCTGTGCATAAAGCACAAGCTTTTGTCCGTAGTAGCCTACGCGCTCTTCAATGTCACTGGACTTTTCGCCGACGCAGGCAATAACACTTTGAGCACTGCCGAGCCCAAGTGCCTTGCTGATAATTCTCTTGTATGTATTTCCTGCGTCTTCAATAAACTGAAGGTGCAGATTCCCCTGTTCGTTAATCTGTGCAATTTTCTCCTGCAGAAGAAGAACTTTGTCAGGTTCTATTTTTTTGTCTTTATAGTTGCGCACTGAATGGCGCTCAAGGATTGCTTCAATTTCCGTCATGGTTTGCACCTTTTATACAATTTATACAATCACGCTGAATGCGGAAAACAGCACTGCTGCGATTCCGAAAAATGCCAGTTCGAGTTTCCATGAGCTGTACAGAAGTCCCACGAACTCGCGGACAAAAGCGTTCGGCCAGAAGTACCAGCGTGTCTTGCTTCCTATGCCCTGAGCGTTGGTCTCGGTTATTATATAGTTCCCCTTCGCTACGGTACGCATGTAGTCGCCGCCCCATGCAATCGCTTCTCCGTTTTGCCATTGCTGCACATCATGGTAGATGTTGATGGCCGGGTACTGCATGCCTTCAAATGCCTGAACCTGGTCTATGTTAGCGAACGCTGGCATGAAACAGTGCGTGACGAATTGGTCTGGTCGCTTATATTCATTGACAATGCCAACCTGCCAATTCAGGAAATCGGCCGTTGCCTTGCGGTTCCAACGCTCCCATTCATTTTTATAAGATGGGCATGTTGCACCGTCGCGCGTATACAGCTCATCCCACGACCTTATGTTCATGCCCCAATAGTTCAACCCCCAATCAGCAGTGAGGGCTTCAATGTCTCCTTTCCATTTATTCTTCAGGTACTCTCTAAACCCTTCGAAATAGTCGGCATTGTTCACCTCACGCGCCTCAAGCTCATTGTCTACTTGATAGCCGATTACAGCTGGATGTTTGGCATATCGTTCCATTATCTTGCGTATGATTCTCTCACAGAAGAAACGATATTTCTCATTGTAGAAATCCATATTCTGCCTTATTCCATAATATCGCTGTCTACCATTGGTTTCAATCGACAATACTTCGGGATATTTATCTGCCATCCACAGAGGTATGCTGTAAGTGGGCGTACCGAAAATGATCTTTATGCCATTGGCAGCAAGGCTATCGACTATGCGATCCATCCACTCAAACTCGAATACTCCCTCCTGCGGCTCAAAGATTCCCCATGCGGACTCGCCTATGCGCACCACAGTTGTGCCGGCATCCTTCATAAGTTTGATGTCTTCTTGCAACCTTTCAGTAGGAGCATACTCGCTATAATAAGCTACGCCATATAGCGGCTTGTCAAAATGATACTGGGCATAGGTTATGCCGTAAAGTAAAACCGTTACGACTAAGATCAGTAGTTTTTTCATGACATGAAATTGGTTATGTTATAATTCGAATTAAGTCTTTCTTGGAGAATTAAGGTTCCCACAAAATTGTGCTAAACAGATTATTGAAGTGCATCGAAGGCATTTGCATAACTTCCGACTCGACAAAGTTAGCAAATATTTTTTAAA
>JABUTC010000088.1 GCA_021442505.1 Mogibacterium sp. | reverse complement strand
TTGTGACGTTGAGCCTGTACACCAGATGGAAAAGGTGCTTTTCGCAATGGACGAGCTTACCGGACTCATCGGTGCAGCAGTAATACTTCGCCCTTCACACAGCTGCAAGGACATGGACGTAAAGAGTCTCAAGAAAAAGTTTAAAGATAAAAGATTCGCAGCGGGCTGCTCACGCGACGTAATCGCACAGGGTGCGGAGATGCTCGGATGGGAGCTTGCGGATCTTTTCCAATACTCATTGGACGCAATGGCAAGCATCGAAGACGAACTCAATGAGGCAGTAGCAGCACTGTAACTGCGAAAGGAAGAGGCTATGAGAATTCTGGTAATTAACGGACCGAATCTGAATATGCTCGGAATCAGGGAGCCTGAGATTTACGGAAGCCGGAGTTATAAAGAACTCGAGGCTTTCATCCGCAGCGCCTGCGAAAAGCACGGGGCAGACTGTGAGATTTTCCAGTCTAACCACGAGGGTGCGATAGTCGACAGAATTCAGGCAGCCTACGGACAGTTTGACGGAATCGTCATCAATCCGGCGGCATATACTCACACAAGCATAGCCATACTCGACGCACTCAAAGCGGTGGCGATACCTACGGTGGAGGTTCACCTGAGCGACCCTGCAGAGAGAGAAGATTTTCGCAGGACTTCGTACGTTTCACTGGTGGCCGAAAAGACCGTAAAGGGCAAGGGTTTTGACGGTTATGAGGAAGCTGTGAAATACCTCATTGGGATGAAAGCAGAATAATCTAGCGAGAGGTTTACGATGGAGAAGAAGGAAATAAACACCAGAACGAAATTGTTGAGAATTGCAATTGCGGTTGCAATAGTTTTCATTGCGTTCTCAATCGGCAGAGCGATTATGATTCTTAATACGAATCCGCGTATAGGAGCAGATGACCTGAAGTCCATAGAGCGCGCTGAATCAACTGTCGACGTTCTCAGTGAAGGATGGACTCTTATCAACGAAGGGGAGAATGCAAAGAGGGTCACACTGCCGCAGACGATTAAGGTTGATGAGGGCAAGCAGGTTGTGCTCCTTAATAAGATTCAGGATCCGGGCAAGCACTATAATGCACTGAAGATTGATAATAACAGATATGGAGTCGAGGTGTATTTCGACGGAAGCCTTATATACAGAAGCAACACCGGAAAGATGGCAGACCAGCTCATTTATCTGGACCCATGCCTTGTAAGACTGCCGGCTAAGTCGGGAGAGGTTGCTCTTACGATAGTATTTTCCGAGGGGCCGAACGGTGAGTACAACATACCGCAGATCTCTACAGGAGCACTCGGAGAGTTCAAGTACGGCATTTTGAATGACAATATCTTTACTCTGATAATAATCTCGTTCTTCTGGGCGCTTATTTTAACTCTGCTGATTACGGGAATTATATACAGAAAGGTCGACTATAAGGAGCCGAGAATCATAGCACTGATAGCTTTCCTGTTCTTTACATCTAACTGGGGAATGTACGATTCTTTTATTCCCGAACTCTTCGACATGCCGATCGAGATGTCCGGACTCCTTTGTTATCTGTCCTTTATGGCGATGAGTATACCGATTGCGTACTTTATCCAGGTTACTCTTGACAAGCACTCAAAACTTCTTGACTGGGTAATCGCTCTCGGATTTGCGAATATTTTCGTGCAGGTCATTGTCAGTCTGTTTGGATTGGTGAGACTGAACCAGATGATCTGGCTTTCGAGTGTCGTTATAGCAATAACGATTATTTCTTCGGTAGTTGAGATTGTGAGATGCTACTCCAGAGGGGCACAGACAAGAGAAATCAAGATGATTTTCACAGGCGGATACATACTCGCCCTCATGGGAGTTGTGGCGCTGTTCCTCTACTGGACAAAGCTTTCGCAGAACTACAGAGATATATTCCTGCTCGGAGTATTAATCTTTATGATTTTCTTCTTCATCAGTATCGTTATCAGGTACAGCGAGGAGAAGAATGCAGAACTCAAACTTCTCCGTGAGGCGGAGCTGACAAAACGCGTTTCAATGTACGATCAGCTCACAGGTCTTCTGAACAGAAGAGCTTTCGACATGAAGATGGAGGAGATCAAGGAGAATCCAAAGCAGAACGATGCGGTACTCCTCATGATGGACCTGAACGGTCTTAAGGTTACGAACGACAGCTACGGACACAATGCCGGAGACGAGCTCATCGTTGCCGGCGCAAGAGCTATCGAGAAAAACTACGGCAATGACGGTACCTGCTACAGAATCGGCGGTGACGAATTTGCGGTAGTGCTCGACAAGCCGCGCTACAGCATTTTGACCTACGATAAGAAACTCGAGGAGCTTATCGAGGAGTACAACAAGGAAGTTAAGTGGACGCTTTCAATTGCGCGTGGAGCAAGTAACCTGATTAATATCGACGGTGAGCGCAAGACGGTCAGCGACTGGAAGATGGATGCCGATATCAAGATGTACCGCGACAAGCAGGCAAGGTCGGTAGGAATGAGGACCAATGTTGTCAAAGGCCTTCAGGAGATTATCAACTGCGTAATTGCGACACTTGAGGCAAGAGACGAATTTACAAGATCTCACTCCGAGAGAGTAAGAGAGATTTCGGTATATATCGCAAAGAAGCTCGGACTCAGCGATGCGACTGTTGCAGAGATTGAGACGGCGGCTTACCTGCATGATATCGGAAAAATCGGAGTTCCGGACAGCATCCTTAAGAAGCCGGGCAAGCTCACCAAGGAAGAGTACGAAATTATGGCCGAGCATCCGGTAATCGGAGCTGAAATCATTGGAAAAGCTACCGATCTCAGGGAGACTGCGGACGTTATTCTGCACCACCATGAGCGTTACGACGGAAGCGGATATCCTGACAGACTCAAGGAGCACAACATTCCGCTTCAGTCGAGAATTATCGCAGTTGCAGACAGTATCGATGCGATGACTTCGAAGAGAGCATACAGAGAGAGGATGTCCCTAAACGACTGCAGAGATCAGATTGAGCAGTGTGCGGGAACAACCTTCGATCCGCTGATTGCACAGCTGGTTCTCGAAAACTGGAAGGATAT
>JABUTC010000087.1 GCA_021442505.1 Mogibacterium sp. | reverse complement strand
ATAATTAATATATCTCTGATTCCTGCCAACATGAGTGTTGAAATCGGATAATAGATCATTGGTTTATCGTATATTGGTAACAGTTGCTTTGATGTCACCATTGTAAGTGGGTACAGTCTTGTACCAGCTCCGCCTGCTAATATTATTCCTTTCATTACTTCCTCCTTTATTATATTCTCTGTTTTAAGCCACCTAAAATTACTTGTCTTAAATCTATATTTTTCCCTTCACTAATATCTATCAAGACCGGATTGTCATTGCCATCAACGGTCCATTCTGTGCTTATACATCCTGATTTCTCAAAATTATCATTAAATATTTTAGTTGAACATTCAATTATTTTCTCCCATTGTGGAATCTTTTTCCCTGTAATAGACACCTTTGTTGTAGGATGTTCTGTATTTTTTGATATATGCATTAAATCCTGTACCGGCGTGTTTATCTTTCCTGTGTTCAAATCAATTCCCGCGTATATTTTTCTTTTCCCATTAATGTCTTCAGTGCAGTTAGTGCTTATCCTTATCAATGCGTCAGACACCTGCACTTTATTATTCTTCCTAATCAAGTGGATAATAACCGTTTGCATTCCATTTGGATTAATGCCTTTAAGTTCATTATGTTGTTCAATTCCTTCTTGAACAATTACCGCCTTGTTGTGAATCTCATCAAAAAACGTTTCAATGTCTTCTGCACTATCTATCTGAACAACTTTTTTCTGTTCAATAGTTCTGTTATCTATATACGACAACTCAAGGAGTTTGTTGCTACCAACACTCTCGTACCAATGTAAGAACTCATCAAATGATGTGTTTTTATCGATAGCAAACCACTTTCTATTTAAGTAGTTACTGAATACAGTATTAAAGTAGACTCTATTATTATTAAGTCTCCTAATGTTAAGTTTCTCATCACCATCATTATTTATGGATTTAATAAATTGCTTATATTCTTTCCCTAAAAAATAAGTATGCGCCTGACTGTAGTTTTTCTCATCTTTGAATTCGTATAACAGGTAATCCGTTGGCGTCATACTCTTTACAGACATTTTTTTCTTGATGAAGTCCTTTCGTAAACTCTTGAGTTCTTCTCTACTGTATTTTCCATATTTTTTTATAATATCCCCAGACTCACGATTCCATTTTAATATTGATCTTCCAAAAGGAATTACTCTAGTAAGGATATTGCCACCGTATGACTCCTTTTCTTCCTTTTTAAGCCTCTTCTTTTGTGTTTCTAACACTTTATAAGCAGCAGCTTTATCGGTTGGGCTTCCCGTTACTGTTGTTTCTATGTAGTCAAAGTATTCCCTATATTCGTTGCAAATATTATAGAATGTTTCATAAAACGAATAATCAGCCCTTCCTGTTGAAAGATGCACAAATGTTATATCTGTTATATAACATGGCATATTTTGCGAAGTTGCATATAAAGCGCGTTCGTTTGAGTACAAATGCCATCCATTGCACAGTTCTTCATTAAATGGATTTTCTTTTATCCATTCTGTTCTACACCCAAACCAACACTCATCCATATTGTTTGTTCGAAGTGTACCATTAAATGGTTTACCTGCTGGTTTACGTTGTTTACCATGAACGATATTTGTTAACTCTATGTCTCCAATTGTTCCGGCTACACCCATCAATGCAAAATCATTGCATTCCCTCATATAATTAGTAAATATTTCTAGGGTATCATATTCTGTAAACAGAATATCCTGATGCGAAAAGATTACGTATTCTGTAGTAACACTTTTAACGGCATAATTAAATGCTTTTGAGCACGATGAAAATTTACCATTTCCATTGTCAATGCCCAATAACTCATACGGCTCCGTCTGTGTTGATAATGAATCAATAAAATCTTCGTATGTTCTTTTATCGTTATAGCAACACACTATGGTTACTTCAGGTATGCTCATTAATATTTCTCCTATTTTATCATTTCCCACTTTTGGTCTTTATCGCTTAATTTCAGTGGAGATCCGTCTGCCATCTTATATCCTTCTCCACTGGCAGTCCCCTGAAAATCTCCAACTATCTGGGGCCATTCAATTCCCAGGGCCGGATCGTTCCATGCTAAACCGCCTTCATCATTAGCATGATAGAAGTCTGTGCACTTATAACAGAATTCTGCTTCGTCAGTTAATACAAGGAATCCGTGAGCAAATCCCGGTGGAATGTAGAACTGTTTCTTGTTCTCTTCTGATAGCTCTACTCCATACCACTTGCCGTATGTGTCGCTTCCTTCACGCATATCTACTGCAACATCGTAAACTGCGCCGCGAATTGCACGAACCAATTTGCCCTGGGGATAATTAATCTGATAGTGCAAACCTCTCAGCACGCCTTTAGTAGACATTGACTGATTATCCTGAACAAATTCCATATCTAAACCAAACTCATGAAAATCGTTCTGATTATATGTTTCCATGAAATAGCCCCTACTGTCCCCATGCACTGTAGGCTCTATCAGACATAGTCCCTTAATTCCGTTTACGTCTTTAGTTACTTTTATTTGCGCCATATGTGTTCACCTCTTTAATCATTAATACTCTATTTCCTTAAGATATCTGCTTACTGCATCTTTCCAGTCTGGAAGGGGTTTGAAACCCTCCACTACTAACTTGCTTTTGTCCAATCTGCTGTTAAATGGTCTCCGAGCAACACTCACACCATATTCTTCTGTAGTTACGGGAACAACATTTGTTGTGTATCCGGCCTGCTTGAATATTTCGCAGGTAAAGTCATACCAGCTTATATATCCACCTTCATTGGTTGCATGATAATAGCCGTATTCTTCCGTTCCGGCCATATCAACAAGCAGCCGTGCCAAATCATAGGTGTATGTTGGTGTTCCTATCTGATCATTAACTACTCTCACCGTATCATACTTCTTTCCTACATTCAGCATTGTCTTAATGAAGTTGTTTCCATTTTTGCCGAATACCCAGGCAATACGGACTATGAAATATTTATCCATATTGCTGATTACTGCCTGTTCTCCATCCAGCTTACTCTGGCCATAAACATTTAATGGTTTATAGTCCTTGCAATCTGCCTGCCAGGG
>JABUTC010000086.1 GCA_021442505.1 Mogibacterium sp. | reverse complement strand
CTACGGCCGTATGTGCCCCATTGAGACGCCAGAAGGTCCCAACATCGGCTTGATTTCCTATCTGGCGACCTATGCCCGCATCAATCGGTATGGCTTCATTGAGGCCCCCTATCGCAAGGTGGATAAGGCTACCGGCTTTGTCACCGATGAGGTAGTCTATATGACCGCCGACATCGAGGACGAATTCATGGTGGGCCAGGCCACGGAGCCCCTGGACGAAAACGGCTGCCTGGCCAACGCCCGTATTACCTGCCGCCACCGCAATGAGATTATTGAGGTGGATCGGGAAAAGGTGGACTATATTGACGTGTCCCCCAAGATGATGGTCTCCATTGCAACGGCCATGATTCCCTTCTTGGAAAACGACGACGCCAACCGTGCCCTGATGGGTGCAAACATGCAGCGCCAGGCTGTGCCGCTGCTGACCACCCAGGCTCCCATCGTGGCCACCGGCATGGAGCACAAGAACTGCATTGACTCCGAGATTACCGTTTTGGCTGAGGACGACGGTGAGGTGACCTTCGTCTCCTCTACTAAGGTCACTGTCCGCTATGACCGGGGCGATGTTGTAGAGTATCCGCTCATCAAGTTCCTGCGGTCTAACCACGGTACCTGCATCAACCAGCGTCCCATCGTGAACCTCCACGAGAGGGTCCGGAAGGGCGATGTCATCGCCGATGGCCCCTCCACCAGCCAGGGTGAGATATCTCTGGGCAAGAACATACTGATGGGCTTCATGACTTGGGAAGGCTACAACTACGAGGACGCCATCCTGCTCAACGAGCGCATGGTCAAGGATGACGTGTTTACCTCCATCCACATCGAGGAGTATGAGACTGAGGCCCGTGACACCAAGCTGGGTCCCGAAGAGATCACCCGTGATATCCCCAACGTGGGCGATGAGGCTCTGAAGGATTTGGACGAGCGCGGCATCATCCGCGTGGGGGCCGAGGTCCGTGCCGGCGATATCCTGGTTGGCAAGGTCACCCCTAAGGGAGAGACCGACCTGACCGCAGAGGAGCGGCTGCTGCGGGCCATTTTCGGCGAGAAGGCGAGAATACGTGTCTTGCTTAAAGCCAATTGCAAAAGCTCCCTGATTTTTTACATAATCTATCAGCCCGAGGGCATACAGCCTGTCAAAGACGCCTCTGACCTTTGTCCTAGAAAAGCCCTTGTCCTCAAAGCTGCTTTCGACGAGCCGGCTTTTATCCGTTATGGATCCGTCTCGAATATCCTCTGCGAGTTGCCAAAACAGAGCTATGCCAGTATCGGACTTTTTTTTGGAGGTTTTTTTCATAGGCGAGGAGGCTGATTTTGCCGACATTAAATCTATAGTTTGTGCTTTATTTTTCTTGTTCTCTTGATTTTTGCTTTATCTTTAACTGTTTATTTTTATTTGTTGTTTATTGTATGCTTTCGTTTATTTGTTCGTTTTCAAGAAATATACTTTCAGCTTTTTGTTTTCAATTGTATTTTTCAATTCTTTTATTTGGTATTTGAACAGTTTAATACATCTCTTATCTTATGAGTCACCATCTCTCTAATGGCGTCACGAGCCGGTCCAAGATATTTTCTCGGATCAAACTCCTCTGGATGCTCAACCAAATACTTGCGGATTTCTGCCGTCATGGCGAGCCTGAGGTCGGTGTCTATGTTCACCTTGCACACTCCGTGCTTGCAGGCTTCTTTTATCATATCCTCCGGAACTCCCTGTGCCCCAGGAATCTTTCCCCCGTACTTATTGCATTTGTCGACAAATTCTGGGATTACGGTCGATGCTCCGTGCAAAACCAATGGGGTATCAGGTATTAGATCATGGATTTCGGCAAGTCTCTTAAAATCCAAATAAGGCGTTCCGGAAAACTTGTAGGCTCCGTGGCTTGTGCCGATTGCAACTGCCAGCGAATCAACTCCTGTCCTTTCGACGAATTCCTTTGCTTCGCTCGGAACCGTAAAGCTGGCGTTTCGGGCGTCTACCTTAACATCGTACTCTACCCCAGCGAGCTTTCCGAGCTCTGCCTCGACCACAACCCCGTGATCGTGAGCATAATCGACAACCTGCTTTGTCAAAGCGATGTTTTCTTCGAACGGGTATTTTGAGCCGTCAATCATCACAGAGGTAAAGCCGTCATCCACGCACTTTTTACAGATTTCAAAATCTGCACCGTGATCTAAATGAAGGGCGACGTCAACCTCAGCGTCGAGTATAGCCGCTTCAACCAGCTTTACAAGGTAGGCAGGTCTCGCGTAATTTCGAGCACCTGCTGACACCTGAAGAATCAAAGGTGCCTTTTCGCTCTTAGCAGCCTCTACTATCCCCTGAACTATTTCCATATTGTTTACATTAAAAGCACCGATCGCATAATCGGATGCTAACGCTTTTTTAAACATCTCCTCTGTAGTAATCAAAGCCATTCGTCTCTCCTTAATCTTTATTCTGCAATTTCAACCATTCTCTCTATGCTTTAGTATGCTTTAATTCTTTTATTCTTTTATTCTTTAATTCGTTTATTCGTTTGCCTCAGTTTCGACAACCTGAGTCTGCGGGCTCGTCATCTGCTGGGTATAGTCGATCATAACCGCAGTCCTCCAAACTATGACAATAGCTGCGATGACAATTATCGCAAGCACTATCAAAACATCTCCAAATCTAAATAAAAATCCACCCTTAGGTTTCATAAAATCTCCTTTTTTGTATTTTCTATTGTTTTTTATCATGCTTTATTTACCCTTACTGTTCAACTTTTCCTCTTTAAATGCCAAACAAGCATGTCTTTTTCTAAAACTTATTGACTAATCTTCTATATAACCTGATCTATTATATAAATTTTACCACAAAACAGCTCTTTTTTCAAGCTTTCGCCTGCAAACTCTGCCCGTTTTTTCAAATTCCGAGTATAAGGCTCGCTATGACGAAATATATCGTAAGTGCAATCGCATCGCTAACGGAGGATATCGTTGGATTTGCAATAAGAGCCGGATCGAGCTTGATCAGCTTTACGATGATGGGGATCATACTTCCAATTATCTTTGCAAAAACCACAATTACGAGAAGTGCTAGGCAGATCGTAAGTG
>JABUTC010000085.1 GCA_021442505.1 Mogibacterium sp. | reverse complement strand
TGATTATTTCAAGATACCCTACAGGAGCAGATTCTATATTATTTAATTCTACACCTAACAAAGATCCACTTAGTATGTATTTAAAGGTGTTATCTTCTGCAAGAAATTTCATTTTTGTGATAATCTCTTTACACTTCTGAACCTCATCAATAAAAATCACAGTATTGTTGGGTATAAGCTTCTCATTGGAAAAGACAGATAAACCAATCCTAAGGTCTTCAACTGTTTCGGATTGACTAATAACGGATACTGCTTCAGGAGTTTCAATTAAGTTAATTTCGAATAAATTGTATTTTATTTCTTCTTTCACAACATGCCTGATAAGATGCGTTTTCCCGACCTGCCTTGCCCCAGTAATTAATAAAGCTTTATTCTCTTTATTGAACCAATTTATTATCCTTTCACTATATTTTCGTTGTAAATGCATATCCTTCTTATCTCCTATGAACACATATTAACAATGTTATGTCAAAATAACAAGGTATATATGTGTTCTTTTGTCAAAAAAACGCACCTTATTATATCTAAATTGTCAAAAACAAAAATTTTATTGTACTTCAGGACATAAAATAATTGTTCGACACTGTCGAGCAAATCTGTGGATATTATTGATAAAGAGTTCTGCACAATTTCAACTGATTACCTTCAATGCCTTTTATTCCCGGTTCAGACAGCCATTCTGTAACGTCTGATTTATCTGAAAAACGTCTGCTTCCAAGCCATGTTGAATCAGGCAGATAAGTCAGCAGATTCTTGTCACTTGTTCCTTCTACAGAAATGAGTGATACTCTTACCGCTGAAATCATAGGTTTCCATCAGAGTATCTATGAGGCGTAGTTCCTTTCCCCACCAGATTGGATAATCGATTAGAACAGTGTCATAATCTTTAAGATTCTCAATTACACCCTCAATCTCAGGCCGTGTAGCATCGTTGTTTTATTCCTTATTTGCCCTGCAGTTATCATCTGTGTATGGAATCTTTGCAGCTATAAATGAATTCATATTACATTTCCTGTGATTGTGTGCCTATAACCAGGCTTTAACGCCTTGTTCCTAACATGTTTATATGATATTCTAACTATAGTTATATGCCCCTAACTAATGATTGAAGAAAGAAGACCATATGAACAGAACCGAATCTCAGGAAATGTATCTTGAAACGATATTAGTACTCAGTAAAAAGAAGCCCGTTGTAAGGGCCGTAGATATTGCAGCAGAAATGAACGTCAGCAAAGCAAGTGTTTCTCTTGCAACCAAGAATCTCAAGGAAATGAACTATATTACTGTTACTCCGGAAGGATTTATCTATTTATCAGAAGCCGGCATGGAAATCGCAGACACCATTTACGAGCGTCATCTGGCAATCACCAAAGTACTCACTCAGATTGGCGTTCCTGCAGATGTAGCTGAACAGGATGCCTGCCGTATAGAACATGTAATCAGCGAAATAACCTTTGACGCAATTAAAAAGCACAGCGGCCTGTAAGCCCTGTGCTTTTCTTCTTGGTACTTTTTATTCTACGTATCCGCAGTTGTCTTCTTCAAATTCTTTTCAGTATCCATGCCGTTCTCACCGCAATGACAACTCCCTTCCTTACTGCAGGAGCCACAGCAGCCAGTCTCTATACAGCCGATGCATCGTTTTCCCTTAGCCTTCTCTTTCACAAGATACCGAATAATCATAAAGGAAACCATCACCAGAACCGCTATAATTATTTCATCAATCATATCAATTTCCCTCTGCTGCATACTGCCTTTTAATGTCTCTGTTCGCCTTCAGGCAAAGAGAGACTATCACCAATGCAAAGCCTAAAACTGCAATAAGTCCCGGAACAAGGCCTGCTCCAATGCTTCCTGTGGTCAGAACGGTTCCAATCTGGAAAACAGCGAAGCCTATAGTAAAGCCTGTGGCAAGCTGGAAACCAATGGCACCCAATAGCCATTTCGTTGACTTCATTTCTGAATTCATCGCACCGATTGCTGCAAAGCATGGTGGTGTGTAAAGGTTAAACATCAGATATGCAAGTGCAGCCACCTTTGTAAGTCCCATCACGGCAACCACCTCATTTCCGCTAGAAACAAGAGCTAGTTCTTCTGTGTCAATAAAGCTTGTCAAACAGAAAACCGTTGCCAGCGTTCCCACAACATTTTCCTTTGCAATAAGCCCTGTGATTGCAGCAGCTGCAAGTTGCCAGCAGCAAAAGCCTACAACCGGTACGAGCAGATATGCAAACGGTGCAGCAATGCTGGCAAGAATGGAATTTGAACCGTCCTCCAATGCTGGTGAAAGCTTCCATGTAAAGCTTGCCATCACCTGCACAATGGTGTTGCACAAGAGAACGATAGTACCAGCTTTGATAATGTACGATTTTCCGCGCTCTAACATAGAACGAAATGCGTATCTCAGGGAAGGAAGCTTGTACTCAGAAAGTTCCATAATAAACAGACTCTTTCTGTATTTCATACCTGTAATCTCTCTGATCAGCAGAGCCCCCAGAAGAATGATACCTATCCCTACGAAATACATCAGAGGTCCTACCCAGCCCTCCTCAGGGAAGAACGCACCTGCAAATAATGCAATAGCAGGAAGCTTTGCGCCACAGGGCATAAAAGTGCACAACAGTGCTGTGGATCTTCTCTCTCTTTCATTTTTGATTGTTCTGCAGGCCATGACAGCCGGAACACTGCAGCCCGTTCCGATTACCATGGGAATAACAGATTTCCCGGATAGTCCCACCCTCTTAAAAATTGGGTCCAGTACAACAGTTGCTCTTGCCATATATCCGCAATCCTCAAGCAGTGCAATCAGGAAATACATTACCATTACCAGCGGAAGGAATCCTACAACTGCTCCCACGCCGCCGATGATTCCGTCAACAAGTACAGAATAAACAATCGGAGAAGCATCCTTCACAAGCTCTGCGACAAAGCTCTGAAAGCTCTCAATCCATCCTGTAAAAACTCCCTCCAGAAATTTTCCGATTCCAATCGGGCTTTCAGCCTGGGAGATATAGAAAACAAGAAACATAATGCCAGCAAATACGAGCAATCCTATAACAGGATGCGTGACGATTCTGTCTATCCTGTCATCCC
>JABUTC010000084.1 GCA_021442505.1 Mogibacterium sp. | reverse complement strand
AATTACCACAAGATATAGCAGAACGAAATTTAATTGGTGATTTTTTCGCAAAGATCGACGAGACCATCACCCTTCATCAGCGTAAGCTAGAATGATTATATATAATATCAATAGAAAGGTGGCCTAATATGAAATTAAATACTATGTGCAATAGACTAAATTGCATAGTGAACTGTCTTCGTTTGCCGAAACATTTAAGGTCAAGGAACTTGAAAAAATAATTGAGGATATAGAAACATATATTAAAAAAAAATTCATAGTGATATGATTTCTAATATCAGTAAAAAATGTTGATGATAAGATGTGTAGGAGGCATATATGTCCAAATATAATAATTTTGAATGGATTGAATGGTACAGAGAGTTTGCTGATAAGTTATTAGCATATAAGGAAGATCGGAGCAGCTTAATAGAAATAATAGAATCGGTGTATGACGAAATCGACATCAATCTACCAACTCTGGAAAAAGATAACGACATCGTTGATATTGATCCGTTTACTGTTTTTGGACTGTTCAATAAGAGTTCATTGAAAGAGGAAAATAAGATTAAGATTATATCCTCATTTTCCGACAAATTAGGGGTGTCCGCAGATATACCGGAATCTTTTAATGGTGTTCCCGTAGTAAATAACCAAAACGCAATATTCTATAAATTCATAGACGAACGGGGCAAGGACGATATTCAAGATTTGTGGGATCTGTTTTATAACGCAATAAAATACGCAGATAATCAGTCAAACAAAAACAAGGCAGCAATGTCTAAGTATTTTGATGCAATTATCGTAAGAAAAGGGATTGGCAACAGCAAGTTAACAATGGGGCTCTTTTGGATAGCTCCACACATATATCTTAACTTAGACCAGAGAAACGTTTGGTATATATACGAATCAGGAAAACTTCCATCAAATGTGATAGAAAGCCTTCCTGATATTGAACCTAAAATACCGGCTAAAAAATATTTTGATGTTATAGAGAAGGTAAGGGAGTGCATCGATAAGCAAGACATAGGTTTTAATGACTTCATGGAACTTTCTGTTGAGGCATGGTCATATTCAACCCAAGTAAATGAGGAGAAAAAAGCTGAGTCTGCTCAAACTCAAAGAAACAGTAAGGGCGCAGGTTTAGCAGATGAAGATGTTGATACAGTACATTATTGGCTTTACTCACCAGGCGAAGGTGCATATCTTTGGGATTACTGCCTCGAAAATAACACAATGGTATTAGGCTGGGGAGATATTGGCGATTTATCATCTTTCTCTACAAAAGATGAGATGAAAGAAAAAATGAAGGAAGTCTATGATCCGGATTTAAGCTATAGAAACGCGGCCCTGGCAACGTGGCAATTTTCCCACGAAATGAAAGAGGGAGACATCATTTTTGCAAAAAAAGGACTCCACCAGATAATCGGAAAGGGTGTCGTAACCTCGCCATATGAGTTTGATGACGAAAGCGACGACGAGTATGCTCATTGTCGCAGTGTGTCATGGACCCATTACGGGGAGTGGGAACACCCTGGTAATGCTGCATTGAAAGCACTAACGGACATAACTGCATATACAGATTATGTGGACGAATTGCTGTCATTATTTGATGAAGACGGTGAAAGCGATATTATATATCCGGAATACAGCAAAGAAAAGTTCTTGGAAGAGGTATTCCTTGATGAAGAGGAATACGACAAACTTGTGGGTCTGCTGCGTGTAAAGAAAAATATCATACTACAGGGAGCCCCTGGTGTAGGAAAAACATACGCAGCAAAGCGGCTGGCATATTCAATAATCGGATGTAAGGATCAGGAACGGGTTATGATGGTCCAGTTCCACCAGAGTTATTCATATGAGGATTTTATTGAGGGATTTAGACCAACAGGAACCGGTCAATTTGATATTAAAAAGGGTTCATTCTATAACTTCTGCAAAAAAGCTGCAGACGACCAGGACAATGATTACTTCTTTATCATAGATGAAATAAATAGAGGAAATCTCAGCAAGATATTCGGCGAATTGTTTATGCTCATTGAAAATGATAAACGTGGAAATGCATTGATGCTTTTGTATTCTGACGAAAAATTCTATGTGCCTAAAAACGTGCATATTATTGGAATGATGAATACCGCCGATAGAAGTCTGGCTATGCTTGACTACGCATTGAGAAGGCGTTTTGCATTTTATGAATTAAAGCCTGCATTTGACTCGGATGGATTTAGAGAGTACAGGATGGAACTGGATAGTGAAGAACTTAACTCTCTGGTTGAATGTGTTGAGAAACTTAACAATGTAATTTCAAATGATGAATCCTTAGGTGATGGGTTCTGTATTGGTCACAGTTATTTCTGCGAACTTGAAGAAGCAGATTATCAGACATTGTCAAACATAGTCGAATATGAATTAATACCAATGCTTAAGGAATATTGGTTTGACGAACCACAAAAGGTTAGAGACTGGTCAGAAAACTTAAGGAGCTCTATTAAATGATACCTGTTCAGAACATCTATTACATGCTCTCGTATGCCTTTCAGACATTGCAGGAAGAAGGGTACAAGAGTATAGCAACTGAACAATTTGATAATGTAGCAGAACTGTGTGCCGCTATCCTGTCAAAAGGCCTTGCTGCGCAAATTAAACGCGGACTCGGAAAAGAATATGTGGCAGAAACAGAAGAGTTGTCTGCATTGAAGGGTAAAATTAATGTTTCCGACTCTCTTAAAACGATGACAATGCTAAGAGGAAGAATGGTTTGTTCGTATGATGAGTTCTCTGTAGATTCCCAAATGAACAGAATCATCAAGGCGACAATTAAGGTTTTGCTCAAATCGGACATCTCATTAAGATTAAAGAAGGATCTCAGAAAACAGTTGGTTTTCTTGGATGATGTTAAAGATATTGATATACACTCAATAGATTGGAATCAGCAGTACGACAGAAATAATCAGACATATCGAATGCTGATTTCAATTTGCTATCTGGTAATCAAGGGATTGATTCAAACAAACGCAGATGGAACTTCTAAGCTAATGGATTTCTTAGACGAGCAGAGGATGTGTCGTTTGTACGAGAGGTTTATCCTTGAATACTATAGAAAAGAGCATCCGGAATTAAATGCTACTGCGTCTCAGATTCAATGGCAGCTTGACGAGAATGCAG
>JABUTC010000083.1:1892-5068 GCA_021442505.1 Mogibacterium sp. | reverse complement strand
GACTATCCTTACTCCTGCAGACGGTAAACAGTTGGAGGAAATGCTTGAATATGCCATTAACGAGCTTAACGGTCCGGTTGCAATTCGTTATCCAAGGGGGTCTTCTGAAGCAAATCACCTTAAAATGAAAGCATTCAAGGGCGAAAACAACGTATTGCAGGAAGGCAGGGATGTGACGATTTTAGCTGTTGGAAGCATGCTTGATGAAGCTATTTCCGCCGCAGATATTCTTCGTTCAAAAGGATACGATGTTGGTGTAGTAAACATTTCAGTTGTAAAGCCTTTTGATGCCGGTCTTACGGATATCCATAGTAAACTGGTTGTGACTCTCGAAGACAATGCAATCAGAGGCGGTTTTGGTGAACTATATTCGTCTTATTGCGGTAGAAGAGAAGTTTCACCAATTATATTAAATATTGGAATTCCGGATAGGTTTATTGAACACGGAAGTGTTGATCTTCTCAGATCGGAATTAGGTATAGATGCAGAAGGAATAGTAAAAGGAGTGCTGGATATTCTTGAAGGAAAGGCTTGATGTTATTCTTGTAAATAAAGGCTTATGCGAATCCAGAGATAAGGCCAAAAGAACAATTATGGCCGGTCTTGTTATGGTGGATGGTAAAGTTGAAGATAAACCGGGCCGGACTTTCGATGTGGATTCTGATTTTACCCTGAAAGAAAAACTGTGCCCATATGTCAGCAGAGGCGGTTTTAAGCTTGAAAAAGCAATCAGCGAATTCAATATTTCTGCCCATAATGCTGTTTGTGTAGATATGGGAGCATCTACCGGAGGTTTTACAGATTGTATGCTCCAGAACGGAGCTTCCAAAGTCTACGCAATAGATGTTGGTTACGGTCAGCTTGACTACAAACTCAGAGTCGATCCTCGTGTTGTAAATATGGAAAAAACCAACATCAGATATTTGGACACTAATCTCATCGAAGAGCCGATAGATCTGATATCCATCGATGTATCTTTTATTTCAGTGAAACACATGCTGCCTGTTGCAGCTTCAATTCTCGCTGATAATGGTGTAATTCTATGTCTTATAAAGCCACAATTTGAGGCCGGAAGAGAACAGGTCGGTAAAAAGGGTATAGTTAAAGATAAGAAGGTTCACGTTGAAGTTATAAATAAAGTAATTGCTTACGGGGAGAATAACGGTCTGAAGGCTGCAGGTCTCACTTTTTCTCCGGTAAAAGGAACAAAGGGTAACATCGAATATCTATGTTGTTTCAGAAAATCCGGTTCAGGTGAAATCGATTTTGAAATCAATCCTGAAGAAACAGTTCGCATTTCACACGAATCTTTAGACGAATAGCAAGGTATAATTATGGCTTTATCACCAATGATGCAACAATACAACAGCATAAAGGATAAGTACAATGATTGTCTTATCATGTTTAGACTCGGGGATTTTTACGAGTTGTTTTTTGATGATGCCATAATCGCTTCTAGAGTACTCGAACTTACGCTTACAGGCAGAAACTGCGGCTTAGATGAAAAGGCCCCTATGTGCGGGGTGCCTCATCACGCTGTGGATTCATATCTTGTAAGGCTTGTAAAAGCAGGATATAAGGTTGCGATATGTGAACAGCTCGAAGACCCTGCAACTGCGAAAGGAATCGTTGAAAGGGATGTTGTTCGAATTGTAACACCGGGAACAATTGATGTTCTGGAAGGTTCAGAGTCAGATGACAATATTTACATCGCTTCTGTTCAAATAGGAGAGGGCACAACCGCCGTTGCAATTTCTGATATTTCTACCGGAGAGTTTTTCTGTTTTGATTTTGCAGATGAAACTGGCGATATTCTTGCATCTGAATTAGCCAGATATATGCCAAGAGAGGTAATATCTTCTGTAAACTGTGAAGATGCTCTCAACGCTATCTTATCCAACGCAACTATTAATCCATTTATTAATTACTACGATGAACCATATTTTAAATTCAGCGCCTGTGAGGAGACCATCAAAAGACATTTTGATGTTACTTCCCTTATGGCCTTTGGAATTGACGGAAGGGATGAGCTTATTGAAGCATCCGGATCTCTTTTAATGTATTTAATGGATACGCAAAAGCAGGCACCGTCACAAATCAAGGATTTCACCGTAAAAAACATCACCAACAGTATGCAGCTGGACCGCTCGACAATGCGTAATCTGGAACTGCTTGAGACGCTTTTTGACAAGGATGTGCACGGTTCCCTGTTTGGTGTACTGAATAAGACCAAGACTGCAATGGGTGCAAGGCTTCTGAAGTCTATGCTCAAAGAGCCCCTTAAGGATGCAGCAGAAATCAACTTAAGACTGGAAGCAGTTAAGGAACTGAAAGATAATCCACACAGCGCAAATATTCTTAATGTTTGTCTCAGACAGGCTTACGATTTACAACGTTTAAGTGCGCGAATTGCCAGCGGAAGGGCTAATGCAAGAGATTTGCAGGCGCTTAGAGTAACGCTTGATCAAATGCCAATAATATCTGATGAGTTAAGCAATTACAGTTCAGATTTAATTAAAAACATAAGGAAAAGTATACTTTGTGAAGAAAGTCGCCAGGCTATCACATACGATTTTCCTTTTATTGAAATAGCAGGCAAAATAGAATCGGCAATTGTAGATGAACCTCCTTTCTTAATTACAGAAGGCGGAATAATAAGAGACGGCTATTCAGATAAACTTAAGGAATTAAAGGATTCAATAGCAGATGCAAAATTATGGATTTCAAATCTTGAAAATACCGAGAAAGAAAGAACGGGAATCAAGACTATAAAAGTCGGTTTTAATAAAGTCTTTGGATACTACATTGATGTAAGCAAGAGCTTTATTGATAAAGTTCCGCCTGAATACATCCGCAAACAGACTCTTGTAAATAACGAAAGATATATTACTCCTGAGCTAAAAGAGAAGGAGACGCTTGTATTATCGGCCGAAAGCAAGATTAATACTATCGAATATGAACTTTTCAAAGAGCTTAGGGAGTCTATAGAGCCTCATGTTTCAAATCTTCAGAAAGTATCATCAGCAATAGCAATGCTTGATGTGCTGTTATCGTTCGCAAAGGTTGCCCAGGAAAACAATTATGTGCAGCCGACTGTTGATAACTCCGATAATATAATTATTGAAAACGGAAGGCATCCGACTGTTGAGAAGATGATTGGTGCCGGATTGTTTGTA
>JABUTC010000083.1:0-1550 GCA_021442505.1 Mogibacterium sp. | reverse complement strand
ACTGTAGAATTCCTCTGCAGGCCTGAAAAAAACATTCGCACTATGTTTGCCACTCACTATCACGAGCTTACAGAATTATGTGTAACATATCCTTCTGTATGCAACCTCTCTGTTGCTGTAGCGGAAGATAAAAATGATATAGTATTCCTTCATAATATTGTTGAAGGTCCCGCAAGCAAAAGTTATGGCATTCATGTAGCAAAGATTGCCGGAGTTCCGTCAGAAATACGAAATAATGCAATTATTAAATTGCGGGAACTCGAAGAGGGAAAAGTTCAAACTGAATATTCCGGTATACAGCTCAGTTTTGTAAATGAGCCTGTTAATGACACATATCAGGTTGCGGAAGACCTGGTTTCAAAAATTGCGGATGTGGATATAAACGTTTTAACGCCTTTAAATGCTATGAATCTTCTTTCAGATTTTATTTCTGAAGCAAAAGAAGTGAGGGGAGGCTTTGATGATTAAAGTCCTCGACAGCTTTATAGCAGATAAAATTGCAGCAGGAGAGGTGATAGAAAGACCTCTGTCTATTGTAAAAGAACTCGTTGAGAATTCTGTCGATGCAAATGCGTCAAGTATTTTTGTTGAAATCAAAAATGGCGGCAAATCATATATAAGGGTAACTGATAACGGATCCGGAATTCCTGCCGAAGAAGTTGAACTTGCTTTTCTCCGTCATGCGACCGGCAAAATCTCAAAGCTCGAAGATTTAGATTCAATTTCAACTCTTGGATTTCGCGGCGAAGCTCTAGCCAGTATTTCTGCTGGATCAAGACTTACCATTGTAACAAAAGATGCTTCATCTGTATCAGGAGTCAAAATCAATATGCACGGTGGCAACATCGTAAACCGGGAGACTGTCGGCTGCAATGTCGGAACAACCTTGATTGTAGAAGATGTTTTTTACAACATTCCGGCCCGGCGCAAATTTATGCGTTCAGATGCAGCTGAAGCTTCCGCAATCATTGATTTAATACAGAAATTAGCAATTTATTATGCGAATATACGTTTCGTGTTGATTAATAACGGCCAAACCATATTATCGACTGACGGCAATGGCGACTATATTAAAACGATTCGCACCATATATCCTTCACCTGAGTATGCTAATCTTATAGAGATACAAGGGGATGGAATTCATGGTTTCATTTCAGACCCGGGAACAACAAAGTCAAACAGAAGAGGACAGATTTTCTTCGTCAACGGACGCATTGTTGATAGCAGTACCGTCGAAAAGGGTATTCTTAAAGGCTATGGCGACAGGGTTTTCAGCGGTTACCCGATTTCCATCCTGTTTATTACGGTTAACCCGTTTGACATAGACGTAAACATTCATCCCGGTAAGAAAGAGATTAAATTCTTACGTGAGAATGATGTTGTTGAACTGATAAGTGCTGCAATACAATCATCACTGCATTCATCTGCATCTGTTCCAAGTGCGATATTAAAAAAAGTTGATACTTCCCAATTTGAAGAAAAGACCGATTCTGAAAGCCAGCTGGGTATACAGGATTATCTGAGCTCAATTTCTTCCGAAGTCAAAACAG
>JABUTC010000082.1 GCA_021442505.1 Mogibacterium sp. | reverse complement strand
GAGGAGCCATCTTGATTGCTTCGTTGAGCGACACTTTGCCGTTTTCAGAAAGATAGAGAAGGTCCTTCTCGGTTACTGAGAAAATAACATATATCTGTGAGTTGTCGCTTACGGTGGTAAGAGGCTCAGGATTAGATGGAGAAGCAAGCGAACCTTCACGCAACGGCAATTTGCCTACAACACCGTTTGACGGAGCTTTCACAACGGTGTAGTCAAGGTTTTGTTGAGCTGAAGCGAGAGATGCTTGTGCGTTAACGAGCATTGATTGTGCGTTCTTGAGGTCGCTTTCAGCGATTTCCATTTCAAAAGCACTGATGATGTCCTTCTCAAAAAGTCGACGCTTGTTTTGAACAGTTAATTTTGCCTTGTTGACCTCTGTCTTGGCAGCAGATACATTTGCTGCAGCTTGACTAACAGCGGCTTTGTATTGAACTTGGTCGATAGTGAAAAGAGGTTGGCCTTTTTTTACAACCTGACCTTCGTAAACGTGTACTTTAATGATGAAACCGGTCACTTGAGGGCGAATCTCGATGTCGGTTTTGCCTTGTAGGATTGCTGGAAACGATAATTCGTGGTCAGCGGGGCTAAAGCTGGTAGTGAGTACCGCGATGTCAGGAGCTTGATAAGACTCCGCTTGATCAGAAGAACCTCCGCAAGAAGTCATTACGAGAAGTCCAATAGTAGCAATTGCTGCTGTGATGTTTTTTGTTCTCATTGTTTGAAAATTATGTTAGTAATTTATTTGATTTTACGTTATTGTATTCTCTGTGTAAATTTTGCGTGATATTTGGTTAGCTGTTCTGAGTGTTAATTTTGCAAAAACAAGCGAAAATACGCTCATTGGTTACATTTTAGGTCGAAATTCGGCGGTGTGCTTGTAGCACTCGTCATTATAATGTAACTTACTTGTGCATCTCGTAATTGCTTTAATTGCGAGATGAATAATGAAACCTAACTTGCTAAAATATATTCACTTAGATGCTATTTAACCTATATCTATATAAAAACCAATAACGAAAATTCATTGAAAATCCGTTATCGCGTTGTTGTTATTTCGTGCAAAAATAATGCCAAAGTCATAGTTACAGAATATGCGATAGCAGAAAATGTTCTGCTTTTTAAAGTGCTAACAGCCATTATCTTCCACCAAAGCGTCTGTCTCTAGATTGAAAATCAAGTAAGGCTCGCAGGTATTCATAGCGGTCAAAATCAGGCCAGAGCGTATCGGTAACATAAATTTCACTATAGGCAATTTGCCAAAGTAAAAAATTAGAAATACGAAATTCCCCACTTGTGCGAATTAGCAGGTCTGGATCTGGCATTCCATGCGTATAGAGCAAATCAGAAAATCCCTCCTCTGATAAATCTTCTTCAAGCAATGCAGGATTTACCGAACATTTGTTCGCATATTCCTTAACAGCACGTAAAATCTCATCGCGACCACCATAATTCACGGCATACTGCAAATGAAGGCCGCTGTTATTCTTAGTAGTTTCTTCCGCTTCTTCAAAGGCAGCACGCGTTGCCTTTGGAAGTCGAGATTTATCCCCCAACATGCGGACCTTAACATTGTTCGAATGCAATTCTTCAAGCTCGTTTTTAACAGCCTTAACGGCCAAACGCATAATACCCTCAACCTCTTCTTTTGACCGTTTCCAGTTTTCTGTGGAAAACGCATAAACGCTTAGGTATCCAATTCCCAGCTCGCCAGCGACTCGAACAATCTCTTTAAAACTGGACACACCAGCGGAATGTCCCTTTATCCTAGGCACACCCTTGGCCTTAGCCCAACGCCCATTACCGTCCATGATAACGGCCACATGTTCTGGCAAAATTTCTAGGGATTTGTAATCAAGCCCATCTGGGCAATTCGGAAATATTTCTTCCAGGGAAGACGCCACTAGATTTCCATTACTTCGGCTTCCTTAGAATCGAGCAAAGAATTGATTTTCTCGATATATGAATCGGTAAGTTTTTGGACCTTGTCCTGGCCACCGTGTTGCTCGTCCTCTGAAAGATTTTCCTCTTTCCCGATCTTTTCGATGTCGGAATTTGCATCGCGGCGAATATTGCGAATGCCCATGCGCGCGTTTTCCGCATAGTCCTTACACTCTTTTACAAGCTCTTTTCTGCGTTCTTCAGTAAGACTAGGAAACGGAAGGCGAATGGCGATTCCATCGTTATTCGGGCTAATGCCAAGGTTGCTGTCGGCAATCGCCTTCTCGATAGCATTTAAGCTGGCCTTGTCCCAGGGCTCAATGCAAAGCAGATGTGCATCTGGAGTTTTGATTGCAGCCATCTGATTGATAGGCGTCTGCACACCATAATAGTCGACCATGATTCCGTCTAAGAGGCTGGCATTCGCACGACCAGTCCTTACGCTGGAAAACTGCCCCTGCAGCGAAGCAATAGTTTTGTCCATTCTTTCGGTGGTTTCATCCAGAATTGCGCTAATCATAAAAACTCCTTTAATCGATAATCGTGCCTATGATTTCGCCTGAACAGGCCTTTGCAATATTATTGTCCTTAGAAATGTCGAAGACCTGCATGGGCACATTATTGTCCATGCAAAGTGATATTGCTGTGGAATCCATGACCTTGAGGCCCTTATTTAAAACATCGAGATATTTAATCTTTTCGAATTTTTTGGCATCTGGGTGAGTAACTGGATCCTTGTCGTAAACGCCATCTACCTTTGTGGCTTTGAACAAGCAGTCTACGTCAAGTTCACAAGCGCGAAGAGCCGCTGTTGTGTCGGTCGTAAAATAAGGACAACCGGTTCCAGCTGCCAAAATAACAACCCTACCTTTCTCGAGATGGCGAATAGTCCTGTGGCGAATATAGGTCTCGCAGACTTCCTTCATCTCGATAGCACTTTGCACCCTGGAAGCAACATTGTTCTTTCCAAGCGCATCCTGAAGAGCTAGAGCGTTCATGACCGTTGCAAGCATTCCGATATAGTCACCTTGGGCGCGTTCCATGCCATTTGCGCTGGCCGCAAGGCCGCGGAAGATATTACCGCCACCACAGACAATTGCAATCTGAACGCCTTCGCTGGCAGCCTTCGCAATTTCCTTTGCGGCATACTGTAAAATGTCTGGGTCGATATTCTTTTTGCTGCCATCACCAGCCAAAAACTCACCAGAAATCTTTAAGAGAATACGATTATACTTGCTC
>JABUTC010000081.1 GCA_021442505.1 Mogibacterium sp. | reverse complement strand
GTCATAGTCCATCCGGGTAAAATCGATTTTTACCCCGTGGTTATCCTCGACCATCTTAATGGCATCTCTGATTACAGTAAGATTTCGAAGTCCAAGGAAGTCCATCTTAAGAAGTCCGAGTTCCTCGATAGTCGTCATATTAAACTGTGTCGCAGGTCCCTTATCCGACGACGAAATCGGAACATATTCATCAAGCGGCAGTTTACTGATTACAACGCCCGCAGCATGCGTCGATGAGTGTCTCGGCATTCCCTCAATCGCAAGAGCCGTATCAATAACAGTCTTAACCAGAGGCTCTCTCTCATACCTGCTTCTAAGCTCAGGATTAACCTCGAGCGCCTTTGAAATAGTAATTCCAAGTTCATTCGGAATTGCCTTCGCAATGTCATCGCCTTCCTGATATGTCGCACCTAGAACCCTGGCAACATCTCGAACCGCGGCCTTAGCCTTCATAGTTCCGAAGGTGATAATCTGCGAAACCTTATCCTTGCCGTATTTTTCGACAACATAATCGATGACTTCCTGCCTTCTCTCGATGCAGAAGTCGATATCAATATCCGGCATGCTGATTCTCTCAGGATTAAGGAATCTCTCGAAAATCAGGCTGTATTTAATCGGATCAATCTCAGTGATACCCAGGCTGTACGACACTATGCTTCCGGCAGCCGAACCACGTCCGGGACCGACATAGATGCCGTTGCTCTTCGCATAGTGGATAAAATCCCAGACAATCAGGAAATACTCGACATAGCCCATGCCCTCAATGACACCGAGCTCCATCTCGAGTCTCTCTCTATACTCATTACCTTCAGCGCAGGCTTCGTCGCCGTAACGCTTGGCAAGTCCCGAATAGCAAAGCTCTCTCAGATACTCACTGCACGACTTACCCTCCGGCGGAATGTACTCCGGAATGTGATACTCTCCGAACGAGAAGTCGAAATTACAGCGGTCCGCAATCATCTGCGTCATGTCACATGCTTCCGGTATGTCGGCAAAAATCTCTCTCATCTCTGCCTCAGACTTCAGGTAGAACTCGTCGTTTCCAAAACGCATACGGTTCTCATCGTCTACATGAGCTCCCGTCTGAATGCAGAGAAGCACATCATGAATTCTGCTGTCTTCTTTTCTCGTGTAGTGTGCGTCATTTGTCGCAACAAGCGGAATGCCGGTGTCCTTACTGAGTTCTTTTAACCCCGCTATAACCGGAACATCCTCTTCGAGGAAGTGATTCTGAATCTCGAGGAAGAAATTATCTCTGCCGAAAATCTCCTGAAGTTCGAGAGCTTCCTGCTTCGCTCCATCGTAATCATTATTCAGGAGCTTCCTCTGCACATCTCCCACGATGCAGGCCGACAGACAGATTATGCCCTCGCTGTGCTCTCTGAGAACTGTCTTGTCAATTCTCGGCTTATAGTAAAGTCCGTCTATATATCCCTTTGAAACTATCTTGCAAAGGTTCTTGTATCCTGTCTCATTTTCCGCAAGCAAAATGAGATGCCCGCTGTTTCTGTCCTTCTCCGGGTCCCTGTCATACATGCTTCTGGCCGCAGTGTACACCTCGCAGCCTATAATCGGCTTGATATCCGCCTTCTTGCAGGCCTTGTAAAAATCAACTACGCCAAACATACACCCGTGATCCGTAATGGCAAGGGCATTCATTCCGATTTCCTTCGCATAGGAAGGAAGCTCGCTTATTCTGCTCATTCCGTCGAGCAGGCTGTATTCTGTATGTACGTGTAAATGTGTGAAACTCATAGTGCACTAATTATATATTATTCACTCGATAAATTCGAGGTGCTGATTGAATAGAGACATTAAAAGACATAAAAACAGGTCCCGATACGGGACCTGTAGATTTCGTATTTATTATTTGTTTATCTTAGGGTCAACCGGACCGTAAGGTATTTCAGGATGCTCTTTGAGCATATACTCTCTAAAACTGTCGGCATCTCCCTTAGTAAAGCACTCCTTGTCTAAACGAGCCTGCTGTGTAAGTGAATCGTTTAAGTCAAAGAAAGACTTTGCTTCCTGGAAGGATACTATATCCGCCCATTTTACATATGAAGCATTGCGTCCATTGGTCTTATACTTAACGCCCTTGTCGTCAACTATAATCTCAACGGTCCAATCCTTATCGTTGAATTTCTGCTGTCTCAACAGTCTGTAATGCTTGTCAGTAGCAAGAACCTTGTAAAAAACAACTCTATATACCGATAGCACCATCATAAACATTGCCAGCGTCTTCCATCTTCCGGGTGCACCTACCTGATTGAAATACATCAGCGCAGCTAATGCAAAAACGAAGATTCCGCTGAACACCCAAAAGGCGATGTCTCTATAAAATACCGGCGTTGTCCAATGTATGTAACGACGTCTGGACATTTGATATTCATTCTTAAAAATCATTTTTTAAAACCCTCCGAAAGGTTGTTGAAAAAATAGACCGTCCCGTTTCCAGGACGGTCATATTTATAGTCTGTCAATTAATATAGCTAAACTATATTACGCAGCATCCTTTTCCTTCATTGCTGCACTGATCAGTGAATATGAAGTCCAGAGCAGTACTACGCAAACGAGGTTGATGAGCCAGAACAGTGGCAGGCTTGTAACGATCTTCCAAGCAATGAATACTCCGATAAGACCACCAATAGCATTACCAATTGTGCAAGCAGCATCGTAACGACCTGTCTTGATGAACTCGATTGAGCAAGCTGGCATCAGGAATGCGCATGATCCCATGAATACTGGGAAGCAAGCACCAGCGTCAAGTCCGAGAAGCAGACATGTAGCCATACATGGAGCGTAGAGACCGAATCCGATATCCATGAGTCCACCCCATACTACGTTCAGAATTACAGCTACCCAGAACTGCCATGAAGCGATAGGGAATCCTGTCAGAGTTCCAACTGTACCGAAAGGTCCGAATCCCCAGTTCTTGCAGAACATTACGATAGCAAGGATTGGCATCATGATACCAAGAGCCCATCTGATCTTATTTCTAGGCCACTTTGTTACAACTGTAGCAAGTCCGAATGAACCTACAGCAGCTGCGATGTACATTGCGATAAGGAAAATAGGATCGCAATCTACAGATGTTGTGAAGATGAATGCCTCAAAGATAACTGGGAATGTGTCTCCAATGTTCAGTGTACCAGGGATGTTGATATCATCGATTGTACCAAATGCCTTGTACAGGAATGTTGAAGG
>JABUTC010000080.1 GCA_021442505.1 Mogibacterium sp. | reverse complement strand
TCTTGCTGCGCTCAGGCACTTCTCGATGATTGCCTTTGCCTGCTTAGGATTCTCTTCGAAATAGTATGTGAGATACTCAGCAGTATTGGTCTCTACAAAACCCTTAACCTCAGAGTTTCCAAGCTTTGCCTTGGTCTGTCCCTCGAACTGCGGGTTGGTGAGCTTAACGCTGATTACTGCTGTGATACCTTCTCTTGTGTCATCTCCCTCAAGGTTCTTTTCCTTCTCCTTGATGAGATTGTTCTTTCTCGCATAGTCGTTGATGGTTCTTGTCAGAGCCGACTTGAATCCAACGAGGTGGTATCCGCCCTCTGTTGTGTTGATGTTATTCGCATAGGAATTGATGTTCTCGCTGTATCCGTTTGTGTACTGCAGCGCAACCTCAACTTCGTAACCATCCTTCTCGTACTCGAAGTAAAAAATCTTGTCGTGGATGGCATCTTTATTCTGATTTATATATTCTACGAATTCCTTGATTCCGCCTTCGTAGCAGAACTTGTCCTTCTTCTTCTGACCCTCTCTCTTGTCCTCGATGCTTATCGAAAGACCCTTGTTGAGGAAGGCCATTTCTCTCATTCTTCTCTGAAGGGTTCCGTAGTTGTACTCTGTCTCGTCGAAAATTGTCGGATCCGGCCAGAACTGTGTCTTCGAGCCGGTTCCTCTTGCGTCGCCAACGACTTCAAGCTCCGACACCTTGTCGCCCTGCCAGTACTCCTGGCGGTAGAGCTTGCCGTCTCTTTTTACCTCTACGATCATGTGGGTCGAGAGCGCATTAACAACGGACGCACCTACTCCGTGCAGTCCTCCGGAAACCTTGTATCCTCCGCCACCGAACTTACCGCCGGCGTGGAGCTGGGTGTGAATTACCTGCACTGCAGGAATTCCCATCTTTGGGTGAATGTCGACCGGCATTCCTCTTCCATCGTCAGTTACGGTGATGGAGTTGTCCGGCTCGATTGTTACCTGAATGTGTTTGCAGTAGCCCGCAAGTGCCTCGTCGACCGAGTTGTCCACAATCTCGTATACGAGGTGGTGTAGTCCCGCAGGGCCGGTGCTTCCGATGTACATTCCCGGTCTCATTCTGACCGGCTGCAATCCTTCGAGCACCTGAATTTGTTCAGCACCATATTCTTTCTTGTTTGCCATTCTTTTTTCCTTTTCTGAGTTTTGCTTATTTATATTGGTTTTTAATTATTAGCTTCTTTAAGTTCTTCCGGCTCTTCGCACTTATCTTTCCTGTTGAGCGTCCTGTCAAAAATAGGAGCCAGTGCAATGAAGAAGAAGAACGGTATTTCTCTTTCGAACGGAAGCGTACTGATTTCCAGCATAGATCCGACGGTAAAAGCTACCATGAAAATTACCGGATATATCAGATATGTTTCCTTCTTACGATTCATAAAGAGGTAACCAAGCGTTACACAACCTGCCACAAGTTCTATAAACAGGAACAGTATTCCTACAGGAATTCCGAAACGGAAGCCCATTTCAAGGAAGTTGTTGTGTGCATGGTAGATGTTCTTCTGTGTCATCTTATCCCAGTCGGCTTTACTGAAATCGTTGCCGAGCATATTCAGCTCTCTTGCATATCCTTTCCAGTAGGTAAACCTTGAGGATGAATAATCATTGAGTGTCGCTCCCTCTTCAGGAATAAGTCTGTTAATTACTGAATCCTCATTCTGTTCAGGGTCAGCTGCCGGAGCCTCTAATCCCTGTTTTTCATATTCTGCTGCAATCTGCTTCTGATATGCCGTGTTCTGAAGCCTTGGAACAGCTTTCGAAATTACCGATCCGGCAGCTATCATAACTATCATCAGTATTATTGCAATTGATTGCTTAAATATGTTGTTTTTCTTAATGCAGTATTTATAGAAGAAGAAAATTACAACAAGCACATTTATTATCGAGATGAGAAGAGTAATTCTTGACTGGCCCATCATCATTATTGAGAAGCCTGATGCGATGCCCAGGCCGGAGAAAATTAGCCATCCCTTGCTTTCTCTTTTTTCTACTAATAGATATAGGGCAGATGTGAAACCTCCAAGACCGAATAGTGCAAAGAGGTTTGGATTGCTTGCATCAGCATAGACTCTGTTATCTTCTGTCATGTACAGATTTCCCTGACTTGCATTAAATATGCAGTACAGAAGGTACAATATCATCACCGCTACCATCGCAACTGATATTGCATCAAACAGTACATAATAATCTCTTCTGTTATTCCATACAAAATACAGACATGGATATATGAACATAAGCATTAATGCGAAAGCTCTGTATCCACTTCCAACTGGATGGATGAAGCTGATTACAAACATTGCAAATCCGCAAATCTCTATTGACCAGAAAAGCGGTCTGTTCCACTTCACTCTCTTTAACGGACCTTCTATACTGAGCGCTGTTATTATCAGCAGCACGAAAGTTCCAAAGTAATGAATCATGGTTTCAAAACCATAGTTGTGAAGCCATCTCCAGAGATTGTCTGTGAAGTACAAAATAAAATAGACAGGAAATATAAAGCATATAATCTGAATCATGCGTGTGCGGGTTTCAGACTTTATCTTTCCTGTTACTTTGAAAATAATATTTAAGAAGAAAATATAGATATCCTGAAGTAAGTACATTTTTCCATCAATTTTTTGAAGTTTTGAAATTTTTTGCCGTCTTATTTTACCATATAAGCGATTTTTTTACAACAAGTGACACTATATATTGTTTTTAATAAAAAATCCCTTAAAAACGAAATTTTAAGGGATTTTGTCATTATTTGTCGATTTTTGTCGTAATTTTTCCTTTATTCACGGAAAAAATCGAGGCTTCGTGCATTCTTCCGAGAATTTCATTATTTACATCTGTTGATGTGATGAAAAGCTGCACATCTTCTATCTCATTTATCAGATAGTTCTGTCTTTCCATATCCAGCTCGGAAAGCACATCATCCAGAATCAGAATAGGATTCTCGCCGAGCACCTCTTTGACAATTTTTACTTCGGCGAGTTTGAGGCTTAATGCGATCGTTCTCTGCTGGCCCTGCGATCCGTATTTCTTCGCATCTTTTCCATTGATATAAAATTCCAGGTCATCTCTGTGCGGACCTTTGGTGGCACATGCGTTATATATATCTCTTTCCCTGCAGGCGACAATCTGATCGTACATATTCATGACGCTTGTCGGACTTATCGTCTCACTGTACTTTATAGAGAGATTTTCTTTTCCCC
>JABUTC010000007.1:6895-16066 GCA_021442505.1 Mogibacterium sp. | reverse complement strand
AAGTGGCTGGAATCTCAATTTTTGAAACGCCAAAAGTGGTAGAGTAGGTGCAGAAAAAATGATTGAGAAAGGGGTGGGTCCCATGGCAATTACAAAGGACATGATTATCGGAGAAGTAATCAACGAGTATCCACAGCTTGTGCGCACATTTTTCGCAAACGGCATGATGTGCATCGGCTGCCCGGCATCGCAGGGAGAGTCCATCGAGCAGGCTTCGGTTGTGCACGGACTTGACGCAGATGAGCTGGTTGAGGCACTGAACAACGCACTCGCAGAGGCGTAATCAGAGACAGCAGACGCAAGTTAAAGAGTTGATTAGCAAATAGGACAATATTGAAAAAGTTCCCGACCGAATAAGACGGGGGCTTTTTGACTTTAAGGGAGGAGAGATTATGTATTACGAGATTTCAAAAGACGTATTCGACATGCTGCCTAATGCGGTTTTCGGAGCAGTAGCAGTACGCGGAATCGACAACACAAAGGATGTGCCTGAGCTCAAGGCTATGCTCGAGGAGAGCATCAAGGAGTGCGAGGCATATTTCGGCGGTGAAAAGCCTAAGAACACTGACGCGGTTATTCCTTACAGAGAGGCGTTCAAGGCGCTCGGCATCAACCCTAACAGATATTCCTGCTCCATCGAGGCTCTCATGGACAGAATCGCAAAGGGCAAGGGCTTCCCTGCAATCAATGCTGCAGTAGATCTTGGAAATGCGATTTCGATCAAGTACAGACTTCCGATTGGAGCACACGACATCGACAGCCTCGACGAGGGACTCGATGTAAGAGTTGCAGTTCCAGAGGACACGTTCATCGCTTTCGGATCAACTGAGGAAGAGAAGCCGGAGGACGGTGAGGTTGTATATGCTTCAGGCAACGAGGTTAGAACAAGAAGATGGACCTGGAGACAGAGCGAGAGAGGAAAAATTACCGAGGAGACAAAGGCAATTCTTTTCCCGATTGACGGCTTCAAGGACGTTAATCTCGACAAGGTTGAAGAGGCAATCGAGGAGTTCAAAACTCTGCTTGCTCAGTACTTCGGAGACGTTGAGGTAGTAACAGGCATCGTTGATGCGGAGAACCCGAGATTCGAGTTCTAGAAAATTCGAGAAAGTTCGAGAAAAAGTGACAAAAAAGCACACAGCAGAACAGAATAGTGTATTATTCGTGGTCATAACAACAGCGTTTATGACCACGTTTAACGCGAGCTCATTAAATCTGTCGATACCAAGTATCGAGGCAGACTTCGGAGTAAGCGCCCAGTTGATAGGCTGGGTGGTTACCACCTATTCGCTCGCGTGTGTCGCATTCTCGATTCCGTTCGGCCGCCTCGCGGATATGACCGGAAGGGTGCGCGTAATGAGAGCCGGAACGGCGATTTTCGCAGCGTCGGCACTTGCGACTGTGCTGGCACCGAACTTTGCGATATTTCTCGCGTGCAGATTTATGCAGGGTGTCGGAGGCTCGATGATTTTTGCAACGAGCAATGCGATTCTCATCAGCGTGTATCCGCCTGAGGAGCGGGGAAAAGTTCTCGGCCTCTCGGTTGCGGCGACGTACACGGGACTTTCGACGGGCCCTGTTGTCGGAGGCTTTATGAACGGAGTCTTCGGCTGGCAGTCGATTATGCTTGCGACGGGTATTTTCTCGGTAATTCCGCTTGCGGCTTCCATCGCCAGGGTTTCGAATGATGAGCCTGTTGAAAAGGGAGGCAGATACGACTATGTTGCAGCCGTTCTGTACATGGCGAGCCTTGTCAGCTTCCTTTACGGACTTTCGAATATTACGAACGGCAAAGTCTATCTGGCGCTTATCGTACTTGGTCTGGCAATAGGGGCATATTTCGTTCGCTACGAACTTAAGGCGGAGAATCCGGTGCTCAAGATTTCGCTTTTCGCCAACAAAGGTTTCACTTTTTCGAACCTTGCGGCGTTTATGAACTACGCATCGACTTTTGCGGTTACATATTATATGTCGATATATCTGCAGCTCGTCAAAGGCATGACATCGCAGAGTGCGGGACTGGTAATGCTTCTTATGCCGCTTGTGCAGGCAGTGCTGTCTCCGTCTGCAGGAAAGCTCTCGGACAAACACTCGCCATACAAGCTTTCGTCGTTTGGAATGGGACTTTGTGCAGCGGGACTTCTGGTGGCATGTACGATTTCGGTCGACACTCCGATATGGATAATTTACGCAATGCTCGCAGTAATGGGCCTTGGCTTCGCAATTTTCTCGTCGCCAAATACCAATGCGATTATGAGTGCCGTTGATGATGCAGACAGATCTTCGGCATCTTCAATTTCCTCTACGATGAGAACTGCGGGCCAGACCACCGGCATGGCAATTCTTACGATTATAACGGGAGTCATTATGGGAAGCATGTCGCTGAACGATGCGCCGCTTGAGACCATCGTAAGAGTTATGCATACGAGCTTTATAGTTTTCAGCGGAGTGTGCTTCATAGGAATCTTCATCTCGCTGCAGAGGAAGGAAGAAAAGAAATAAAATAAAATATCCTGCAAAAAGTAAATAAAGATATATCGCCTCGGCCTACGGAAAACGGCCGGGGCTTTTTATATGCAAATTTATAGCAGGAATTGTTATCAGTCACACTTATAACAAACATTAGAACCACGAATTTCACACGGCAATTACACACTGTTAGAATTAGTACACAGAAACATAACGAAATGTAACTTTAAATAAAAGAAGGGGTATTCATTATGAATAAAACATTTGAAATTGCTAACTCAATCTTTGATGAGATCATAGCAATCAGAAGAGAAATTCATAAGAATCCTGAGCAGGGATTCAAGGAATTCAAGACTTCAGAACTCGTTCAGGCCAAGCTGAAAGAGTACGGAGTTGATGAGATTATCTGTCCGGTTGGTACAGCCGTTATCGGAGTAATTAAGGGAACAAAGGGTTCCGGAAAAACTGTCGCACTCAGATGTGATATGGACGCACTCCCTGTACTCGAGAATACCGGACTTCCTTTTAGCAGCCAGGTAGAGGGTGTAATGCACGCTTGCGGACATGACCTCCACGTAGCCATGATGCTCGGAAACGCCAAGGTTCTCTGCAGCATGAAAGACGAGTTCGCAGGAACGGTTAAGCTCATTTTCCAGCCAAGTGAAGAAGTTCAGCCGGGTGGCTCAAGACCAATCCTTGAAACCGGTGTTCTCGATGATGTGGACGCTTTCTTCGGAATGCATGTATCACCAACAGAGGACGAGGTAGGAAAGATTCTGCTCAAGAGAGGTCCTGTTACAACATCCGCTGATGAGTTTGAGATCGAAATCATCGGAATGGGCGGACATGGATCAGCACCGCACAAGGCTAAGGATGCAATTCTTGCAGGATGCCAGCTGAACGTACTTTTCCAGCAGGTTCAGGCAAGAAATATCGACCCGCTTGATACATGCATCTTTACAACAAACGTAATGCAGGGTGGAACAAAGAGCAACATCATTGCAGATAACTGCAAGATGTACGGATCGGTAAGATGCTACACACCTGAGGCGAGAGCGGTTGCAAGAGAGAAGATTGCTGATATCTGCAGAGGAGTTGAGAAACTCTCGGGATGCACAATCAAGGACGTTGTTATGGATGGATATGATGCATGCATCAATGACGACGGTCTGATTGATACTTTCATAGAGGCATACGGTGCAGAGAACGTAGTTATGATGAAGACACCTATGGGATTCAGTGAGGACTACAGCTTCTACGCAACAAAGACAGGAAAGCCATCAGTTCTGATGTTCCTCTCTGCAGGACACGAGGACGGCATGCCTGTAGCAACACTTCACAGTGCAAACTGCACATTTAACGAGGCTTCGGTTCCTTACGGAATTTCGGCCATGTCAACAGCGGCACTTTCATTCCTTGCGAAATAAACGCAAAGAATGTTAGGCATATAAGGTTTATTTGTTAGGAAAGGAGTAATGTATGGTACTTTACAACGCATTTCTAGCAGTAATGATTGTAGGAATTTTCTATGTTATCGGTGAATGGATTTCCGACCTCAGTAAGGCTTGGATTCCATCCGTTCTCGTAACAGCGATTCTGTTCCTCATCGGTTACTGGACAATCGTTCCTTCGACAGTTCCAGAAGACTCAGGTCTTTCGGCATTCGCAGGAACAATCGGAGTACTGATGTTCATCACACACATCGGTACTGTTATCAGCCTGAAGCAGCTCATCGATCAGTGGAAGACAGTAGTAGTTTGTCTTTGCGGTCTTGCAGGAATGGTTGCTCTCGCTTGGTTCATCTGCCCACTCTTTATGGACAAGACTCTCGTTATCGCAGGTCTTCCACCTCTCACAGGAGGTATCGTAGCAGCTCTTACAATGCAGAGCGCTGCTGAGGCAGCAGGACTCAAGGAGGCTGCAGTATTCGCTATCGCAATGTACTCAGTACAGGGTCTCGCAGGATATCCTATCACAGCTCTTTGCCTCCATGCAGAAGGTAAGAGACTGATCAAGGAGTGGGACGAGGTTAAGCTGACACTTTCAGATGCAGAAATCGCAAAGATGAAGACCGTTGGTCTTTCAACAATCGGCGACGACAGCGACCTGAAGAAGCTTATCAGATGGCCTGAAAAGTTCAACACACCTGTATTCATCATTGTTAAGGTAGCATTCTCAGTATGGCTGTCATCACTTGTAGGACAGGTTCTGACATTCATCCCTACAATTGTATGGTGTCTGATTATCTCGGTAATCCTCACAAGAATCGGATTCCTCGATACATCATCACTGTCAAGAGCTAACTCATACACAATCTTCATGTTCGCAGCTATGCTGTCAGTATTCTCAGGACTGAGAGACTGCACACCTTCGATGCTTGCTAAGCTCATCGGACCAATGCTGATCATGATTATCCTCGGAGTAATCGGTATGGGTATCGCTGCATTCGTAATCTCAAAGATATTCAAGATGAGCTTCTACCTCGCATTTGCTAACGGTCTGACAGCTCTGTATGGATTCCCTTGCGATGCTATCATCACAGAGGCTACCTGCAACTCACTCACACAGGATGCTGACGAGAGAGGTTACCTCATGAGCAAGATGTTCCCTTCAATGGTAGTTGGCGGATTCGTAACAGTAACAATTACATCTGTAATTTTCGCTGGATACTTCGCACAGCTCCTCGGAGGCGGCGGACTTGTAATTTCGTAATAAATACGATATAAGTTATAAAAATTTATAGGCATGTAGAGATATAGGCACAGGGTCTATCGGGAGGAGAATATGGAATTAAGACAACTGCAATATGTTTTGGAAGTTGCTAAACATAAGAGTTTCTCTAAGGCGGCCCAGACGCTTTATGTTTCACAGTCTAATATATCGCAGCAGATTAATGCTCTGGAGGCAGAGCTTGGAGTTGCGTTATTTAAGAGAGATCATCACACCGTCAGGATTACACCTGATGGTGTGATTTTCTGCGATTATGCGGGAAAAATTCTCGACTTAGTGTCAAAGATTGAGAAAGACCTGAAACCCGAATCAAACGAAGAGCAGGCATTTATAAATCTGGGCATATATCCGTTCTTTCAGTATATGGGAAAAGCAAAGATTATCAGGGCTTTCCAAAGAGAGAACCCAAATGTTATTTTTTGCAGCGAAATCATAGACGTGGACGATGCAAACCAATCGCTGAAGAACGACAATATAGATTTCGCTTTTCTCAAACTCAGACCGGAAGATTGCCAGAGCGAAAATGAATACATCCTGCTCAATGAGACGCAGCAGGTCGTAATGATCAGTAAAAAACATCCACTGGCAAGTAAAGAGAAACTGGGCGCAAAGGAGCTTTCTCAGTTACCTTTGCTGACGGGTAAAAGCGGAACATATCTTCATGAAGTAATGAAAAGGGTGTACTTCGAAAGAGATGCAGAGCTCAAACTTGTGCCTTTTATGAATTCGTTTAACGTGCACCTAATGATGGATATGGTTGCAGAAGGAGATGGAATAACATTTGCAACAGAGGATATAGCGTGCATTCTGGAAGACAGGGGAATTGTTGGAATTCCTGTCGACCCGCCAGTACCTTTCAACGTATATCTGGTATATTCCAAGAAAAAGAAGCTGACTGAAGTTCAGAAAAATTTCAGAGACTATATCGCCGCCGCGTACGGCGTGAAGAAATAGATTTTAACAGGCATAAAATCCTGCTAAGAAAAGGAACTGCACATATGGCAGTTCCTTGTTTGTTTGCAAAACTATTTATTCGAGACGTCCTTTGATCCGAAATATTTCTTCGAGATGTAAGGATATGCGATTGCGAGCATTACCAGCAGGCAGCCAACGAGTGCGCTCCAGCTTATGTGCTCATGCAGGAAAATTACTCCGAGCACCGCTGCAGTTACCGGGTAAACGGCATTCATCAGACCTGCACGGCTGACCTCAACGTGCTCCTGGGCAATCGGCTGAAGCGTCAGACCGAGGGCACTGCAGAAAATTGCGAGTCCGAAGAGGGCTCCGTACTCTGCGGCGCTTTGCGGAAGTCTGATGCCTTCGGTGAAAAATGCGGCAACTATGCCGAAGATTCCTACAAACAGCAGCATCAGTGTACCCAGCACTTTCGCGTTGCACTTCTTTGAAGCAACGTCGGTTACAAGAACAAAGCATATATACAGAAGAGAGCATGCTATTATACAAATCTCGCCTGAGGTAAAACTGATGTGAGTGCCCTTAAGTGACAGAAAGAGCATTCCGATTGTGGCGAATACTACACTGACAACAGTTTCCTTGCTCGGCAATGTGCGATAAATCAGGCATGCCGCAAGAGGGATACCGATTACGACTCCGTTCTCGATAAAAGAAGTGTTGGATGAAGCAGTCGTCTGAAGCCCTACGTTCTCGAGGAACATGCTGGTGAAGAGAAAAATGCTCATCAGCAGGGCGTACTTGACCTCCTCGCGAGTGGTTTTCGCCAGCTCCTTGCGAAAAATAAAACCTACAATAATAAAGGCGAGCAGCATTCGCAGTCCGATGAGCAGGTTCGGGCCCATCGTGCGAAGTGCGATTTTACTAAAAAGAAGCGACGATCCACGAAGGACTATCGACAATATAAGTAAAAGTTCTGCGGTTCGCTTGCTCATTTTTCGTTCCTTTCTAAATGCTCACATAAAAGCTGAGCCATCACTTGCAAATATAACACAGAAACGAATTAAGTGAAATATACAGTCGCGTGTGTGGTATAATATTTAAGTTGAAATTAACAAAGCAATACAGAAAGGAAGTGCTTTATATGATAAAAGTTGATATTTTTTCAGGATTCCTCGGTGCCGGCAAGACGACACTCATCAAGAAACTCATCGCTGAAGCTTACGGCGGCGAGAAGCTTGTGCTCATCGAGAACGAGTTCGGCGAGATCGGCGTAGACAGCGGTTTTCTCAAGAACACAGGAATCCAGATTAACGAGATGAATGCAGGCTGCATCTGCTGCACACTCGTTGGAGATTTCAAGAGCGCACTAAGGGACGTAATCGAGCAGTACAGCCCTGAGAGAATCATCATTGAGCCATCAGGAGTGGGCAAACTGTCAGATGTTATCGCCGCTGTTGAGGGCATTGGCGATGACAACATCAAGCTGAACAGCTTCACAACAGTTGTTGACGCCAAGAGATGCAAGCCAATGATGGAAAGCTTCGGTGAGTTCTACAGCAATCAGATTGAGTATGCAAGCTCAATCGTTCTCAGCCACCAGGCAGGACTTTCGGAGAAAAAGCTCGCTGCAGCTATCGCTCTTGTCAGAGAGCACAATGCTGACGCTCCTATCGTTACAAGCGACTGGACCGAGCTTGACGGTGCAAAAATCCTCAAGGTTATGGAGGACGAGAAGACTATGAGTGCCGAGCTTGAGCACCTTCGCGAGGAGGCTAAGCACGAGCACCACGAGCACGAGCATCATCATGAGCACGATCATCACCACCATGACCATGATGAAGAGTGCGATTGTGGTCACCATCACCACGACCACGAGCATCATCACCACGACCATGATGAAGAGTGCGAGTGCGGACATCATCACCACGAGCATGAGCATCATCATGACCATGACCACGACCATGACCACGAACACGGCTGCAGCTGTGGCTGCGGACACGACCACGACCATCACCACGCTGACGAAATCTTCGAGGAGATGGGAGTGCATACCGCAAACAAGTACAGCGAAGAAGAACTCGAGGAGATTATGGACTGTCTCGAGGAGTGCGGAGAGGTTCTCAGAGCAAAGGGTATCGTAGAGAACAGGAACGGCGGATGGCTTGAGTTCGACTACGTGCCGGGCGAGGGAGAAGTGAGAAAAGGTGAAGCCGAGGCGACAGGCACAATCTGCGTAATCGGCACAAACCTCAAGAAAGAAAAGCTTGCGAAGCTTTTCGCCCTGTAGGAGGAAAAGACAGCAAATGATCAACCAGAAACCGGTCTTTATATTCACGGGATTTTTCGGTGCGGGCAAGACGGAGTTCATTCAGGATACGCTTCAGAATCCGGAGTTCGGCGATGATGGAAAGACTCTGCTTATCGTCTGCGAGGAGGGTGAACTTTCGTACGAGCCTGAGAAATTTGTCGGACAGACTGTGACGATTAAGTATGTGAAGTCGGAAGAGGAACTCAAGGAAGGTATTATCAGAAAGCTTTCCGTGGGTTGTCTGTACGACCGCGTGCTTATCGAGTACAACGGAATGTGGGCTATGGAGTCGCTTTACGAGGGCATGCCGCATAACTGGTTCATCGCGCAGGAGATGTGCCTCATCGACGCAACGACCTTCATGGTCTACAACAAGAACATGAGGCAGCTCTGCTTCGACAAACTGGCGACGGCCGAGATGGTTGTTTTTAACCGCTTCGACAAGGAGGCGGACAAAATGCCGTTCCACAAGGAGGTCCGCATTGCCAACCGCCGCTCGCTCATCATTTACGAGTACGGCCCGTACGACATGGAGCCTGACACAATCGAGGATCCTCTGCCATACGATATGAGCAAGAACAGGATTGAGATTGAGGACGAGTGGTACGCCGAGTGGTATCGTGACATCAACGAGAACGAGGATAACTACGAAGGCAAGACGATTAAGATGAAGGGCCGTGTGGCAATCAACAAGGACCTGCCGGACGGACGTTTCGCCTTCGGAAGACACGTGATGACCTGCTGCGAAG
>JABUTC010000007.1:0-4820 GCA_021442505.1 Mogibacterium sp. | reverse complement strand
CGCTCGTGCCGATGAGGATCTTATGTACAAAATGTTTGGAATAGATGCCGAACTCCTTATAGATCACGCGTGGGGCAAGGAACCGACCACAATCGCAGATATCAAGGCTTACAAGCCGAAGAGTAACTCACTCAGCAGCGGACAGGTTCTTATGCGCGACTATACTTTTGACGAGGCGAAGGTAGTCATCAAGGAAATGGCGGAGGCTCTGTGCCTGCAGATGACGGCAAAGGGGCTGAATGCAAGCTCTCTTACAATAATGGTAGGTTATTCCAACTCGTACAATCTGCCTTATGCGAAAAGCAGTGTGCCGCTGACCGTGCCGACGAACGTAGCGAACACAATCGTTCCGGCGGTAGTGCGTGCATATGAGAGGGTTGTCAATCCGAGCATCCCTATAAGAAGGATGTACGTCAACTGCATGAATGTTGTGCCTGTGACAAGGGAGAGACAGATGTCGCTTTTTGATGTTGATGAGGACAACAAGAAGGAAGAAACCGTGCAGAAGACGATGAATGAGATAAAGGGGAAGTTTGGCAAGAACGCAGTGTTTAAGGCGCTGGATTTACAGGAAGAAGCGACTGCCAGACAGCGCAACGAACAAATAGGCGGCCACCGAAAATAGCGGCTCGTTATTTTCGCACACAGCTTTGTCAGCCGCGCGATGCTTCGGTGCTCACGTACCTTAAGTACGCTCCGCTCCGAGCCCGCTAGCTTTCGCGCTGTGCACGAAAATAACTTCGCCGGGAATTTAGGGATATATAATAAAATCACAATGAAGAGTAGAGGGAAGATGCCCGTCTCCGAGCGGGCCAAGCAGTTTGCTCCGTTTGCGGCGATAAGCGGTCTCGAGGAGGCGCTTGCCGCTAAGGAACTTGAGCATTCGAGCAGAGCAAGAATAGAGATTTTGGAAGATGCGGCAGAGGCTATTAACGAGAGACTGTCGAGTCTTTATGTGGGAGATGTGGTTGAGGTCACATATTATTCGCATGGGCATTACAAGACCGTGAAGGGAAGTGTGCGGGACATAGATGCACACAGAAGGATTCTCGTGGTTGGAGGCACAGAAATTCACTTCAAGGACTTGTATTCCATTAAGTAATTCGATAAAGATTGTCCGGAGACCGGGTGCAAAATTGCACTTGGTTTGCCAAAAAACAAAATCCAAGTGCAAAAACTATAGATTTTTGCACTTGGATTTGCTGTTTTTGAATTCGTGTGTCTGAATGATTTTGTCGAGACTGTCGCAAATGTGCTGACTCGAAAGATAGAGAGCACGACCGAGAAGATGAAAGAGAAACTTGAGCAGATTGAGAATAAGCGCTCGGCGGAGCTTAGAGACTAACCGAATAAATCCGTCAAAACACTTGACTATATGGGCTTTGGAGAATATAATTCTTGAGCATGCGTTTTGAAAGAACTTCGCAAGGGGCGCTTTCATCGCTGCAAAAATGGAGCAGGTTAATCCGTCAGCTCCGACACTAGTTATTTAGTATGTCGAAAGTGAACATGGTTCTGAGTAGACAGACCGAAAACGAACCTCAGGTTCTAAGTAGGTAGAAAGGAAAAAAGAATGAAGTCTTACATTGCTAAGCCTGCAGAGATCGAGCACAAGTGGTATGTGATCGACGCAGAAGGAAAGACTCTCGGAAAGGTTGCTGCAGAGACAGCTTCAATCCTGAGAGGAAAGAAGAAGCCTATTTACACACCTTACATTGACTGTGGTGACTATGTAATCATCGTCAATGCGGAGAAGGTTCACGTAACAGGCAAGAAGGAGACAGATAAGATCTACGTTAGACACACCGGTTATCCGGGCGGACTCAGAGAGACAACTCTCGGAGAGATGCGCGCTAAGAAGCCGGAAGAGATTATCCGTCACGCTGTTAAGGGTATGATGCCTAAGGGCAGACTCGGAAGACAGATGTACAAGAAGCTGAAGGTGTATGCTGGACCTGAACATCCACATGCAGCACAGAAGCCTGAAGAGTGGACATTCTAGAAAGGGAGGAATAGACAATGGCAAATACAATGTATCAGGCAACAGGAAGAAGAAAGTCTTCAGTTGCAAGAGTCAGATTACTCCCTGGAACAGGAAGAATCGTAATCAACAAGAGAGATCTCGATGAGTATTTCGGCGGCAAGGAGCTCGTTAAAAACGAGGTTAAGAGACCGTTCGAGGTTACCGGCACAGCTGGACAGTACGATGTAATCGCAACTGTTAACGGCGGTGGATTCACAGGTCAGTCCGGAGCCCTGAGACACGGAATCTCAAGAGCACTCTGCGAAGTTGATGAGGAAGCATACAGACCGGTACTCAAGGCTGCAGGATTCCTCACAAGAGATTCAAGAATGAAGGAAAGAAAGAAGCCGGGTCTGAAGAAGGCCAGAAGAGCTTCACAGTTCTCAAAGAGATAGTCTATCGATTTCTGGGAACTACAGAAACCTTGAAATACATGGGTTTCTGGAGGTATGGAAAGATACATATAGTGTGGCTTGGACCACTGTTACTAACACGTTACTAACAGGTTACTAACAAATAGGTATCTGACAAACTTGGACAACGGAGAGATGTAATCCTAAGCGGATTGCATCTCTTTTGTTATTCATAAAATAGTAATTAAATCTTATTGATGGCATCCAGCAGCTCCTGGATGTTGAAGTGTGTGTACACCTGCTCAGTCAATGACATTACACCGGAGTGACCGACAATCTTCTTGATAATTGTAGGATTGACATCTGCGAGTGTTAGCATGGATGAGGTAGTGTGTCTGCAGCAATGAGGTGTCTTATTGATACCCAAGGTTTTCATTACCGGCATATAACGGTTCTTGTAGAACTTGTCATAGCCGAAAGGCTTACCCTTCTCATTAACCAGCAGATACTCGCTGTCACTAAGCTCATACCATTCCTTATAGAACGGCAGAACCTTGTCAGCAATCGGAACCTTCCTTATGCCGTTAACCGTCTTACTCTTAACTATGTCTATATACTGCTCTTCAAGATGCACATTCTCTTTCTTCAGGGCAAGGAGTTCGCCTATTCTTACACCGCTGTAAATCATCATGAGTGCTATCTGACAATACTTGTTGTCGGCACAGTCCCACAGCTTACTGATTTCTTCAGTGGTGAGCTTATCCCTGTCATACTTGTTAGGATTCCGGTCCTTGTACTGCTGAACATCAACATACTTGGAGTAGTCTTTGGCGACGTAGTCATATTTCATAGCGTACTTGTACATCAGCTGAAACAGAGTCTTGATTTTCTTGAGTGTAGGATAATTCTTATCACAACCATCTATGATAGACTGCAAGTCGACAAGCTTCAGTTCTGAAATACGTCTGTTGTACAGAGGTTCGCATACCTTATAGGCTGATCTGTAACTTGTGACACTCGACTCTGAAACCTGAGGGAAGTGTGATTCCGACCACAACTCGTAAACTTCGGAGAAAGTCAGTTTGGATCCCTCCAGGTCATAAGGTTTGGAATTATATGCTGCAAGCATCTGCAGTCCATCCTTCTTTGTTTCAGCATAGCCGATGATGATGTCCTTGCGTTTTGCTTTTGACTTATCTTCATCAAGCTCATATCTTAATGTCTTCTTGACTACATATGGTTTTCTGCGGTTGCCGGAAAGCTTGTACACACTTCCGTAACCGTTAGGTAATTTCATATAGGCCTCACGCCCCTTTCATAATTATAGATTCTTAATTATGAAGTCGCTCTTGAATGTTCTCGCTGTGATATCACTGCCCTCTACTTCGCTGTGATGCTGTGCAATGATTTCACATAAGCATCGAGAGAGCTTCTTCATAAAGTATGTTTTCTGGCGTACAGAAAACGCGTCATACATTTCACGGAACAGTTTCATCGCGGCCTTTTGCTCAGCTCGTTCCTGATCGTCCAGAGGTTTCTCCCAATCAATGTCAGGAAGTTCTCCAAGAACAATTTCACCACTCATCCTGGTAGTAGGATGGAAGTCTTCAATCAAAATATTAGCTGAAGCAATAAGATTATGTTCGGCATGTGTCAGCGCCGACTCAATTCTGATATTGGTGCTGACTACAACCTTGGTATAGTCCTCGTCGAAATACTCTTCAAAGTATTCATCCTCATATGTAGAGTAGCCGTCAGGTCGATTCGAGCCTAAGCGGCTTTCAGGATCGAATGCATTGTAGTATTCGCCTGAGTTAAAGGAATAATCGTAGGGCAGATAGTTGAACAGTTCCGCCGGTGTGATTTTTAAATAATGACAAATCTTGTTTACGGTATCAAACCTAATACCGCCGGCTGTGTCATCCGTGAATGTAGTTAGTGTTTGTCTTGAAACACCTATTGCGCTGGACAAATCAGATATTGACAGTCCCCTTTCAGCAAGTAAAACTGCTAGGTTTGTATCTATCATATTGTCACCTCCTTGAGTAGATATTAAAGAATTATTTTCAATTTGTCAAGTAAAGTTGTCAAAAAGTTCTTGACAAAGACGAACATATGTTTATAATTGGCTATGCAGTGATCACTAGAAATCTATAGATGACAAAAGGAGGATATTTTCAATCAGTACTAACAACTGAATAACGTAAGGAGGTAAAACCAATGGAAGAACGTAAGGTTTATCTTGAAACCCCGGCTTTTACGGGGAGGAATGTACCAATAACAGAGCTGGCCGAAGCACTTGGCAAGGATGCTCAGTTCATAAGGCTTGGACTCCAGGAAGGAATCTTTGACTTCGGATACGCGATAAAATCACCGGGCAAGACATCATGGAGTTATTTCTGCCCGGACAAGAAGGTCTGGGAGTCGACAGGATACTTCAAGGA
>JABUTC010000079.1:17349-18822 GCA_021442505.1 Mogibacterium sp. | reverse complement strand
CAGACACAGAGACTCTTCCCGAATGCGACGAAGGTATTCTCGCCTGGATTCCTTTCGAGAAGATTATGGAGCTGCCGCTTTGGGAAGGCGACAGAATCTTTTTGCCGCGGCTGATAAACGGCGAGAACGAAATAAATATGAGCCTTTACTACGAAGGAGACAATCTGATCAAAGTCATAGAGGGCTAGTTGTAAAAAAAAGAAAAGAACTTCGGATAATTCCGAAGTTCTTTTTTACTGGTGCGGATGAAAGGACTCGAACCTTCACGATGTTACTCACACGGACCTGAACCGTGCGCGTCTGCCAATTCCGCCACATCCGCATATTGAACGTGTCATACAGGCACGCTCAACATTATACAACATTCAATTGTGTTTGTCTAATACTTAAAGAGAATTATTATTTCTCTTCCTCAACTTCGTCCTCAGCATTCTCTGCCATAATAGCATTGAACTCAGCTTCTGCTGCATCGAACTCAGCATCGTCAGTAATATCGATGAGTTCAAACTCGTCCTTGCCGATTTCCTTGTATCCGTAAATGTATACGTCGTCTGTATTATCAAGCGGCTCGAGTGCAACGTACTCCTTGCCGTTTGCTTCGAAAACACCCAGCATATAGCAATCTACTGCTGTATCATCATCAAATTCAAGAGTAATAATTTCCTCTTCCTCTTCAATTCCTACGTTCTTAATCTCGTCTGACATAAGGTTTCTCCTTTTCTAATATACATATAAATGCCTTGTTAATATAACATGAAGCCCCACAATTTTCAAGCGCTTACTCTTATCTTCCCTTAAATAATGCCACCACATTTTCTGCAACCCTGGCATTCATGCCGTCAAGCTGCATTAATTCTTCATAGCTCGCTTCCTTGAGCGAATCTATGCTTCCGAAGTGAGACAGGAGTGCGGCACGCCTCTTTGGACCAACCCCGGAAATATCCTCGAGGACTGAGTGCGTGAGTTTTTTGCCCTTGGTCCCGTGCATAAATGTTATCGCAAAGCGGTGCACTTCCTCCTGTATTGTGCCGGCATAGCTGAAGAGCATTTTGTCCGATTTGAGATCTATCTCGCTTCCGTCGCTGAATACCACAGCGCGGGTTCTGTGCGAGTCGTCTTTTGCAAGACCCACGACAGGTATCGGCATGCGAAAAGCGTCTACGACGGTCTGAACTGCGTGAACCTGTGCAAGTCCGCCGTCTATGAACATAATGTCAGGGTAGGTCTCAAAGCCCTTGTCGCCCGCGCGCAGCCTCTTCAGCCTGCGATACACAACCTCCTGGAGGCTCGCGCAGTCGTCACCTCCCACCGCATTTTTTACCTTGAACTTGCGGTAGTCGTTTCGGACGGCTTTTCGACCTTCATAAACCACCAGCGCCGCTACGTTGTCGAGGCCGTTCATATTCGAAATGTCGTAGGCCTCGACCCTGTACTCGCGCTCTTCCCCGTCATCTATAATACAAGGCTCTGTAC
>JABUTC010000079.1:15842-17344 GCA_021442505.1 Mogibacterium sp. | reverse complement strand
TTCGCTGCAACGGATAATCAGTTTCGAAATGCAGTCCCTCAGTGCTCTCTTTCTGTCTCGCTCATGTTCAGCCTTCTCATCCAGCGACTTGGCCAGTTCGACTGAATCTGCCAAAGCCATCTTGAGAAGTGCGCGCTTGTCTCCCCTTGCCGGAACCAGAAGCCTGGTCTTGTGGAGAACATCGCTTTTCGCCTCAGCATTTGAAGCATTGATTCCGTCGAGGAATTCCATCAGCAAAGCCTCATCCTCGAGATGCCTGTCAAGCAGAATCTCGCGCGGAAGCTGCGTGCTCATCGAATAGTACTGCTTGATAAATGCAGCAACCAGAGCTGCCCGCTCATCCGCATCCGCCATACCGTCATCTCGCAGGTATACGATTTCACGTCCAATCAGCTTGCCGTCACGAACCTTGTACTGAACGACAATCTTGTTCGAGGCGGTCACAATCGGAACCAGAATATCAACATCCCCGCCTCGAACCATAGTGGCCCTCTGGGTCTCGCCAAGTTGTTTCAGCGAAATAATGTAATCGCGGTATCTGGCAGCCTCCTCGAAATTAAGATTGTCGGACTCTTCGAGCATCTTCGCCTCAAGTCTTTTGACAATCGCCTCGTCTCGCCCACTCAGGATGTCCGCAACCTCGGCGATTTCCGCAAGATACGCTTCGCGGTCGCACTCGCCCGTGCAGACCCCCTTGCACTTCCCTATATGATAATTCAGGCACGGCCGAGTGCCCTCTCTGAACTTCTGAGTCCTGCATTTTTTAAACGCATACATCTCATCAATCATGGAAAGAATCGTCCGAACCGCAGTGCTGTCCGAATAAGGTCCGAAATAGCGATTCCCGTTTCGCTCAACCCGACGCGTACGCACAACTCTAGGGAATTTTTCCGAGAGAGTCAGTTCGATGTACGGATAGGTCTTGTCATCCTTGAGCAGAATGTTGTACTTCGGCATGTGCTTCTTGATGAGATTGCACTCCAAAATGAGAGCCTCCATTTCGCTTGCGCAGGTTATGTACTCAAACTCTGCGATATTCGAAACCATAGCTCTCACCTTTGGGTCAGCCTGTGAATTCAGTCTGAAGTACTGGCGCACTCTGTTCCTGAGACTCACGGCTTTTCCCACATATATTATTTCGCCGAGTCTGTCCTTATGCATGTAAACACCCGGGCAGCCGGGAAGCTTTTTCAGTTCCTCCTCAATGTTAAACATACTTCGGTTCCCTTACTTAAGCGTTTTTCTCTTCTCAAAATCGCTGGTATACGTCCAGCCCCTCCTTATGCGGTCCTCCTCTTCCGCCAGCTGGCGAAGCGCCTCCCGACGAATCATTTCCTTCCTCTTCTGCGCCTTGCGTTTCGCCCTTCTGCGACGAACATTAATAATTCTGAAAGCCAGGAGCAGAATCAGAATCACTATAACCGCAATTACAACTGTCGCAAGATTCGAAATATAGAAATGTGAAAGAGGCCAGCCCTTGTTGACATCCTTCTTGATTACCA
>JABUTC010000079.1:10681-15207 GCA_021442505.1 Mogibacterium sp. | reverse complement strand
GTTATTTACAATCATGTGCTCAAGGAGCTTCTCAATCTTAATCTGCTCCCCGGCCGCAGGCAGATTCGGGTCTTTTGCCGCTGCATCCGCAGTCACATCGACCTTCATGTCATACTCCTTGCTGCTGTGCATATTGTCGATGACAATCATCGCAGTCATGAGCTTTGTCAGGGCGCCCGGCTGAAGTTTTCTCTCAGCACGATACGAGTACACATCCTCGCTTGTCGATGCGGCGAAAACAATTGCCGACCCCGCCTTAATCTCCGGCGGTGCGAGCTGCTGCTGTGCCTCGGATTTCTTTGCCGCCTTCTTGTCAGAGGCGGCCGCATAAGCGGTATCCAAATTAAAAGCGGTCGCACAAGGCAATACTAAAAGTACAGCCATTACTGCAACCGTTATCAATCTTATTAAAGACTTTCCCGACTCTTTAATTCGCATTTTCTCCCCTGTCTTTCCTGCTTAGTTAAATTATAGATAATTGACGGGTTTTTGTAAATAACGCAAGTTGTTTTGAGTCACCTGTCTTATTGAATCAGACCGTGTGAAATGATATACTCGAAGGGACAAAAATTTCAGTCGCAAACTCAAGGAGGATACAAATATGGACAAGTACTACATCGGTACACTCAACAACATTTCACAGGTTGGTCTTTCAAGACTTACAGACAAGTTCGAGCTTACCGAGGATATTGATAAAGCTAACGGAATCGTTGTAAGAAGCTTCAAGATGCACGATATGGACTTCTCGGATAACCTGCTTGCAATCGGAAGAGCCGGCGCAGGCGTTAACAACATTCCTCTCGACAAGTGCGCAGATCAGGGAATCGTAGTTTTCAACGCACCGGGCGCAAACTCAAACGCAGTTAAGGAGCTCGCAATCGCAGGAATGATTATGGGCGCAAGAAACATGTACGAGGGAATCGCTTGGGGACAGTCACTCGAGGGTGATGTTGCCGCTGAGGTTGAGAAAGGCAAGAAGGCTTTCGCAGGTTCCGAGATTATGGGCAAGACTGTAGGTGTTATCGGTCTTGGCGCTATCGGGGCAAAAATCGCCAATGCTGCTGAGGCTCTCGGCATGTCGGTAGTCGGATACGAGGCATTCAAGCCGCATCCATGCCTGACTGCAGATGTTAAGCTCTACGATTCAGTTGAGGAGATGGTTCCTGTATGTGACTTCATCACAATCCACGTTCCTTCACTTCCTTCAACAAAGGGAATGGTTAACAAGGACCTTATCGCAAAGATGAAGGACGGAGTTATCTTCATGAACTATGCAAGACCTGACCTCATCGTTGTTGACGACGTTATCGAGGCTCTCGAGTCCGGCAAGATGAGAAAGTATATGACAGACCTTCTCGAGCCTGAGTACATCGGCAAGAAGGGCATCGTTGCTACACCACACCTTGGCGCATCGACAGAAGAGGCTGAGGAGAACTGTGCAGTAATGGCTGTTGACGAGCTCATGGACTACATCGGTTGCGGAAACATTGTTAACTCGGTTAACTTCCCAAGAGTAACACTCGAGTGCAAGGAAGGAACAAAGAAGCACTGCATCGTATTCAAGTGCGAGAAAGCCATCGAGGATGTTGAGGCTAAGGTTAGAGAGTTCTACGGCGACTGCCTCGTTGATTTTGCAGGAGCTAAGGTTAGAAACGGCGAGCACGGCTACTTCATCGCACAGGTTAAGGCTGACTGCGACAAGGTATTCAGCTGCGGCTGTGTAATCAAGTCAAGAGTTCTCGGATAATAAAGAAAGATGGGAAAAATTCGTTTTACTTTTGCATTAATAATAGGAAAAGCTGCCGGCTTTCTTCTTCGGACGTTTGCCGGCAGAGGCACTAACGCACCTGGCGCAATCATGGTGGCACTCTGCCCCGATGCACTTAGGTGCTTTAAATTGCCTGAAAAGGTAATCTGCGTTACGGGTACCAACGGCAAGACCGGAACCTCAAACCTCATTACCTACCTGCTCCGCTCACACGGTTATGTGGTTGCCAATAATTCCGAAGGTTCAAACATGGCAGCCGGACTTGCAACAACTCTTGCAAGGAATTCAACTCTGGGCGGAAAGGTCAAGGCGGACATCGCTGTTCTGGAAGTCGATGAGAGGTCGTCTTCATCCATCTTCTCGAAGATTACTCCTGACTACCTTCTCTGCACAAATCTCTTCAGGGATTCGATTAAGAGAAACGGTCACGCCGAGTACATCTTCCACAAAGTTGATGACTATCTTCCAAAAGAAACCACTCTGCTTCTGAACAGCAACGACGCAATCTCCGGTCTTCTCGGAGAGGGTCGCAACGAGCAGGTGTTTTTCGCCGTTGACAGAACATCGGAGTCGACTGACGAGAGAAGCAACACGGCATGCGACCAGCAGATCTGTCCGCGTTGTCACAGCGTACTGAATTTCAATTTTTACCACTACCATCATATGGGCGAGCCGGTATGTTCATGCGGCTTCAGGATGCCTGAGGCACGCTACATCGCAAAGGATGTCGACTACTCGCGCGGCACATTCTCTTTCACAGAGGATGGACAGAAGCCTGTGAAAATGACCTTCTCGGGAAGCAATCTCTTCCAGGTTTTCAACGTAACCGCAGCAGCCGCAATATGCCGTCTTATGGGTATGGATGCTGAAGAGATTTCTGAGGGCGTTGACAATTTCTCGGCGAGCAAAACCAGATTTGAAGACAGCAGCACAGATTCACACAGAGTTATTTCGATGCTCTGCAAGAACCAGAACCCTATTTCATCATCACAGAGCATTGCCTACCTGAATCGAGTGCCCGGCGACAAGGATGTGGTTCTTCTGATCACCGACTCAAAGGATATGAAGCACGGCCACGAGGATATCTCCTGGCTTTACGATACTGATTTCGAGGCACTGCTCAGAGACGATGTAAAGCGCGTAATCCTCGGCGGAAGACGCTGTGAGGACCTGGCGCTCAGACTGCTTCTTGCAGACGTTCCTCAGGAAAAGCTTCTGCTCTANTTCTTCTTGCAGACGTGCCTCAGGAAAAACTTCTGCTCTACCCTGAGTACGAAGACCTTTGCAAAGACATTCTAAGCGTGACTGACGCAGGCGATACCATAGTTATTTACTACGAGCTTTACGCAATTGATGTTGCGGGCGAAGTTAGAAAAGTTCTGGAGTCGGAGGTGAAGGCATGAAAACAATAAGAATCGAAGTCCTCTACCCGGAACTCAACCACCTTTACGGTGACACAGGCAATATCGCATACCTGACAGCCAAGCTCGACCTGATGGGTGTGCCTTATGAAATAATCAGTACCAATCTCAAAGACGAGCCTGCTTTTGTAAAGGGCGACATAGATTTTCTCTACATCGGACCAAGCACCGAGAGTTATCAGAAGCTCGAGGCCGAAGCATTACAGGCTTACAGGGACGCACTTATTGAGCGCATGAATTCAGATGCTGTCACACTGATGACGGGAAATGCATTCGAACTTCTCGGCGAGTATATCGAAGAAGAGAGCGGCGAAAAGTTCCCTGCCCTCTCAATCATTCCGACATATGCGAAGCGCTTCACAAGGCTCAGATTCAATGACCTGGATCTTGGCGAGTGGAACGGTATCGAGATTGTAGGCTTCAAGAATCAGCTTAGCCACACTTATCTGCTCGAAGGCGCAAGCGCTCCGGACAGTTTCCTGTCGATGAAGTTCGGTTGCGGTCTTAACCCTCAAAGTAAAGATGAAGGCTTCTCAAAGAATATGTTCTTCGCAACATATCTTATCGGACCTGTACTTCCGCTGAATCCGCTGTTTACCGCAGAAATCCTGAAAGCGCTCTGTCCGGAGGTAACAGAAATACCGGAGATGCCTTATGAGATGGACGCATACAATCGCAGACTGGCGGATTTCAAATCACAGATCAAATAATAAAAAAGACTGCTTCGGCAGTCTTTTCTTTATCTGTTTAATCTATTTAACAGGTTTCATATTTCTCGGTCTCAGCGCATTCACCCTTACAAAAGGCTTAGCCTCACTGTCGAGCACGCTGTCGTGAAGCTTTGCTACAGCCTCAGCCTCGTCATAGAACTCGTTTTCCTCTGCGATATTATCAAATCCGAAACCAAATATATTGCTTCTGTAATGCATAGGAATCGCAATTCTCGGCTCCAGCATCTCAATCAGTTCTGCTGCTTCCTTTGGATTGATTGTGTATGTTCCTCCAACCGGAACCAGTATCACATCCAGATTCTTGAGAAGCTCTATATCGTCTGCGTCCATATCCTCGCCGATATCACAGCCTAGGTCTCCGAAGTGAGCAAGCTTGCTCTCGCCGTCATCTACCACCGTGATGGTGTTGCTGCCTCTCGAGGCGCCCTTTTCGCCGTCGTGATATGTCTCAATCTGCATTATCTCAAACGGACACTCTCCGCCATCGACAATTTGCACATTTCCTCTGGCATTGTGGTCAAAATGCTCGTGCGAGCAGATTACCATATTCGCCTCTTCCCTGACATTGGTAAGGCCCGGAACCGAGCCGTCCTCGTACGGGTCAAA
>JABUTC010000079.1:4930-10582 GCA_021442505.1 Mogibacterium sp. | reverse complement strand
CTTCTGATTGTGTGGATTTCAATTTCTTCAGCGCCCTCCTCGTACTCGCCGTCAAGCGACCAGTTAACACCCGCCTCAGGCCATACCATAACATCGCGTGCACTGAAGAATTCGATTTCATCGGACTCAAGCGTTCCGTTCATCATATGGATGACAATGTCGTTAAGTGCCGCAATGCTCTTCGGCGCCTTAACGAGAAGCACCTCCATAAGTCCGTCATTCATATCGATATCAAATCTGTCGAGACTTAGAATTCCGGCAACTGAAGTCGAATTGCAAACAGCTCCGAAAATATAGTCCCCTTCGCAAACTCTTTCATTCGGAGTACCCTCGTCAGCAACGAGTTTTATATGAATAGGCTTGATATTCACGATGTCCTTCGCACCCTGCAGGATGTATGCAGTATGACCGAGAAGGTTTTTGAGGTTCTGAGGCACACTGTACGAAGTTGCGGTAAACGCACCAAACGACGCAATGTAGGTAAAAAGTCTTCCGTTGAAGCTTCCCAGATCAAGTGTGCGAGGGCTTCCGGTAACCGCTCTTTCCGCCGCAGCTACAACACCCTTTGGAAGACCCATACTTGTTGCGAAGTCGTTTGTGCTTCCCGAAGGAATATATCCGATATTACAGTTTCCTCCACAGCTTACAAGACCGTCTATAACCTCGTTCAGTGTTCCGTCTCCACCGGAAACTACGATGAGATCCGTCTTGTCGTGGTAGTCGATTGCAAACTGTCTTGCATCTCCCCTTGCCGTAGTCATAAGAACGCTTGGCAGCCAGCCACTGTTTGAAAAAGTCTGTATGATGTCGCTCATCATCTTTGCCGCCTGCATTGTTCCCGATTTCGGATTTATTATAAATAAAAGATTTTTTCTCATTTAACTGTCCTTCTCTCTGTCAGGTGCGTTGTCATAAACATCTTTATTTGCATCTCTTGCCTCGGCATAGCCTTTTACATACTTGCGACTGAGCTGATTGGCAATCGTATCGTTCAGTCTGTTGAAACGGCTCGGGTTCGACGAGTAGTATTTTGACAGATTCTTCTCGTTGATTCCCTTCTGGCTCATGATGATCTCCTTAAGTCGCTTAGGAGATAATCTTCCTCTGGCCATGTAAATATCCCACGACTTGTTAAACATCATTCCCAGACAGAGAATCCAGGAAATCAGGTAGAACCAGAGAAGCAATGCCACGATGTTTGCAAACGAGCCGTAAAGAATATCATACGAAGTCGTGCGTCCTACATATATCGAGTAGAACTTGGTTACTACGAACATAGCTGCCGTAGCGAGAACCGCGCCGGGTCTTACCGCCTTATACGGCACCCTGACTCTCGGCCGCNCTCGGCAGCAGCACATATGTTTCGAGTATTACTACAAAAAGTACTACAAGAAGAAGCGGTCCTCTTGACCACAGGAGAACATTGGCCAGGAACGTGTTGCCAAGCAGCTTGTTGATGAGAATCTCACCGTAAACATAAGTAACAAGAATAATACCAACGCCGGCAATGTAAATAAAAACAAGAATCAGTGACTTCAATCTTTCAGCAACAAAAGTAAAGCGATATCTTCCGTCTGTCAGAATATGAGTCATCAGTCGTGACAGCGAAAATTCGAGACCCGATGCCGCCCAGATAGCCAGAATAATAAGCAGTGCATTTGTAACACCTACCGACTTGGATTGGGTGAAAAGAGACTCCACAAAGCCGCTGAGGTTTCCGCCAACGTTTTTCTGCATCCATCCCAGAATAATATCGAGCGAAACATCAAAAACACCCAGTACCTGTGAAAGTACAATCAGGGTTGGTATGCTCGCCATAAAGAAGAAGTAGGCAATCTGTGCGCCGATTCCGCCATAGTAAGGATCGTCAAGCTGCCTGAGAACATGGAAAAACATCTTGACGCATCTTTCTCTGGTCAGCCCGAACTTCTTCTCCTCAGCAGTTTCCTGCTTAGCTTCTGTATTCTCGACTACGGTCTTTTTCTCTTCCAAACTGTCCCTCTACCAAACTATTTTTCTGCCGAAAGGAGTTCTTCAAGTTTCTTCAACGAATTAGCTCTGTGGCTTATTCTGTTCTTCTCTTCCGGGTCCATTTCTCCGAAAGTAATATCGTATCCGTCAGGTATGAAGAGCGGGTCATATCCGAATCCCATCTCTCCCCTGGTCTCATGAATTATAGTTCCGTACACCTCTCCTCTTGCGACAATCTTTCGACCGTCCGGGAAAAGCATGGTAATCACTGACACAAAGTGCGCGCCTCTCTTCTCATCCGGAACATCCTTCAGTGCCTCGAGCAGTTTGATGTTGTTATCCTCGTATGTGCAATTCTCTCCGGCATATCTTGCCGAATAAACGCCGGGGCCGCCATCAAGCGCATCAACCATAATTCCGCTGTCGTCAGCAATAGTCNCATAATGCCGCTGTCATCAGCAATAGTCGGCACGTTGGCGATATCCATAATCGCCTTTGCCTTTATATACGAATTTTCTTCAAAGGTCTCTCCGGTTTCCTCAACCTCGAAGGTCGGAATGCCGGCATCATCACGCGAAATAACCTCCATTCCGCACTTCTGCAGAATCTCGCCTATCTCACGGATTTTCCCCTTATTTCTTGATGCAAGAATAACCTTTTGCATAATTATCTCCCATTTTCCCAGATTAATTATTAATTATACCACAACTATGCATCTTTCATCTCTTCTTCGGCAACCTTGAGCATTATTGCGCACTCGATGCGCTTCTTGTGAAGCTCGCAGCCAAACTCATAGACCTTGTCTATATCCCCGTTAGTGTGCAGATTGTTTGCCGCACAACCGCCGGAGCAGTACATTTTCGCCCAGCAATCCTTACAGTTGTTCCTGGTGTACATATTGTTGCCCTTGCGGAAGATGTCAAGCACGGCATCGTTTGTGATGCCGTCATAAATGTTTCCGACGAGCATATCATCATCTCCAACGAACTGATGGCATGGATACAGGTCGCCTGTCGGAGTAACAGCGAGATATTCTGTGCCTACACCGCAGCCCGATACTCTCTTGTATATGCAAGGTCCGCCGGTAAGGTCGACATTGTAGTGGTAGAAATGGAATCCCTCACCCTTTTTCATCCTGTCGTACATCTCCAGTGCCAGTTTCTCATACTGCCCGCAAAGCTGTGGCACATCCTCCATATGAAGTGCATAAGGAACGCTCGGATCGCTGACTACAGGCTCCATACTTGTCTCTTTAAATCCGAGGTCTGCCATATGAATGATGTCATCGGCAAAATCCTTATTATATGCGGTATAGGTTCCTCTCATGTAGTACTCTTTGGTGCCTCTTGCATCCACGAGTCGCTTGAAGTTGTCCATGATTTTCTCATAGGTTCCCTCGCCCGTCTTCTGTTTGCGCATTCTGTCATGTGTCGACTTTCTGCCGTCCATGCTGAGAACAACATTTCCCATCTCACGGTTCGAAAAATCAATCACATCATCATCGATGAGAACACCGTTGGTCGTCAGAGTGAAATTGAAAATCTTATTGTGCTTCTTCTCCAGCTCTCTGCCGTATGCCACAAGTTCCTTGCATACATCCCAGTTAAGCAGAGGTTCTCCTCCGAAAAAGTCCACCTCAAGATGGCGGCGCGCTCCGGAGTTTGCAACCAGATAATCAAGGGCAGCCTTTCCAACCTCAAGCGACATAATGCCGCTTTTGCCCTGGTACTCACCCTTGCCTGCAAAACAGTACTCGCAGTCCATATTGCAGCCGTGAGCAACATGCAGACAGATGGCTTTAAGCACCGACTGTTTCTTTTTGAACTCTCCTGCCACTTCCTCAAAAGGATCTACCGAGAAAAGCAGACCCTGCTTCTTAAGTTCTTCAACGTCTGCAAGTGTCTCATCTATATCTGCCTTTGTAATTCCCTCGGAAGCATACTTTTCCAGCATAGCAGAGATGATTTCCTCGCCGCCTGAAGACTCGTACATTTCAATTATGTCATATGCAAGGTCATCGACGCTGTGAACCGCGCCGCTGTTTGCATCCATTACAATGTTGTATCCGTTTAACTTATACTGATGAATCATTTTTCCCTCTTCAAATTCAATAAAAAAGCGCTGCTCGCTCGAGCAGCGCCCCAGATAGCTATTTCTCCTTGCTCTGCTCGCAATGCTGATTAGCTACGCTGCAAGAAGTCTTGCTTGCGGACTGGCATGATGTCTGGCACTCACCGCATCCACCTGTCTTTGCTGAGTTTGCAAGGTTTCTTGTTGAAATTGTCTTAATTCTTGTCATTGCACTGACCTCCTGTTTATTTGCCTTTAAAGAATATCAATTGAAGATAGGATTGTCAATTACTCCACACTCTTGTCGGCAGTAATTTTATAGCTGAATACAGCCTCCGTCTTCATATTTCTGTTAGTAATCCTGATTCTGTCAGCCTTGCCGTCTACGCTGTTTGCTCTGACGCGAATATCAACGGTCTGGCCTGCCAGAATATCAACATGCTCCCTGTCTCCGAGAACAGGCGGGCGATCCCAGTCTCTGGTATCCGGATTGTATGACTTGTGAGAGAATCTGATCTTTCCTCTTTTTACCTCTATGTGATAGATGCAGTCCGACGAAACACTCGGAATGAGACACTCGCTCTGCTTGAGACTGAGCTGTCCTCTAAGATTAACAAGAGCCTCTGCAGTCTTGTAAACAAGTCCTCTGAATTCTCTCTCGGTAACCTTTTTCTCTGTTGCAATCATGACGTTGCAATCAGCATTTGTTGCAACATACTCGGCAGTTCTGCCAAGAGTATACCTCATATCGTTCTTTGACGACTTCGTCATAACAATCAGGTCTGCACCATAATCTCTTGCGCACTTAACTATTCTGTTTCCTGCCTTGCCAATCTCTGCAACCTTGATTACGTGATAGCCTTCGAGTTCCTCCTCAAGCATGGAAAGCTTCTGCTCGAGCTCGCTTACCGCATCTTCGTTCTTAGTTCTGCTCGCGGTATAGTCGAGTCCCTCGTCAACCATAAGAAGCACAACTTCGCACTCCTCCGGGCTGAAAAGTTTCTTTACCTCACCGAGCGCCACTACGCTTCTCGTACTTTCGTCTATAGGCACAAGTATTCTCTTCATCCTGTATCCTCCTTATAGCGATACACAATTATACAACAGTTTCCCTACTTAAGCCAATGGCTCGCATTGATGAGGAAGAGTTCGAACAGCGTGTACAGAACAAGATAGTCGTCGTCCATACTGCATATTCCGCATGGCTGTATCCATCCGCCGGCATCCTCAAAATTGATTTTTACTGAACCGAATACGATTGCCTTTCTCTCTCCGTCCTTCTCGATTATATAGTTGGAAGACACGTTTGCCTTGATAACAGCCATGAAGGACGTTGCATAGAAATCACCGTTTACCGAGCTTATCTTGAACGTATCATGCTTGTTTCCCTTAAGCTGCTTGATTGAGCAGAAGAGCTCACCGTCCGAATACACATCAAACGTCTGTGACATCGGATCCTTGTAGTTGTAATTCTCCTTGCGGCTGTGAAGCTCTGCAAGCTCCTCACCATCTTCATCGAGAAGGCGAATCTTCATCGGGGCCTGCGAAATCTTCGACGAAAGGATGAAGTTGTCGTTCTCATCGTAAAGAATGTTTTCACCCGTATCATGT
>JABUTC010000079.1:1672-4919 GCA_021442505.1 Mogibacterium sp. | reverse complement strand
TTGTAGATATTCATCGAAGACGGAGCATGTGATTTGATTCCCTCAGTTAAATCCTCGAGTTCCTTTACAAAATCGTTGAGAAGAACAGCTGTCGACACCTTGAGCGCACCGAATGTGGAAAACCACTTTGGAGTTACCTTGAAATCAGTAGTGTCCACCACCTGCTCGAGTCTCCACTGGTCCTCCTGGCCTGCGGTAAGCGTTTCGACAACATTGGAGTTCGTTAAAAGAAACTCATCGCCATTCACTTCGATTGCGACAATATCCTTAAATGTCGAAGGTCCGAAAATGACTGCGTCGTTTCCGTTGTGCTGACCTCTCCAGCAGAATCCGAGCATGGTCTCTGTATCCTTGAAGAAATCATACACATCATCAAGAGTCTTTCCTTTTCTCTTCAATTTCTTTTTGTAAAGGTTTTTCTCGTTAAATGTACCTTTTCCGGCAGTAAAGAAAACTGCAAAAACGAAGAAAAGCATAATCGCAGCAAGAATAAACTTGCCGCTCATAAAGAAGATGACACCGACGAAGCCTATCATCACTCCCATTATCTTCAATAGTCTATCTATATCCATTTACATCCTCCGGATTAATTATTTCCCCGTCCATTCTACCACATTTTGTTTTAATTATATTTTAATATTAATTACATCATTATATCGTCATATCGTCGCTATAAATATCGTCGTTAGAATTGTTCACAGCGAGGGAGCGCAGTCAACAATGCTGTGGGCAATTATAATGGCGATTCCATCGGCGATTCTAACGGCGATTCCCGGTTAGCTCAGACACTGCCGTCGCTCCAAGAATCATAACCGCGCCCACAATCACATTGATCGTTATAGGCTCTCTCAGAAACAGCGCCGACAGCAGAACCGCCTCAACAGGATCGATATAACTGATAATTCCGACATTCTGCGCATCGAGTATACTTACCGATCTGAAGTAAATTACATATGCGATTCCGGTATGCACTATACCCATAATCAGCGTGCATATGAGACCCGTTGTGCTCAGATGAATCGCTGAAATGTCCTCTGTAAGCAGGATATACGGTGTGATTACAATTGCGGCAAAGCCGAGCTGCGCCATAGTCGTATCAAAAGTCGAAATATCCTTAAGGCTCTTGTTAATCAGAACGATTATGGCATATGTGATTGCTCCCGATACGGCGAAAAGCACTCCGCTTAGGTTTGCTTTTCCAACACCTCCGCCTCCGATAATTCCGGAGACGAGCATCATGCCGAAGAATGCCGCAAATATGCAGATTACCTTTTTCGCAGAAAGCTTCTCTTTGAAAACTATTGCGGCTCCTATTATCAGGAATATCGGCTGAGTGTAGTAGCACACTGTCGATATTGCAATTGTGGTTCTGGCAAAAGCTTCGAACTGGCAAACCCAGTTGAAACTCATAAGAGCACCCAGAAGAATCAGTTTAGGAAGATTCTTCTTAATAGCCGGTATGTCCGGCTTTTTGCCCGTGATGGCAAAATAGACCAGAATAGTCACAACAGCGAGCGCCGCCCTGCTGAAGCAGAGGACGCTCGATGGTAATTCTATGTATCTTGTGAAGGTGCCGATTGTTCCGAACACCATACAAGTTAGCACAAGTTCTAATTTTGCTCTGTTCTGTCCCATTAATCCCTGAATCTGTATTAGTCTGTAGTGTAGTTATCGAAGTAACCCTGTACGAGAACAACCGGAGTTCCCTTATCTCCGGAGCCTGAAGTCAGGTCGCAAAGCGAACCGATAAGGTCTGTGAGTCGACGAGGAGTTGTTCCCTCTGACTCCATTGTTCCAAACAGGTCTGCATCCTTCTCCTTGATTCTCTTTGCGATAGCCTCCTTGAGCTCATCTCCGGAAAGCGATGCAAAGTCATTGTCTGCAAGGTACTTCAACTTAAGCTCATTAGGAGTTCCCTCAAGGCCTGAAGTGTATGCCGGTGAAACAACCGGGTCTGCAAGTTCCCATATCTTTCCTACAGGATCCTTGAAAGCGCCGTCACCGTAGACCATAACCTCGACCTTTTTGCCGGTCTTCTCGAGCATCTTTGCCTGAATATCGTAAACGAGGTCTGTGCACTCTCTTGGGAAGAGCTTAATTGTGTCCTCGGTTGCCTTGTTCGAACCGAGCAGGCCGTACTTCTCATTGCAGCCGCTGCCGTTTACAGGAGCGTTCAGGATCTCGTCCATTCCGCATACTGTTGCGCCCTTCGATTTCAGAATTCTCTTTGTTCTTGCGCGAGTATGAATATCGCATGTGAGCACCTTGTCTGTGTACTCAAGAATGCTTTCTGCGTGGTTTGCAAAAATAATCTCTGCCTCTGCGCCCATCTCCTCTATCAGGCTCTTGTAGTACTCAACATAGTCTACGCCTGTGAACTGATGCTTGTTTTCGCCGAAAAGCGCTCTGTACTTTCCGAGTGTCAGCACGTCGCTGTATGGGTTAACTCCTGAATTGTCAATCTGGTCCATAGTGAGAAGTGCATTTCCCACTTCATCACTTGGATAGCTGAGCATAAGAACAACCTTCTTTGCTCCCTTTGCAATTCCTCTCAGGCAGATAGCAAAACGGTTTCTGGAAAGGATTGGGAAAATAACTCCGATAGTCTCTCCACCGAGTTTGTTTCTGACATCTTCTGCAACAGCATCGATGCTTGCGTAGTTTCCCTGAGCTCTTGCAACTACCGACTCTGTAATCGAAATAACATCCCTGTCGTTAATCGCAAAGCCTTCAGCCTCTGCAGCGCCAATCACGGTCTCAACAATCACGCTCGCAAGGTCATCTCCCTCTCTGAAAATCGGGCATCTGATGCCTCTCGAAACGGTACCGGTTCTTCTTTCATTACTCATATAGTCCCTCCTGTTTAAATACTTTGTCTTACTTTATCTGCTCTAGCTTCCAGAAGCTCCATAGTCTCTGCAAGCGTAAATGCCGCTTTATCTTCAGCCTCTTTCGCCGTACTTCCTATCGCCTTGGCATATACCTTTATGATAGGTTCGGTTCCGGATGGTCTGATTATCATCGTGCAGTTGTTATCCAGGCTGAAATTCAGCATATCAGAACTGTCGAAGCCGTCAAGACCGCCAAGATAATCTTTTACCCCGAGAACCTTATATCCGAGCTCGCCCGGAAGGTCCTTTCTCAGGTCGTTCATTATCGCAGCCATGATCTCGGAAACTCTGAGCTCTGCGACCGCCATTTTCGCGCTCTTCTCACAGCTGTATCCGTACCTGTCGTAAAGTGCCCC
>JABUTC010000079.1:0-1418 GCA_021442505.1 Mogibacterium sp. | reverse complement strand
TTTGTCGAAACAAGGCTCCTTATTGCAACTCCGTTCGAAGGAAGTTTTCCTTCCTCGCTAAGCCTCTGCAGTACATAGTCAAGAAGCAGAAGTCCCGCCTGATTGCCGCTCAGCAGTCTGAAGCCATCTGAAGTTCTTACCGCAACTCCGCATCTGTCGCTGTCCGGATCTGTACCGATAATCATATCGGACTTCGTTGATTCTGCATATCTGATGGCAATGTCGTAGCTCTGCGGATTCTCCGGGTTCGGTGAGATAACCGTCGGAAAATCTCCATCCGGTATCATCTGCTCTGCAACCGGGAACACCTTCTTTATGCCGAGTCGCTTCAGCACTTCAGGAACAAATTTTGCCCCTGCTCCGTGAAACGCAGCGTAAACGACCTTGAAATCGTCAGCGACCTTCTCAACATAATCGCCCGCTACTGACTCCGCCAGAACACAGTCGATATACTTCTCGTCCAGCTCGTTATCAAGCATTACGATTCTTCCGTCCGAAACCGCCTCGTCGAAATCGCAAAGCTTAGGCGAGTCGAAAATATCTGCCGCTATAATCTCATCGGAAATCTCATCAGCCTTAGCCACGCCTACCTGCGCACCATCCGACCAGTAAACCTTATATCCGTTGTACTCCTTTGGATTGTGGCTTGCCGTAATGTTTACTCCGGCTATACATCCGAGTTCTCTGACTGCGAACGAAAGTTGCGGCGTCGGTCTCAGGTCCTCAAAGTAGTAAACCTTAATGCCGTTTGCTGCGAAAACCACAGCGGCATCTCGAGCGAAGTCGCTGCTGTTATGCCTCGAGTCATGTGCGATGACGATTCCATCGGCTTCTTTTCCGCTCTTCAGAATCGTCTCGGCAAGTCCCTGAGAAGCACATCTTACGGTATACACATTCATACCATTGTAACCTGCTCTCATGAGGGCTCTCATTCCGGATGTTCCGAAAGTCATAGGATGGGTGAATCTGTCTCGAAGTTCATCGTCATTATCGGCAATTGACTCGAGTTCTTCCCTGGTCTTAGCATCGATCAGTTCCGACTCAGTCCATATTGCATAATTGTCTAAATAGAAATCTTTCATAAGCTTTTCCTTCTCGGAACCCTACGAAACCTCCTCGAACTGTGAGTTGTAGAGTTCTGCGTAGAAGCCTCCCTTTTCGAGCAGTTCTTCGTGTGTTCCCTGCTCTACAATGTCGCCGTGATCCATTACCAGAATCAGATCGGCGTTCCTGATAGTTGAAAGCCTGTGCGCAATGATGAAGCTTGTTCTGCCCTTGGTGAGGTTATCCATAGCCTCCTGGATACGCTCTTCAGTTCTCGTATCTACAGAAGAAGTAGCCTCGTCAAGAATCAGAAGTTCCTTGTCGGCAAGAATTGCTCTTGCGATAGTTATCAGCTGTCTCTGTCCCTCGGATAC
>JABUTC010000078.1:4655-8109 GCA_021442505.1 Mogibacterium sp. | reverse complement strand
TCTGGATTAGCGCTATACAAAAATTTCAGAGAAAAATTCCCCGAAATTTTTCACAGGGAGGATTTCAGAGAAAAAGTTCAAGAATAGCGGCTGTTTTAGGGATTTCAGAGAAAAAGTTGACAACGATCCAAGAACAAGCCAAGAGCAATCCTATATATTCGATAAAATTCGAGAAAATGTTGGAAAATATACACTATATAGTGTTTGTTTTGTGAAAATCGGCCCGATTTCCTTTATTCTGAAGGGGCTCTGGTATATAATTACTATGTATGATTACGCATAGGAGGGCTCTATGATAGTATTCGAAAATGTAACAAAAAATTATAACGGAAATACCGGTCTGAATAAGGCTACTGTGCATATTCACAAGGGAGATTTCGTATTCCTTGTTGGACCTAGCGGCGCCGGAAAGACGACTTTTATCAGACTTATTCTTAAAGAGATTGAACCGGACAGAGGACGCATCACTGTTGCCGGAAAGGACATTACTCATCTTTCGAGAAAGGAGATTCCTAAGCTTCGACAGAAGATAGGAATGGTGTTCCAGGATTTCAGACTTCTTGAGAAAAAGACGGTGTACGAGAACGTGGCTTTTGCCATGGAGGTTGTGCACAGAAGCAAGAAGGAAATCAAGGAGAGAGTACCTTATGTTCTTGAACTTGTAGATATCGCCGATAAGGCAGACAGATATCCTCACGAGCTTTCGGCAGGTGAGCAGCAGAGGGTCGGAATTGCGAGAGCACTTGCAAACAGACCGAGTGTTCTTATTGCTGACGAGCCGACCGGAAACCTCGACCCTGTTACTGCTATGGAGATTATGCAGCTTCTCGAAAAGATCAATGTCAGAGGAACTACCATTCTGATGGTAACTCATGCTAAGGACATCGTAGACAAGATGCATAAGAGAGTTGTGGCAATCGAGCACGGACATATTGTCCGCGATGAGGAAGGTCAGTACGGATTCAGTGTTGACGAGCCATACTACATCAGCGGAGAGGAGGTAGATCCTTATGTTTTCTAGAATAGGGTATGCTATCAAACAGGCATTCTCGCAGATTGGAAGAAACAAGGGAATGTACTTCACCTCAACTCTCGCTATCATGGCGATGATGCTGATACTGGGACTTTTCTTCGTGGCTTTTGTAAATCTTGAAAATTTTACAAATTCAATAGAAGAGGATTACAACGTTATTCAGGTGTATATGAATAACGACAATACTCCGGAGAAGACAGAGGCTGCAGGAAAGCAGATTAAGGCTATCGATGGAGTTCAGGAAGTAACTTATACAACAAAGGCTGAGGCTCTTGAGACCCTTAAGAAGAGATGGGGCAACAATGCTTATCTGCTTGAGAGTCTGAAGGAAAACCCGCTTCCTGATTCATACAGCGTACATGTCAAGGATTCACAGTATGCCGACAAGGTGGCAAAGGCTGTGGTTGAGATAGATGGAGTCAACGACATCACATATTATCAGGAGACCATCAAGAAACTGGCTAAGATAAGCAGATTCGTGGAAATCGGTTCCATCGTGGTAATGGTATTCCTGATTATCATCTCAGTCGTAATCGTAGCGAACACTATTAAGCTCACTGTAATGAACAGGGAGAGAGAAATTACAATCATGAAGTACCTCGGAGCAACTGATGCATTCGTTAGAGCACCGTTCATAATCGGCGGAGTGATTATCGGAATCGTTGCATCGGCTATTGCGACGGGACTTGTGTACTTCATTTATGCAAAACTCATGGATGTTATCGGAGCGGACATTACGAGAATCCTCTCGGTGTCTCTGATAGCACCTCAGGACATTGTCGGAATTATTTTCGCAATGTTCATCATTCTCGGAGTTGGAATCGGAGTTATAGGAAGCTCTATTTCGGTAAGAAAGTTCCTTGTTAAATAGGCAAAGGAGATAAGTAATGCAGAAAAACAGAAAGAGAAATATTTTCATACTGGCACTATGCATTTCAATGGTTTTTGCCTCATTCGCAGGTGCGTACGGAGCTACTTCAGCTCAGAAAAAAGCAGAGGCTAAGGCGTTCGGTGACAAGGCGCAGGAGGCTATGGAAAAGGCCGACAGCGTTGAGGCGAAGGCTGTAATCATGCAGGAGCAGATTGACGAAAAGAAGAAGGAAATCGAGGCAACTCAGGAGAAGGTTACCAAGAAGGAAGCTGAGATAGATTCTCAGACAGAGGCTCTTAATCAGAGACTTTCGGTAATGTACAAGACGGGAACGATAGGAATCGTGGACGTCATCCTGAGCTCGGACAGCATGGAAGAACTGCTGATGAACGTAGGTCTTGTTCAGAAAATTCTTAAGAGTGACCAGGATATACTGAAGGGTCTTGAGGATGAGCTTGCTGAGCTTGAAGCACTTAAGAAGCAGCTTGATGAGCAGAAGGCCCAGCTCGATGCCCAGAAGGCTGAACTTGATGTGCTCGTTGAACAGTACAGGGCTGAGGCTGATGCGGCAAAGGCTGAGCAGGAGAAACTGAATGCAGAGGCTGCTGCACTTCTCCAGGAAGAGCTCGCAAACCAGCCTAATGTTCCTTATACACCACCGGCATCAGGAAGTTATACATGGCCTACCAGAGGAGTGATATCCGATGACTACGGATGGAGAATCTGCCCGTTCCACGGAGAAGAATTCCATGACGGACTCGACATCGCCAGCTCGACAGGAACACCTATCTATGCTATTGCAGACGGTGTTGTAGGAACAGCAAACTGGTACGGCGGATACGGAAACTGCGTAACTATTTCGCATGGTGGCGGACTGCAGTCACTGTATGGACATATGAATACAATTTACGTATCCCGCGGAGAGAGCGTAAGCAGAGGTCAGCAGATCGGTACTATGGGAAGTACCGGAAACTCGACGGGACCGCACCTGCATTTTACGGTATATATGAACGGTTCATCGATCAACCCATGGTCGCTTTACTAGAAAACAAATCAGGTAATACTTATTAGACAGACGAAACGGAGAACATGGAGTGCACGAAGCTATAATAGGCATTCTTGAATCAAGGGGCATAGGCGAGGCGGAACGAGAAGAGTTCTTCTCGCCTAAGCCTAAGCTGACATACGATCCATTCCTTCTCGCTAATATGAGAGAGGGTGTGGATTTGTTGCTTAGAGCGGTAGATGAAGGCAGGAAAATCGTAGTTTACGGAGACTACGATGTGGACGGCATCACATCTACTTCTCTTATGGTGAAAGTTCTTCGCTGCTTGACTGATAAGGTTTCATACTACATTCCATCAAGACTTGAAGAGGGATATGGACTTCACAAGGACTCGATAGACGCAATTGCCGAGCAGGGATGTGAACTGCTTATTACAGTGGACTGCGGTTCTGTTTCGAAGGAAGAGACTTCGTATGCTCACTCACTTGGAATTGAAACTATAGTAACCGATCATCATACGGATTCGGCAATCAGAGCAATCATG
>JABUTC010000078.1:1202-3410 GCA_021442505.1 Mogibacterium sp. | reverse complement strand
CTACCTTTTCGTGTTCAAGGGACCACTCTCGCTTAACGGAAATAATTTTGATTTTTACAAGGGGCTGGAGGCTAAGTACGGCAAATTCTATATGATGGAGGAGCTGCTGGCGGAGGAGGCCCTTTTCACATACGAAGAGGACGAGGATTTCAAGGACAGCATTGCCAGAAATATTATCGGCAATATCAGAGGCGACGATTATGCGCAGTACTATACGAAGGATGAGTTTTCAGCATTTCGCAGCAGATTCTTCAGCTTCATAGGAACGGGCATAAAAGTCAGTGATCAGGATGGGCACATCATTATAACCCAGGTAATCAGTGACAGTTCGGCTGAGAAGGCCGGAATCAAGGCGGGCGATATCGTCGTTTCCGTAAACGGAAACAAGGCGAGCAGTGTTTCGGAGCTGAGGAAAATGCTCGAGGGAGACAAGGGTGACAGTTTCAAAATCGAACTCGAGAGAGACGGAAAGAAGATTGAAACCGAAGTTAAGCTGACCGAGATAAGCGATGACACCGTTTCCTATGGAGTATATAAGAAAGACGAGAGCGTTGGCATTATCAAGGTTATAAGCTTTGCCCAGGGCACCGTTAAGGACTTTGAGGCGGCCTATGAGAAGCTGAAGGAAAAGGGATGCAACAAGCTCATCATCGACCTCAGGAACAATCCGGGCGGCAAGGAATCAGAGGGACTGGATTTCGCAGATGCACTCCTTCCTGCATGCAACATCATAATTGAGAAGGACGGCAAGGATAAGGAGACTGTTCACAAGTCCGATGCTGACAGGATTGAGATGGACTATGTGATTCTCGTAAACGGCAATTCGGCGAGTGCTTCGGAGATAGTAGCATCTGCGGTAAAGGGCAATAAGAGCGGCAGTATTGTCGGCGAAAAGACCTACGGAAAGGGCTTGATTCAGAGAGTTTACTCATTCGGCGACGGAAGCGGATTCAAATACACCTGCGGAGAGTACTTCGGACCTAACGGCGAGAAGATTCAGGGCAAGGGCGTTGAGCCGGACGTTGTGGCAGATGATAAGTCAGTTATAGAAGAGGCGGTAAGAGTGCTTAACGCTTCAGCAAAGAATTAAAAGAATTAACGGAGAAAAATGTATATATACAGTTTTGACGGTTTTGACGGAAAGAAAGAGAGCAGCAGGGCCCTGCTTGCAAGAGCGATAGACATGTTCAGCGTAGATGCGGAACTTGCTGTTCGCGTGCCCGGAGAAGAGCTTGTTGAGAAAATAGTTACAGGGGAGCACGGTAAGCCAAGCATCCCGGACTGGTACGAGTTCTCGGTGTCGCATACGGGCGATGTGTGGGCTGTGCTTTTCGCAGGGAGTCCATGCGGACTTGACATTCAGTACGCAAAAGAGTGCAATGCCTCGAGGATAGCGGAGAGATTTTTTGCCGAAGAAGAGAGAGCGAAAATTGCGGAGGACCCTGAGAACTTCTGGCCAATCTGGACAAGAAGAGAGGCGGCTGTGAAGGCGATAGGGTCGACGGTCACCGGAAGTATTCCTTCGGTTCTCGGTGAGGAGATTGAGCTTGAGGGAAAAGGGTACAGCCTTTTTGATATTGAGCTTCTCGGTGAACACGAGGGTATGTATGCTGCGGCCTGCATCGAGGGTTTCCCGGACACAGTCAATTACTACAGACTTTAGGCAGTTTAGAATATGGATGAGAAATTAGAGAAAAAAGAGAAGCGCAGTGCGTTTGATGCGGCTGCGGATTACCTGTCACGCAGGGCAAGAACCTGTAAGGAGACGAGGGATTATCTTCGAAAGAAGGAGTACAGCGAGGAAGAGATTTCCGAGGCTGTGAACAAACTTCTGGAGTATGAATATCTCGATGATGCGGATTATGCAAAGAGATATTTCGAGTACGGATATTCGAGGATGAAGGGCAGGAGAAAAATCGAGGCGGAGCTTATGGAAAAAGGCGTTGAGGCTTCGGTGATTGCAAATGCCTGCGAGGATTATTTTTATGAGAACGGTGCCCGGGAGTACGAGAACGCGCTTGAAATAGCACAGGCGGAGTATGAGAGGTCGGGCAAGAATGAAGCTGATGAGAAACTTGTCGGCAAGGTTGCGAGAAAACTCGAGAGCAAGGGATACAGGACGGACGATATTTACAAGGTTATCGCCGAGATGAGAAGATGGAAAGATTCAGACGAAGTATAAATCTAATAGGCGAAGAAGCACAGGGG
>JABUTC010000078.1:0-1165 GCA_021442505.1 Mogibacterium sp. | reverse complement strand
GAGGCGCTTGTGCGGTCGGGAGTGGGGAGCATCACCATGGTGGATGCCGACGATGTGGATGTGAGCAATATCAACAGGCAGCTTGTCGCACTCTGTTCGACGGTCGGAAGAAAGAAGGCGGAGGTAGCAGCGGAGAGAATCAGGGATATAAATCCTGACGCCGAGGTGACTGCGATCTGTGAATTCTACAAGCCGGGCTCGGAGCTTGACCTGAGCGGATATGACTTCGTTGTTGATGCAATAGATGACGTGGATGCCAAGGTCGCTCTGATTAAGGAGTGCCTCAGAGTCGGAGTCCCGGTGGTGTCATCCATGGGAGCCGCAGGAAAATTCGGAACGGATTTTATGGTGGCGGATCTCGCCGACACTATGACCTGCCCGCTTGCGAAGGTTATGAGAAAAAGACTGAAGCAGGAAGGCATAGAACATCTCCCTGTCGTTTTTTCAAAAGAGAAGCCGATGAAGCCGGAAGGAGAGCTCGGAACGATGAGTTACGTGCCGGGTTCCTGCGGGCTTGTGCTCGGAGGCTATGTTATCAGGCAACTCGCAGGTCTTTAAAATAGGAGATTAGAAATGAACACAACATATTTAATCATTGCTGTTGTTGTGCTGGCCGTACTGCTTGTTTGCACTTTTGTCGTTGCTCTTATGTCGCTCAGCAGGGCGAAGTCGAGTTCGGACAAAATGGAAGCGTATTTCAAGTCGTACAGCGAAGTAATGGCAAATAGTCAGAGGGCTATCAGCGAGAATCAGGATTACAGGCTAAAAGCTCTCGAAGAGAGCATGGGTCGTCTCAGGAATGACAACACTGCGCAGCTGGATACTATACGTCAGGCTATGGAGGTCAGACTCGAGGCTGTAACCAGAGGAATAGGAGAGATGACGAGCGTTGCATCGAGCGTTGGGGATCTCAAGAAGATTCTATCCAATGTCAAGACAAGAGGTATACTTGGAGAGGTGCAGCTTTCTGCTATACTTGAGCAGATAATGAACAAGGAGCAGTACGATACCGATGTTGCGACTATAAAGGGAAGCAGCAACAGGGTAGAGTTTGCAATCAAACTTCCGGGAGACGGAGACGAGTGCGTTTATCTGCCGATCGATTCGAAGTTTCCGGGTGATGCATATGGGGCACTGATGGATGCATACGAGGCCGGCGACAAGG
>JABUTC010000077.1:22149-23416 GCA_021442505.1 Mogibacterium sp. | reverse complement strand
GTATAAGAAAAGCCCCAGGCGTCAGTGCCTGAGGCATGTGGGGTCCAAATAAACTTATTTTCAGTTGGAGAATTATAACACTTACACTTAATATCTTGAGCAGCTCTATTTAAGTGCTTTCCATTTTTTCTCAAGCTGCTGTGCAATTTCAGGTGGGATGCTAATTCCAGAAGACTGACTTGACCATTTATAGTTTGGCGCGATGTCTTTTAGAATGTCAAATTCCAAAAATACATCGTTCTGATAGTCTTTTATACAATCAAAATCAATGAATATTCTGCGAGCCTTCTTTCTAAGTAACGACAATTCATTTCACTATTATCTCAGTTAAGCGTTTCTATATCATATGTTTTTACTTCATGATGTTACGATGTTGTTACGTTGTATAAAATAATCGCGTAGTCTCTCTGCCTGGGCTTGGTCTACAGTTCCGCTCTTAACAGAAACAATTGCATCAAGAAACTTTAGCGCCTCATCGTCTTCAAATTTGCGATATAATCCCATGCGCCAGATTTTTTCCTCCGGTGCATTGGCATTTTTATGATAATCCCAGAATTTTATTCTGTGTGCCTCTTCTGAGTTAAAACATATTGTGTAATCGGTTTTTGCATAAATACAACCACTTTCATATTCATCGCCTTCATCTCCTGCACCAATAATAAATGCTGCAAAAATATATCTTTCTGCCTCTGACTCGGCTTTTGGGTCTCTTGTTGTTAGCACACATAGTTTGTCAGGACTTAATTCAGATATTCTTCTGGCCGTTCCCTCTGCGTTCATTCCCGCATAAACCTTCCATTTTGTAAGCATCTCAGATTCATAACAAACAGACACTTCTGATTCTAGCTGCTCTCTTGTTATTTCCCCAGAATGGTATTGCATGCAAGGACATGTGTCCTGCACGCACCAACTCTTAGGTTCGACTATTATGTTGTTGTATATAATCTTATCCGAGCAAACACCTGCAAACCCGATTTTCATTGAATCAGCATTGCCGTCACAATAATTACACTTGAACGCATAATTTGTTCTAGCGTTGGCTCTCTTTTGTTCAACAATAACACCAGATCCTATTGTTTTATTCTTATGAGTAACTTTTTCGTTTATTAGATTCATGTCTCATATCCTCCATGTACTGTGTGCCAGGCTGAATTCATAGCCTAGCACATATATTATACTCCCTATCTCTCAAATACTCTATCACTCATTTCATTTAATTCTTTCAGTGATTCATTTCCTTTGAAATGAAAAAGAGACCCCGATTGGG
>JABUTC010000077.1:17706-19999 GCA_021442505.1 Mogibacterium sp. | reverse complement strand
TTCATCTCAACCACCTCAGACCTCAGCGTCTTGAAGCCGGCCAGCTCGCAGGCACGCTTTCTTCTGTGGCCGGATACAATCTCGTATCTGCCATCCCATTTCTTCCTCAGCGTAGCAGGAGTAATAATGCCGTTGGCTTTGACGCTCTCCACAAGATTCATCATATCCTCGTCATCTCTGACTTTGTACGGATGGTCGGGGAAGGGGTCTATCTTATCAAGGGGTATCTCCTCGATGCGTCTCAGCTTGGCATCGTCGCGTTCCTCCTGGGTGCTAAACAGCTCATCTAGCGATGGAAGCTTTATCTCTCTGTTTGTTTCTTTCGGCATCGCTTGTCACCTCCTTTACCAGATGCTCGTAGGCCTTTGCGGGCTTGCTGTCCTTGTCATAGGCGAAAATGCTGCAGCCGCTCTTGGCGGCTTCAGCTGCTTTGACCGCGATGGGAATCTGCGCATCATAGATCCTTATCGCCATTCCGTAGTTCTCGCGAATGGTATCGATGACATCTTTGGCCAGATTGGTCCTGGCATCCACAAGAGTCATCACTATCCCGGCAATCTTCAGATTCTCGTTGGTGTGGCTTCTGACCAGATTGATGCTCTTCATCAGCTGAGTCATGCCTTTGGCCGGAAGATACTGGGCCTGCACGGGGATGATAACCTCGTCTGCAGCCGTCAGCGCATTGAGAGTAATCATTCCAAGTGAAGGCATGCAGTCTATGATTACAAAGTCATACCTGTCCTTAACTGTCTTCAGGCAGTTGTCCAGAACCTTCTCGCGGCTCATGGCGTTCACCAGATAGTTCTCCAGCGACGAGAGATCCAGATTGGAAGGAATCAGGTCTACGCCTTCAGGGTGCTGGAGCAGCACATCTTCAGCTGCAACAGTTCTGTCATTCATAACCTGAAACATCATGGTGGCCAAAGTGTTATCCAGCTTGTCGCCGGTCCAGCCGAGAGACTGGGTCAGGTCGCCCTGAGGATCCGCATCAACCAGAAGGACCTTGTAGCCTTTGCTCGCCAGACCAACGCCCAGGTTCAAAGCAGTGGTGGTTTTGCCCACGCCGCCTTTCTGATTGCATATGGCAATCGTCTTGCATTTCTCCATATCGTCCTCCTTATCTGCCGCCCAGATAGCCTTCAACCACGAACCAGTCCAGCACCTCGCTGTCCAGGAGTTCATCCACGAAGTCGCAGATGATGTCCGGATTGTCCTCGCCTTCGCTCAGGATGTGGTCGATGGCGCACACACCGCACTTCATTCCTGCCGAGCAGAAAACGGTTCTGAGCACCTCCAAAGCATCGCTGCAGCCTCCGATTACAAGCATGTGCTCCATGTTGCCCACGATTCTGCAGGCATCCTCAGTTGACATCACGTTGGCTGCCAGAAATGAGAATGTGGAGATGGAAATGTTCAGTGCGTTGTAGTAGCGCTCGTCGTAATCAGGCTCCTCGTAGTCATCTTCAACGATAGCGTTAGTGTTTACCTTTACATTGATTTCAATCTTCTTGTCTTCTTTCTTCATTATTAATACCTTTCTGCCTTAACGGCCGTACCGTAACCTTAACCACGCAGTCAAGTGCCACGCGCTGAAGCGCTGCACTTGTTGCGTTTGTTCTGCGCGCTGTGCCATGGCCACAGGCAGAACATAAAGAGCCGCACTCATAGCGAATGCGGCATGTAACGGTCGTGTTATGGCATAGGGTATTGTGTGGCCCGATCCGGTTAATCCATCAGCTTAACCAGGATATCGTCCACAGCATCTGTGTATCTGTTTTCTGCTATAAGCTCGTTTCTCAGTTCGTTCAGTGCAAAGACCAGCACGCGAACCTCGTCATAGCTGAGAGTCAGTTTGAATTTGTTTCTCATGATCTGCACCTCCTTAATGCACATCTGCAATTATGTTTCGTACATAATAATCCCTGACGGATGTATTCACAAATGTGCGATTTTCTGCGATTCCGTATATAAAAAGAGACAGCACGAAGCTGCCTCGATGTCAAATGTGCGAGTTTTTCGGGTCCGCCAGTACGGAATTTCTCCCCAGTTTGCTGGGGACGGAGGGACCCTCAGGTGCCCCGGAGGGCACTTTTGCGTCATTTTCACTGGGTAGACGATTCACGCCTCAAACGGCGCAAATCCTTGTAATTCCAATGAAAAAGAGACCTCAATGGGTCTCTTCTCTATGGCGGAGGACACGGGACTCGAACCCGCGGGGCTGTTACACCTTACTCGCTTTCCAGGCGAGCTCCTTAGCCACTCGGTCAATCCTCCATGCCGCTCGTATAATATA
>JABUTC010000077.1:11813-13210 GCA_021442505.1 Mogibacterium sp. | reverse complement strand
ATGGTGCTTTTTTACGTGTTGAGCGGGAAGCACGATATTGTTGCGGAGTGGAAATATATTAACTGGACGACGTTCGTGCTCGGCCTTGCGATTGTCGGGCTCGAGGCCGGCAGCATTTACATGTACAAGGCCGGTTGGAATATCAATACGGGTTATCTGGTGAAGTCGATGGTGCTTGCGATTGCGCTGATTGTTGTGGGATACTTTCTGTACAAGGAGCAGTTTACCACGACGAAGGCGCTTGGCGTGGTGATGTGCATCGGCGGGCTGTATTTTATAAATAAGTAGCGCGACGTGCGGAGCACCGACACAAAGCGGAGCACAAGCGCAATGCGGAGCATAGGTTTTGTTATGAGAAAGAAGGGAATTGCAATTATGGCTTTGTTGGCACTGATCAGCGGAGTTCTTGGTGGCTGCAAGCCGAAGGAGGCGAAGCTGCCGGAGGACTACAGCGGCTTAAGTTCGGTCGAATTTTACAAGTCGGGCAACGCGCTGGGCGGCTACGAGAGCATGAAGCTCGAGAAAAATGTCGGCGGCGATCTCCTGACGATTACGACATGCGAGGACAGCAATTCGAAGGAAGAAGTTACGCAGACGGTGGTTTCGGAGTCGGCAATCAGCGATTTCGAGAAGATGCTGCAAAAATATCATCCACAGGACTGGAAGGATTACAAGGAGCCGGGCGTTGTGGCTCTTGACGGAGCGACTACCACTTACACGGTGAGGTTTGCGAACCCGAGCGCCAGCTACAGCATCAGCACGGCTGTCGGCATCCCGGAGAGCGAAAGTGATTTTTGCAGTAAGGCGTACTGCTTCCTGAAGTACTATGAGCTTCAGCCAGAGACGAGCGCGGAGATTAGGCATAAGAGTTTTGACGGGGGCGGCACGAGAATCTCGATTGAGATTGCGGACCCGGAGTACGTGGTCTGGTTCTACGAGGAGCTGAGGAACAAGGACCCCGACAAGGAACTGGACACCGGCAGCCCGTACAGGCAGGTTTATACTTTTGCGGGGCGCATCCCGGGAAGCACGACGATGACGGTCACCGAGGAGGGCCCGTTGCTCGAGGGAAAAGTGGTTACGAATTACCTGATTGAGGTCGGCGAGGACCTGAAGGTGACATTGACGAAGCAGTAGCGGCGTCATAAAATTATTCAAACAATGCGTCGCTGAGGCGACAGGAGGGACTTATGCGAATTCAGGAATCCGGCGAAATGTATCTTGAGACGATACTGCAGCTCGAGGGCGAACTCGATGTGGTGCGCTCGATAGATGTGGCTGAGAAAATGGGCTTTTCCAAGCCCTCTGTTAGTCGTGCGATTAAGATTCTGAAAAGCGACGGGCTCGTCGAGATTGACGGGCAGGGCGGACTTGCGCTGACCGAGACGGGGCGCGAG
>JABUTC010000077.1:0-6681 GCA_021442505.1 Mogibacterium sp. | reverse complement strand
CGAGGATGTCGTACATGTTGCTTACTGTGCCGACCTTGAGGTCGTCCTTGATGCCGAAGAAGTTCAGGCATGTTCCGCAAACGAGAACCTTTGTGCCCTTGCCGATGAGCGTATTAAGATCGTCAACAATCTGTGGCTCGATGCCTGTTGTGAGCTTAACTCCGCCGTTCATGAAAAGAACGTAAGCCGGAACCTTGTCGCTCTCCGAGAGAGTGAAAATTGCCATTTTTGCAAGGCTGAGTCCGAGCTCGTCATCGCCGCTTCCTACTGAAGCCTTGTTGAAAAATACAGCGTAGCTTCCGTTTGAAACGCCACAGAACTCGCTGCCGTCGCCTTCAACACCCTTGGTGTCGCCGTTGGCGAATTTTACCAGGAAACGACCCTCGAAAGGCTCGCTCGAAATAGGTCTGCCAACTGTGTCGCCGAGTCTTGCCAGATTGTCGATCTGAACCTGACCGTCAACTATAATTTCAAGGTCCTGAACATTCTGGTCCAGTTCCTTTTTTGCCATAATTACCGGAATTGGGCACTGCTTGCCACTTGCGTCTAGTCTCATTTTTTCCGCCTCCAAGTTGTTTAGTTTCTGCTAAAAAAAGTTGCTCTCGCCGCGCCCGCGAGGGACTACGGCAATCCGCAACAAACATATTATCACACAGTTAATATATACCCGCCGCAAGACTGCTTCAAATAGAGATTTTCAATAGTGCGGCGCACATGGAAAACGTGCAGCGCACACCGCCAGGAATGCGCAACGTGCACTACACAAACGCCCCAAATTATTGTATTATATATATGTATATTTATGCGCAATCACCCGCGGCGCCGGGCTGGTACAAACCCGCAACGCGGCAAACCCCGCGGCAAGCGGACCGCGGAATTTGGAGGAATAGATTTGTTTAAGAAATTATTCAGCAGCTCATATGTAAAAACGGCAGTCGCATTCATCATTTGCGGTGCGGTTCTTATCGTGTTCAACAACTGGATAAGCCAGTCAAAGCTGTCACTCGGCTTCGCGTCAATCAACAAGACGCTGATGCCTGTATATCTGGGAATAGTTTTCGCATTCCTGCTGTGCCCGATTTACAACTGGGTAGTCAAGAAGCTGTACAGAGCCTTCACAAAAGAAGCGCAGGCAGGCATCATCATGCCAAGAAGCGCACATATCGCACTCGGGCAGAAGGAGCTTGCAATCCCTGATCAGAACAGGAAGAGCCTGCGAAATGCAAGAATAGTTGCAACAATCGCATGCCTTGCAATCCTGATCGGAGTGATTTCGCTGTTAATCTATTTCATTGTGCCGCAGGTGATACAGAGCATGATGAACATCGTGGAAAATGCACCTGAAAAGGTAGCGGCATTCACGGTGTGGGCGTCACAGCGTTTCTCAAGATTCCCAGTAATCGTCGGCTGGCTCAACCAGCTCGCCAATCTCGGAACAACTGAGGTTATAAACTGGATTCAGCAGTATCTGCTCAGCGATGAAGCGGTGACGTTTGCAGCTGCACTTTCAAACGGAGTTGTGTCAATCCTCGGAGGAGTGGTAAATGCAATCATCGGAGTGCTGATCATGGTATATCTGCTGAACACAAAGGAGAAGCTTTTCGCAATCGGACGCAAGCTTGTGGCAGCAACCTGCAGCGAGAGAAGAAGTGCACAGATTTTCGAATTCACAACAATCGTAAATGATACGTTCATCAAATTCGTTTCGGGAAGAATCATCGACAGTGCGATTATCGGAGTGCTGACATACATCGTTCTGACAATCGTAGGAATGCCGTTTACACCGATGATCAGCGTGGTTGTCGGAGTCACAAACGTAATTCCGTTCTTCGGACCTTTCATCGGAGCAATTCCGTCGACTCTGATTCTGCTCATCGAAAGCCCGATTCATGCGCTGTACTTTGTAATAATCATTCTCATAATCCAGCAGCTTGACGGAAACATCATCGGACCGAAAATCGTCGGAGACGCAATCGGTATCGACAGCTTCTGGGTTCTGATATCAGTGCTCGTAGGAGGCGGAATGTTCGGCTTCCTGGGAATGGCGCTGGGTGTACCGGTTTTCGCCGTAATCTACACATATGTCAGCAAGCTTGCGTGCAAGAGCCTTGACAGCAAGAACATGAGCACGGCGACCGTAGACTATTTCAACCTCGACAAGTACGGAATCGACGCGTCGGAGGTTTCGATGGACAAGCCGCAGAAGGAAAAGACCCTCAGAATGCCTGGCAAGGGCAAAAATAAAAACGATAATCCGGAGGTGACGGTAGCTGAGGCTATCGACGAGGACCTCCTGATAGATACAACAGAGGACGAGTAAATGAGAAAAGAGATAATCAGCAAGCTGCAGGTGCTTTTGCCGGCGGAAAGAGTTCACCTCGATGAGCCGATGAGCCTGCACACATCATTCAGAATCGGTGGACCGGCAGCTGCTTTTGTCGAGATATCAAACGAAAACGAACTGCAGAGTGTGCTCGCGCTCCTGCACGATATGCAGGAGGAGTACCTGCTGCTTGGAAACGGTTCAAACGTGCTTTTTGCCGACAAGGGCTACGACGGCGTGATCCTGAAGCTCGCCGGCGACTTCGAGTCGATAGAGCGAAAAGACAACACCGTCACGGTCGGGGCGGCAAAGCTGCTCTCGGGAACCAGTGCTTTTGCGACGGATCAGGGTCTTGCAGGACTTGAGTTTGCAAGCGGAATTCCGGGAAGCATCGGTGGTGCTGTTTTCATGAACGCAGGCGCATACGGCGGAGAGATGAAGGACATCGTAAAGAGTGTCAGAGTCGTTTCGCCGGACGGAAGCGAAGTTAAGGAACTTGCTGCAGAGGAACTTGGCTTCGGATACAGAACATCCGCGATTCAGGCAAGCGGCGCAATAGTTACGGGAGTCACACTCGAGCTTACGCCGGACGACAGGGATGCAATCGCAGAGAGAGTTTCGGAGCTGACAAAAAAGAGAAACTCGAAGCAGCCGGTGCAGTATCCAAGCGCCGGAAGTACTTTCAAAAGACCTGTCGGCGGCTATGCCGCAGCCCTCATAGAGGATGCAGGACTCAAGAGTTTTACCGTCGGCGGCGCGCAGGTTTCGGAAAAACACTCCGGTTTTGTAATCAACATCGGCGGAGCGACTTGTGCGGATGTGCTCGAACTTATGAGGNTGTGCTCGAACTTATGAGACAGGTAAGACAGAAGGTTTACGACAATTCGGGAATCGTGCTCGAGCCTGAAGTAAGAATAATAGGAGACGAACTTGGAGAATTTGGATTATAAACAAACTGAAATAGAACTCGCTTACAGGATGCTTGCGGACTACCACACCCACACGCTCCATTCGACAACAGGTCCTGTCAAACATGCGACAGGAAGCGTTATGGAGATTGTGAAAACGGCCCACGAAAAAGGTCTCAAGGAGGTCGCAATCACAGACCACGGTCCGGGACATTTCATCTACGGAGTCGGCAAAAAGTTCGTTCCGATTCTCCGCAGGGAAATCGCCGAGGCGCAGGAGAAGTATCCTGATGTGAAGGTGTTCCTCGGAGTCGAAGCGAATTTCAAGGACACGCCGAACGGACTCGACGTGCCGCCTGAGGATTTTGCCCTCTACGATTTTGTCAATGCCGGATATCACTATGGCGTTACAAAGAGCAGAATGATAAGCAATTTTCTGGCGCACAAGGGGCTCATCAGAGGTGCGGCTCTCGAGAGACTTCGTGAGTTCAATACCGAGCTTGTTCTGAGGGCGCTTAAGAACAACAAAATCAAGGTGCTCACTCATCCCTGCGACAAGGGACCTTTCGACCTCGATGCAATCTGCAGGGCCTGCGAAGAGACCGGCACACTGCTTGAGATCAATGCAAAACACAAGCACCTTACAGTCGACGAGATCAGAAGAGCCGGAGAATACGCAGTGTCCTTCATCGTCGGAAGTGACGCCCACAAGGCGAAAAATGTCGGAACCTATGTGCCGACAGTGCTCCGTGCAATCGAGGCGGGATTAAACCTTGAAAGAATAGTAAATGTGGTACCAGTAGAGTAGGAGGATACCGTGAAAGTAATCATCGTAACAGGAATGTCCGGAGGCGGAAGATCGAGAACAGTAGACTGGTTCGAGGACCAGGGATATTACTGCGTGGACAACATGCCGCCGGCTCTGATCAAGAACTTCATCGAGATGGGCAAGACCAGCAGCACAACGCTTGACAACGTGTGCTTCGGTACGGACATCAGAAGCATGAGCTTTTTCACCGACCTTGAGAACATCATCGACGACCTGAATGCCGATCCTGACATCGAGTGCAGGGTAGTTTTTATCGAGGCATCGACTGCGACCCTGGTAAAAAGATACAACGAGACAAGGCGTTCTCATCCGCTCGGCAACGGCAAGGCGACAGCATCTGTCATTGAGCTTGAGCGCGAATTGCTGAAATCCGTAAGGGACAGAGCTGACCTCGTCATCGATACGACGGGCATCAAGGTTGCGGAGCTTTACGAGGAGCTCAATATAAGAGTTCTCGGCGGTGTAAACGAGGATAATTTCCACGTGAACATCTGCTCCTTCGGATTCAAGTACGGTCTGCCGATTGAGTCGGACATGGTTTACGATATGCGTTTCCTGCCGAATCCGTACTACGTTCCGAGCCTTAAGAAGCTCAGCGGAAACAACAAGAAGATTCAGAATTATGTTTTCAAGTCGCCGCTTGCAGAGCCGTTCCTGATGACGACCTACAGGCAACTTCTCGACATGATTCCGGGATATATTAATGAGGGAAAATACCACCTCAACATCGCTTTCGGCTGCACGGGCGGCCACCACAGAAGCGTAACGATGGCGAACAAAATGGCGGAGCTTTTCGAAGCGGACGGATACAGAGTGTCGCTGTCGCACAGAGATATGGACCTGATGGCAAAGGGGCGATAGATGTCGTATTCTCTAGACGTCAAGAATGAACTGGCTCACAACGAGCCTGCCAAAAAATGCTGCATGTTAGCGGAAATAGCCGGCTTCCTTCGGGCAGCCGGTTCTCTTAAATTGCACATTGGCGACGAGTTTTCCGGCAAGTACAGCATCATCGCATCCACCGAAAATCCTGCAATAGCCCGCCACTACTACAAGCTCATCAAGACTTACTTCGGCAGCAATGCGACTTCAGGTGTCGGCAGCTCTGCGATTCCGGGAAAGGCGCATGAGAAAAGTCATCGCTACTACCTTACAATTTCGCCGGACCAGAAGAGCATGCAGATTCTCCGTGAGTGCGGAATGATGCTCATCAAAGAGGGCGACGATTATCTGACCGACGGAATCTACAGTCAGATTGTCCGCACCAAGTGCTGCAAAAAGTCATACATCCGCGGAGTTTTCCTCGGCTGCGGCTCGGTATCGGACCCGAAGAAGGGCTACCACCTCGAGTTTGTGCTTGGAAGCGAGCAGTTGGCAAACGATCTTAAGAAACTGATTGGATCCTTTGTAGACCTGTCCGCAAATGTGACGGTCCGCAAGGAGGACTACATTGTATATATGAAGCGTGCAAATTACATCAGCGATCTGCTCGGCATTATGGGTGCTGATGCTGCGATGCTCGAGTTTGAGAATGTCCGCGTGGGTAAAAGTGTTCGTCACGAGACCCAGCGCATACTGAATTGCGACAGTGCGAATGTGGACAGAACTCTCACAGCGTCGGAGGAACAGCAGCAGTGGATTAAGACGCTGAAGGATGCCGGCGTTTATGATAATCTGCCGGCGCCTCTCAAATCGGTAGCCGAGCTTCGGCTGCTGAGGCCGGAGGCCTCACTCACCGAAATAGGCGAGGCGCTCAATCCGCCTATTCGAAAACCGGGTGTGAGCAAGCGCTTTGCAAAACTGAAGGAACTGGCGACTGCGGTTGAAGAGGAGTCCGCAGACGAAGAGTAGGGCGGAGACAAAAGTCCGCATTAAAAACTGAAAGGGAAGAACTTGAATAAGGGAGATATAGTAACAACTCAAATTGTAGATATGACTGCAGAGGGCGCGGGTCTTGGCCGCGTGGAAGGCATGGCGGTGTTTGTCGACGGGTGCATACCCGGCGACAAAGTTCAGGCATGCCTGACCAAGGTCAAGAAGAACTACGCCCAGGCAGATCTTGTTTCTGTGCTCGAGGAGTCGGAAGACAGGATTGAACCGGCTTGTCCGTACAGCGAAGTCTGCGGAGGCTGCACTCTTCAGAGCATGAACTACGAGGCTCAGCTTGCTCTCAAACATAAGCAGGTCGAGGATAAAATCCGCCGTCTCGGCGGTATCGAGAATCCGAAGGTCAACGACACAGTCGGTCAGTGGTACGCCGAAGGCGACGAGGTTTACGAGCCGTTCAAGTACAGGAACAAAGGGGAGTATCAGGTGTGGAATGGTCCCGCTGGGAATCTGGTTGGATTTGTTGGCAGAAAGTCGCACCGGGTTGTGGATATTCCGGATTGTCTGTTGCAGGCAGAATCGGCGGATGCCATCGCTTCCGTCGTGCGGGGATGCGGGGACGGAAGCGTACGACGCTTCACGGTCAAAACCGCTTTCGGCACAGGCGAGGTCATGGTAATCCTAGAAGGCCCGAGCCTCAAACTCTGTGACGAGCAGGACAGTGACAAGCCAAATCCACAGCTCGAGAACTTAATCGATATGGTTGAGAAGATGGACGAGGCACTCTCGGAAAT
>JABUTC010000076.1:11122-13063 GCA_021442505.1 Mogibacterium sp. | reverse complement strand
GACGTTTACAGACCGGCCGCTATCGACCAGCTGGAAATCGTGGGTAAAGCGGTAAACACGCCTGTTTTTACCATGAGGGAGTCGCAGAATCCTGAAGAGATTGCAAATGCGGCACTTAAGGATGCCCAGAAGAAGGGTTTCAACGTGCTCATCGTCGATACTGCCGGAAGACTGCAGATTGACGAGGCTCTGATGGAGGAACTGAAAGTCCTTAAGAAGAGCGTTAAGCCACACGAGATTCTGCTCGTTGTCGATGCACTTACAGGTCAGGATGCGGTAAATATCGCGAACGGCTTCAACGATGCTCTCGGAGTTGACGGAATCATCATGACCAAGATGGACGGTGACTCAAGAGGCGGAGCTGCGCTTTCGGTAAAAGCGGTTACGGGAAAGCCGATAAAGTTCATGGGTACCGGCGAGAAGTACGATGCGCTTGAGCCTTTCCACCCGGACAGAGTTGCTTCGAGAATTCTCGGAATGGGCGATATGATGAGCCTCATCGAGAAGGCTGAGAGTGCATATACCGAGGAAGAGGCCAGAAAACTCGAGGAGAAGATTAAACAGAACAAGTTTGACCTCGATGACTACCTCGACCAGCTGAAGCAGATCAACAAACTCGGCGGTCTCACGAAGATGATAGATATGATTCCGGGAATCAGCGCAGCTGACAAGAAGAATATCGATGTCGAGAAGACCAAGAAGGATATGGCTCATATGGAGGCCATTATCCAGTCGATGACCAAGGAGGAGAGAGCAAATCCGAAACTCCTTAACGCCAGCAGGAGAAAGAGAATAGCCGCGGGAAGCGGACAGCCTGTTTCGGCAATCAACAAGTTAATTAAACAGTATGAAGACATGAAGGGCATGATGAAGAAGATGAACGACCCGAGATTTATGAAGAAGAACAGGGGTCTCTTCAAGGGTCTCGGCATGTAGCAGGCTGTTTACCGTCGCATACGCGGCATTAAATATATTTTTTCACCAGATACAAAATTTTTTCACTGATTATAAGGAGGAAACAATGGTTAAGATCAGACTTAAGAGAATGGGAGCTCACAAGAAGCCTTTTTACAGAGTAGTAGTTGCTGACTCTCGTACACCAAGAGACGGAAAGTTCATCGAGGAGATCGGAACTTACAATCCGCTTAAGGACCCTGCAGAGATCATCATCGACAACGAGGCAGCTCAGAAGTGGCTCGCAAACGGAGCTCAGCCAACAGATACAGTAAGAGCTCTTCTCAAGAAGTCCGGCGCAATCAAGTAAAGGAAGGTAGAAGATGGCTAGTCTAGTAGAAGCAATTGCTCGAGCACTGGTCTCTAAGCCTGACGAAGTACGCGTCATCGAAGAAGTTGACGGAAAAGATATTGTGATTAAGCTCTCGGTAGCTGATGATGATATCGGCAAGATTATCGGCAAGTCCGGAAGAGTCGCAAAGGCGCTCAGGACTGTTGTTAAGGCTGCCGCTATTAAGCAGAACGTGAGAGTCACAGTAGAGATTGTTGAGGACTAAGTTACCAACTCAAGGGCAATCAATGAGCATGCGGGTAATTGCCTGCATGCTCTTTTGCAGATTTGAGGATTTTGAAGAGAATCGGAGATTGCGATGAATCAGGAAAACATGATTAATATCGGAAAAATCACATCTTCTGTCGGAATTAAAGGCGAAGTCAGAGTGACTCTTTATGCCGGAGAGTCCGATAATCTGGTAAAAGGAGCGGTTCTTACCCTCACTGCCGGCAAGGCGAAACTCGTTTATGAGGTGCAGTCAGTCCGCTATCAGGGCGGTCGCCCGGTTGTTAAGTTCGCCGAGGTGCCGGACAGAACTGCAGCTGACACGCTCAGAAACTATGAGATTTACATCCCGGAGGAAGCGCTTGCAGAGCTTGGTGAGGGGGAGTTTTACATAAAGGACCTCATGGGTTTTGCAGTTTATGACAGAG
>JABUTC010000076.1:6430-11000 GCA_021442505.1 Mogibacterium sp. | reverse complement strand
ACATCGACGGTGAAAAGAAAACCGTTGAAGTCGAACTTATTCCGGGTTTTCTTGACTAACGAGGGTGCTATGAAGATTAATATTCTTACGATATTTCCGGAGATGTTCCGTCCGCTTTCCGAGAGTATGCTCGGAAGGGCTGAGCAGAGCGGAATACTTGAATTTAATATTGTAGATATCAGGGAATACACCGAAAACAAGCACAGAAGAGTCGATGATACACCGTACGGCGGAGGTGCCGGAATGGTTATGGCGGTGCAGCCGATAATCGATGCCTACAGGCAGAACGATTTCGGCGGCAGAGTTCTCTATATGTCACCTCGCGGTAAAATGCTTAATGGCGAGATGGCGGAGGAGTTTTCGCGGGAAAAAGAACTCACGATTCTCTGCGGACACTACGAGGGGGTCGATCAGAGAGTGCTCGACCTGCTTGGAGCGGAGGAAGTTTCAATCGGCGACTATGTACTCACCGGAGGAGAGCTTCCTGCAATGGTGCTGATTGATACGGTTGCAAGGTTCATAGACGGAGTGCTTGCCAGCGAGGAATCGGCGCTTGACGAATCGATTTATTCCGGTCTTCTGGAATACCCGCATTACACTAAACCAAGGGAGATTGAGGGTCTGGAAGTGCCGGAAATTCTGCTGTCCGGAAATCACCAGGAGATAGACCTCTGGCGTTTTGAAGAAGCGGTAAAACTCACTGCGGAGAGAAGACCTGAAATGCTTGAAAAATTCGTAAGCGTGGACCGCAAGTTCAGCAAGAAAGAGAAGCTGATTCTCGAGAAATATATCGACCACAAAATACAGTAAATACAAAGGGTAACAGTATATATATCTTGTGCTGAAACCCTTTTTTTTGTATAATACGACGGAGAGGGTCCACATGAAGAAAAAATGGTTTTGGCTGATTATATATCTGGCTGCAATAGTAGTCTGCATAGTCCTTATTTACGCAGTTCCTAAGCTTATGGGAGCGCTTGAGGGCACCTATGTTGTGGAACAGGGAAAGATAGAACTGTCTCAGGATGTAGAAGCATATATAGTCAGAAACGAAGTCGTTTATGTGGCTGACAGGGACGGTACTGTAAAGAGACAGGCCGAGGAGTCAAAGCTTGTAAGAGCGGGCAATCAGATTGTCAGCATCAGCGGAGCCGGCAGGGAAGAAACCGATCAGACCTATGAGAGGATAAAAATACAGCTTGGTGAAGCCGCTTTAACAGCTGCCGACGGATACACGGGAAGCGCAGGTTATGTAAGCTACAAGGTTGATGGCGCTGAGGCGACACTTACTCCTGCAGGACTTGAAACGACAAAGAAGGCTGCTTACGAAGAGAAGAGCGGAGCTGAGGCGGTAAGCACTGCCAAGGGAAAGAGCCAGAAGGGCGATCCGGTCTTCAAGATAGTGGCAAATGGCGACTGGTGGCTGGTTTTTTACACAGACAACGAGCACGCGAAGGCATACACGCAGGACATGAATGTTCAGATCACGATAGGTGACGAGACGGTCAAGGCGTATGTGTACTCGGTAAAGAACGGCAAGCAGATCAGCAGAATAACCCTTTGCTGCAGCGTTTTCGTCAAAGATTACCTGACATTGAGAAGGGTGAAGGTAAAGGTTACAACCGCGAGTGCCGAGGGACTGATTATACAGAACCAGAGCATTGTCGAAAAGGACGGACACAAGGGCGTGCTCGTCAAGAATAAATACGGAAAGAACGTCTTTAAAAGAATAGGAATCAAGGCGGACGATGGAACAAAGTCGGCTGTCTGCGAGGACATTTTTATGGACGAGACAGATAATTACGTAGAGACAATTCGTGTCTACGATGAGATTGTAACTTCTCCGGATGAGAAAGATATCAAAGAGGCGGAGTAGAGATGAGCATATCGGACAAGTACAGAGAAGCCTTGGCAAGAAAGGATGAAGCCGCGAAAAGAAGCGGCAGAAGTCCCGAGGAAGTTACGCTGATGGCCGTCACTAAGACCCGGACTGCAGAGGAAATCAACGAGGTTGTTGACGCAGGTGCGACAGACATCGGAGAGAACAAGGTGCAGGAGATAATGGAGAAGTTCGACAAGGTTAAGCCTGTACGCTGGCATCTTATCGGGCACCTTCAGACAAACAAGGTTAAGAACGTTGTCGACAAGGTTGTGATGATTCATTCGGTGGATTCTTTTCACCTTGCAAAAGAAATCGACAAGAGATCGAAGGCCATCGACAAGGTTATGGATATCCTGATCGAGATAAATTCTGCGATGGAGGATACAAAGTCCGGAATTGCAGCTGCGGATGTGAAGGCTCTGGTTACAGAGATAAGTGAGNTGTTAAGGCTCTGGTTACAGAAATAAGTGAGAGCTGCGAGAACATTCGTGTTTGCGGAGTGATGTGCATTCCGCCGATGTGTGATAATCCGGAAGATGTAAGAAAATACTTTAGAGAAGCGTCAGAGATTTTCGAAGATATGAAAACCTGGGGGCTTCCGAAGGAAAGATTAAATCCGTTTATGCTGTCGATGGGAATGTCCGGCGACTACGAGGTTGCCATTGAGGAAGGCTCGACGATAGTAAGAGTAGGCAGTTCAATATTCGGCCCTAGAAGGGTAAGATAATAATAGACAGGAGGACGCAAATGGGAGCTTTTGATTTTATGAAGGGCCTGGTAGGCATCGAGGATGACAGCATTGATGAGATTACTCAGGAAGAAATTGATGCTGAAAGAAAGAGACTCAGCGAGGCTGCGGCATCAAAGCCATACATAGAGGAGCCTATCAAGACCGGAATAAGCACAAGACCTGATAATCCTTATGGAATCATTGCGCCTATTATGGAGCAAGGTAGCAGCAAGCCTGAGAGCAAGGCTTCGATAAACGCATCCGGTCCGTTTAAGATGGTTGTTATCGAGCCAAAGCGCTTTGACGAGTGCAGCAAACTGGTAGATAATCTGAAGATGAGAAAGCCTGTTATCATCAACCTCGAGAAGGTTGAGACAGAGCTTGCCAGAAAGATGTTCGACTTCCTGAGCGGTGCTACATACGCACTTAGCGGAAATGTTCAGAGAGTAACACAGAATATTTTCGTTTTCGCACCTGCAAATGTCGGCATCGATGCACAGCTCAATAGAGATAACACTGAGGCCGGCTACACAAACAACAATAACAGTAGCCCATGGGGGAAGTAGAATATGGGAGTTCTTGGAATAGCGGTATACTATTTCTTTCAAGTCATTGAACTTATACTCATTATCAGATGTATTATGAGCTGGTTTGTAAGAAATCCGTATTCAATCATCGGAAGACTATATGGAATAACGATTAATCTCACAGAACCTTTTGTGGGACCCGTAAGACAGCTGCTTTCGAGATTCACAAGCAGCACGGGTATAGACTGGTCCGTACTTGTGGCGTTCATCTTGATTGATGGAATACAGACCGTACTTGTGAGATTGTTAATGGTGATAGGTATATAAGAGAGGAGACTGTAAGTATGATTTTGCCAATTGATATTGATAAGAAGGAATTTAGCCGTGATAAGAGAGGATATAATTCAAGAGAAGTTGATGAGTTTCTCGATCTTATCGCAGTCGATTATGAGAAGATTCTGAACGACAACAGAAGCATGGCTCACAAGATTAAGAGTCTTGAGAAGCAGCTTGTTGATGCTCAGAAATCAGACACTGCTATGGTTGAGACGCTCGAGACAGCTAAGAAGCTGATGGCTGACATTTCGGCAAGCGCTGAGAGAAGAGCAGAGCTTATTATGAGAGATGCAGAGCTTGAGTCGGAAAACATGGTGCAGGATGCAAAGATGACTGTTAAGAGGCTGAACGAGGAGCACCTCACACTTATCAACAAGGTAGAGAGACTCAGAACAAATTACAGACATATGCTCGAAGCTGAACTTGAGAAACTTGATATGGATCAGTACGATCTTCTGAGAGATGTTGACAGAAGTGATATTCCTGAGATCGATGGCGGATTTATAATTACAGGTGATGAGGAAGTTATCAAGCAGGATACAATTGTAGTTGATAAGCCTGTTGAGACGGCTTTTGTACAGAAGAGCACAGCTCCTGTTGCACAGGATGTAACAAAGACAAACAAGGTTGAGATTCCTGTTTCGGATCTTGCCAACGCTACAGTTTCAGACATCTCGGAAAGTCTTAAGAGCCTTGCTGAGGAGCCTGCAAACGCTCTTGACAACACAATCATCCTCAGATAGTTTAGATGATTCCTGCAATTATTGTAGTCGGCATTATTGCTGTCGACCAGCTTACTAAACTGCTCGTTCGCTCCAATCTCGCACTCGGAGAAAGCATCCCTGTGCTCGGAGATTTCGTGAGATTTCTGTATGTTAGAAATACAGGTACTGCGTTTAGTATGTTCGAAAACAATAAATTGATTACATTGGGGCTTACGACGATACTTGTCGTCGTATGCCTCTTGTTTTTGGTATATGAATATAAGAAGGGACACATACTCTCGGCTTGCTGTGCTGCACTCATCGTCGGAGGAGGAATAGGAAATCTCATTGACCGTGTGGTGCTGGGATATGTGACGGACATGATTTCCGT
>JABUTC010000076.1:2853-6392 GCA_021442505.1 Mogibacterium sp. | reverse complement strand
GTCACCTGCGGGTGCGTGTTACTTCTGCTCTGTGTGCTTTTCACAAAGGAGGGACGGGACGATGAATGAAAATGAAATCATAACGCTGATCGTCTCTGCTGAAAAAGACGGAATGCGCCTGGATGCTTTTGTCTCCGGAGAGAGAGAAAATCTCTCAAGGAACTATGCGCAGCAGCTAATCGAGGACGGCATGGTCAGTGTCGAAGGTCTGACGGAGACTTCCAAGAAAAGAAAGCTTAAGGCCGGCGAGACTGTTGAGATTGAGTTTCCGGAGCCTAAGGAACTTGCTGTCGAGGCGCAGAATATACCAATCAACATTGTGTATGAGGATGATGATGTGATTGTTGTGGACAAGCCGCGTGGAATGGTTGTGCATCCCAGCGCCGGCAATTATGACGGCACGCTGGTAAATGCGATTATGTATCACTGCGGAGATAAGCTTTCGAGTATAAACGGAGTGGTTCGTCCGGGCATAGTCCACAGAATTGATAAGGATACAAGCGGTCTTCTGATGATTGCGAAAAACAACAAGGCGCATGAGTCTCTGGCGGCACAGCTTAAGGACCATTCATGCACGAGGGTGTATACGGCGCTTGTTTATGACAATATAAAAGAAGATGAGATTACGATAGATGAGCCGATCGGGCGCGACGAGAAGAACCGCCTGAGGCGTGCTGTCTGGGGCAGCAATATGAAGGATGCGGTTACGCATGTTCGCGTCGAAAAGCGTTATGGGAAGTACACTCTTGTGACGGCAAGACTCGAGACCGGACGGACGCACCAGATCAGGGTTCACATGGCATATATAAAACATCCGCTTGTTGGAGATATGACATACGGACCGAAGAAACAGACGATAAATACCGATGGGCAGATGCTTCATGCGGGCGTGCTGGGATTCGTGCATCCGGGCACGGGAGAATATATGGAGTTTACAAGCGAACTGCCTGAGTATTTTAAGGAAGTGCTTTGCAAACTCGAAAAAATGGAGAAGTAAGATGGCAAAAAAGTACGAGAAGATAAAATCAAAACCCGGTACAACAGTATATCCCGCACCTCCTGTGATGGTGAGCTGTGGCGATATGGAAAAGAGCAATGTTTTTACCGCGGCATGGACCGGAAACATGAACTCTGAGCCGCCTATGGCATACGTGTCGATAAGAAAAGAAAGGCTTTCACATGAGATTATCTCAGAAAGCGGGGAATTTGTGCTGAATCTGACCAATGCTGACCTGGTAAAAGAGATGGATTTTTGCGGGGTTAAGTCGGGACGTGAGCTTGATAAGTTCGAGCATCTCGGATTGACTAAGCAGCAGGCTGATGTGGTTAAAGCTCCGCTTATAGCCGAGGCACCGGTGAACATCGAGTGCAAGGTCAGGGACGTATACGAGTACCCAAGCCACGATATGTTTATTGCGGACATTGTGGCAGTGCATATAGCGAAGGACTTCGTGTGCGAGGATGGAGCGTATGACTTTGCGGCAATGGGACTTGTGGCACTAAACCACGGAAAATATTACAAGCTCGAAGAGGAGAGCCGTGGATTCTTTGGATTTTCGATAATGAAGCCGAAGACAAAAGCGAGAAGGATGAATCAGGGCAAGAAGGTGAGATAATGAGAATCGAGCAGCTTGAACAGTTCATAGTGGTTGTAGATGAGGGCAGTCTGAGCGAGGCGTCAAGAAAACTTTTCGTTTCGAGGTCGTCGCTTTCAATGGCGATGAAAACACTGGAGGAGGATCTTGGTGCGCCGCTGTTTGAAAGAATGGCCAAGGGAATTATGCTGACTGAATTCGGTGTAAAAACCTATTACCAGGCTAAGGACATCTGCGACAGAGTTGCGCATCTTAAGGGGCTGTCGGAGAGCAAGCTTGGAAGCACTTTGACGGTTGCATCTTTGTACAGTGCAGTTGCGAATGATGCTTTTGCGGAGCTTTGCATCTCGAGAGAAGGAAAGAATGCAAATCTCTTCATCGAGGAAGTGGGAGTAAATGAGATCATCGGATATGTTTCCGAGGGATTTGCTGATCTTGGCATTGTTTCCGTGTTTCCGGAAAGTGCGGAAATCTTCAAGAGAATGCTTGCTGAAAAAAATCTTGAGTATCATGAGGTTGCAACGATTCCGATGCATGCAATAGTTGGGCCGAAAAATCCACTGTATCATTCCGGGCTTAAGAGTGTGAAGCTTGCGGATATCAGAGAATACCCGCATATAGAGCAGTATTCTCCGCATGCTTATCATACGATGGGTTTTGATTTCGGTTTTGAGAATCAGTCGGTTAAAGGAAACATCAAGGTCAGTGATATAGGTCTGGCTAAGTATATAGTTGCCAATACGGATGCAATCCTGCTCAATACGACCATTGAGAACATGTACGAAAAAGGATACGACTGCGATGCGATTCCCGTAGAAGACGAATCTATGCTTACAGGGCTGGGCTGGATAAAGCATTCGCAGAGAAAACTGACACCTCTGGCAGAGGATTTTGTAGAAATCTTTTCGAAAAAAGCGACGGAGAAGCGCGATTGACGGCAAAGAGAAATCCGGCACTAAAAACTGTAAAAATCAACAGTTGCAAGAAGTTGCAACTGTTATTTTTTTAACCGAGAGGGTGTCAAGAAAATTGACGGCTTTTGTACAAATAAATGCGCTTTCACAAAACCTTCACAAAGAGTAAAATGAGCATTGTATTTGGAGAGCAATGCAAAGGGGAACTTTATAGGGTTTTGCATTGTGAAAAAGAAAGGGGATAAAAAGAAATGACAAAGAAAAAGAAGAGCTGGGTGCGCTGGCTTATTCCGGGATTCATTTTCCAGTCGGTAGTAATCGGCGGTGGATACGGAACCGGTGCTGAAATCAAAGAGTACTTCCTTACACAGGGATTTGTAGGAGGACTCCTCGGAACTCTCGTAACACTCGCATTCTGGTCAGTACTCTGTGCTATTACTTTCGAGTTCACCAGAGTATTCAAGACATTTGACTACCAGTCAATGAACAAGAAACTGCTCGGAAAGGGAGCTTTCCTTTATGAGATCTGCTACATCGTACTTCTCCTCATCGTACTTGGAGTAGTAAATGCTACAGCATCATCAATGATTACCGACCTCACAGGTCTTAGCGGATGGGTTGGAATTGCTATTCTTTCAGTTGGTATTATTGCACTGGTTGTTCTTGGAACAGAGGCTATCGAGAAGGCACTTTCCTTCTGGTCATATGTTCTTTATGCAGTATATATCGTATTCATGATCCTTTGCTTCACTAAGTTTGGAGATGTTATCTCAGCTCAGTGGCAGGCAAAGGAAATTGGAAGCGGCTGGGCTCTCATGGGAGCAAAGTATGCATTCTATAACCTCGGAATCGTTCCTGCTATTCTGTACACAATGCGTGATACAGAGACACGTAAGGAAGCAGTTGGACAGGGACTCATCACCGGAGCTCTCGGTATCATCCCTGCTATCCTCCTCCTCGTTTGCGAGGCTGGATGCATGCCTGGAACACTGACAGCAGAGGTTCCTGTAACAGCTATCTTTGCAGCACT
>JABUTC010000076.1:0-1555 GCA_021442505.1 Mogibacterium sp. | reverse complement strand
AAGGCACAGTTGACTTCGCAGTTAAACGAGAAACTGCAGATTGAGGAAAGCGAGAGCAAGTATAAGGATGGAACATACACCGGTTCGGCAAGGGGTTATCGTGGTACGGTAGAGGTCGAGGTAACGGTCAAGAACGGACTCATTTCAGATATTAATATTCTGTCATATGGTGACGATGAGATGTATATGGAGAGGGCGAGATATACAATTATCTCGCAGATTCTCAGCACACAGCCACGGATGTGGACACGGTTAGCGGAGCAACATTCACTTCGAACGGAATAATCTCGGCGGAGGACCTGAAAAGCATATGCAGGAGCCAATGTAAGATAATCAGGAAGAAAAGCCAAGGGCTTTTCTTTTTTTGCCAAAGGGACATTTATGTATGATAAAGAGACATAGTTGTTAGACTGTAGAAAGAACAGGAAATACAATGCAGGTATACACTGGATTAATAACTTAAAAGTACTTGAATCACAATAACTTTTAAGTATAATAAGAAAAGACAGCCGAATAAAAGTAAATAAGATTAATGACTACATAGAAATCTTAAGAAGGTATGGAACTCGGGCAGGAGCGCCTTATATAAAACATATCGATGGTGATATTTGGGAACTAAGACCACTTCGAGATAGGATTTTTTTCGTGGCATGGACTGATGACTGCTTTTATCTTCTTCATCATTTTGTAAAGAAAACACAGAAAACACCTGCAAGAGAAATAGACAAGGCAAAGAGAGAACTTGCCGATTTGCGAGAAAGGGGTGAAAGATATGAGTAATGCTATAGGAAGAAACTGGGAAGAAGCAAGGAGGGAACTCTTCACTCCAGAAGAAATAGCCGAAAGCGACCTGAGGGTTGCTCTTATTGGAGAACTTATCAAGGCCAGACAGGAAAAAGGAATAAGCCAGAAGAAGCTTGAAGAATTAAGTGGTGTTAAGCAACCAATAATAGCAAGAATGGAAAAGGGACAGACCAATCCACAGTTAGGAACGGTTCTTAAGGTGCTCGCACCCCTCGGATTAACGTTGGAGATTGTTCCGTTGCAGGGCAAATAAAAAGCGTAACTTTTAAAACAGTTACGCTTTATTCTTATCCGGTAATGCCGGGGTGATGTATACGGTCAGGTTGTGTGTGAAAATTACCATACCCGGCTTTGCGCCGTTTGGCTTCTTGACGTAGCGCACGGGAACATAGTCAACCGGCACATTCTCGGAGTCTGAAGCCTTGCTGTGATATGCGGCTATTGCTGCAGCTTCGTAAATGAGCTCGGCTGAAAGATCGTCGACTGTGCGACCGTTCTCCATTTTGATTATCAGGTGAGAACCCGGGATGTCCTTGGTGTGCATCCACACATCAGTCTTTGAGGCAAACTTCATTGTAAGCCAGTCGTTTTCATTATTGTTGCGACCAACATAGACATCAGTGCCATCAGACAGGGTGTAGTGAATTGGAGTCGGCTTTGACTTCTTGCGAACACCTTGTTTTTTGTGGAAACGGACATAGCCGGTCTGCTGGAGTTCTTCGCGAATCAAGTCAAGTTCGTCCTCTGTACC
>JABUTC010000075.1 GCA_021442505.1 Mogibacterium sp. | reverse complement strand
TGTCAGGCTACTGCAACCAGAAAATGCATGATTCCCTATGCTTGTTACTCCTTCTTCTATTTCAATTGTCTTTATGTTTTCTATTTCTGAATACCATGGGGTTTCCGCCTTTGAACTGTACCCATCCATCGTTCCTTCGCCAGAAATGGTCAACTTCTCGTCAACAAGTTTCCATGTTAAATCACCGATCGTTTCCCCAGTGTCATCCGCAAAGCTTACCGTTGGTATAAATGCCAATGCTATCAATATTAACCACACAATCCTTATTAATCCTTTTTTCATATTCCTGTACCTCTTTTTTATCCAACAATTAAATCGCTTTTCATATTCAGTAGATTTATATATCATACTTATTTGCACATAAGTTCCCACGCGTGTTTTACTGCGCAAATCTTGCTTTTATAAAATTTCTAATCAAAAGCGGTCAACGCTATGCACTATACTAGTAAAGCATTTGTAATATCTGCGATAAGGGCGGTCATAATCTTCTTAAAACTATATGGGTACTGCGAGGGAGCCAAACCTGTAACCACACGCATTATTTTATCCGGAGCCTTTATTGCATCTTTTTTATCATGTAACAATTCTTTATACGCATTGCTATTATCAGTAACGCCCATCTCTTCACAGTATCGCGCTCTCGCCGCTTTACCTGCAACCAAATCCATTTCCAAACAGTATTGCATTATATAAAGTTTTTTTCTGCTCAACACCTTAAACAATTCCGTGTAGGATTTATTTGCGCAGTCTTCCAACTCGGATCTTTCGTAATCTGATACCCACAAATCATTTAAGACCGGATTCCTATAATTAATTACACTTTTGTATTTAGGCAAGTATGTGATTTCTTCTCGACTATCTTCCAATTTATTGTTTATGTATGGAGAAACAAAATCGTGATCAACTACCATCGAAAACGGTATCCCTAAAGACTTCAATAGAAAATATGGGTATTTCAAATTCTTAATTCCATCTAAATTCAAGATGCTTATATAATACTTTCTGTCACCAATCTCACTCTCCACTAGATGTTTTATTACTTGTGCATCGGTAGTACTCTCAACAATCACAACGTATCTTGCAAAGAAAAACTCGCTATTTTTGTATCTGAAGAAATTATTGTGCTTGTATTCATCCAATTTATTTACATCCCAAAAGTTATGTTCCAGTTGTGTATAGGTTGTATAGTATCCTCTTTTTTTACCAATAACCCTTCTCGCGAGAATAATGTCTTCATGTTGCAATTCGTCTACGATTACAGTCGAATGAGTGGCCAATATTGCTTGCACCTCAGTGTTTTGACGTTCATTAATTATTGATGCAATAAACTTCTTTTGTGCGTGAGGGTGCAAGTTGGTTTCGGGTTCTTCTATTCCTAAAATAACGCTTACATCTTCTAACTGTGCAAGCACTCTGAACAAGGCTATTACACTTAAACTTTTGATTCCGCTACCGTATTCTGTCACAGGAAAAGTTCTGCCGTTTTCCTCAATGCTCAATCCAACTTTATCTAAAAACAACGTGTAGTCAATATCTTCATAGTATTGCAGGTTGTAGGTTTCTCCGCTATCAAGCAAACTGGCTTTTCCTATTTCATTTTCCAGTTTCGAAAAGACATTTTTCTTTAACACGTTCGCAACTTTTTCAACCTGTCTTGATATATTGTCGCGTCTTTCACTATGTTGTTTTGAATATGCCGTTAGAACTCTAGCAAAGATTGAATTATTAGTCCACTTGAGGTCGTTGTTGCTCCTGCTTGCCGGGATGTAGACATAATCAATGTCATTTTTCAGTAATGTAATGAAAGAATCATCTATTAAAAATTCTTGCCCTCTAACCTTATACGATAAGCTTTTCTTCCTTGTTTTGTTTCCGTATGAATACTTGAGAATCAGTGTAAGGCTATCGTTCTCAATCTTATCCTCGTAATACGGTCGATTTGGAATTTCCTCAAAAGTCACTTCTATTTTCGTGTTTGCACGTACTGCATATTGATGCGTATTGTCTCCAAAATATTGAGCTTCAATATCCCAATTAAATAAGCTATTTAATGCTCGGAGAAGTGCTGTTTTTCCAGCGTTGTTTTCTCCAATAATCGCAGTAACCTCTTTTAAGGAAACTGTGCAATTTTTAATTGATCTAAAGTTTTGAATAGTTACTTTATTTAATTTCAATCGTTATACCTCTTATTTATAAACGGTTAATGAACAAGCTCAACCCCTCCTTCGAGTTCAGCCAGACCGATATTTGCTCTTCCTGTAAGATGTGCCCGGAATCTTGTTTTCTTGTTTTCTATGTTTTCTCGGTCGATTAGTTCCGCCCCTCTGGGTGTAACCGTCGCATTTGCTAACGCATTTTCCAAATCATTAACATCGAAGGATGACATAAAGGCAGAAGAGATCAGATACGAGTATCCGCTTTTTACTTCGTCTTCACTATAACCCCAGCTTACGTCACCAAATAATACGCCATGATTCAATTGGTAAATGGTGTCAAGAAGGTAGCACAACCCCCTACGTGTCATTGGCGGCCTGTTCCAATTATCGGGAATCTGCCATGCTCCCCTTATTCCTCTCTTTTCCGCAGGCGGAATAATTCCTGAAGCACAATATCTCTTTACAGTGGATACACTACAATCCCATTCTCTTGCTTTTTCACTTACGTTCTTCATTTATCGTCCTCATAAGTTCTTGTTCTATAATTTATAGTTACATCTGCTCCTTTAGTTCTAGATACACCTTTGCCGTGGTGATTGCATCGGACAGTGCTCTGTGTGCTTCGGGATTTACAATTCCCAGGCTCTGGCCTACAGTTTCTGGTTTGGCATTTTCAAGGTTGTTGTTCTTGCTGTACTTTTCCGCTTCGTTCAATACGTCGAAATGCCTGAACCTTTCAATCCGTCTGGCATACCTTCCCGCTCTAACTAAAAATCCACTATCGAACTTCCGGGAGTTATAACCTACTAAAACACGATCTCCTACAAAATCCGCAAAATCATTGAATACATCGTAGATTTGTCGGGCATCTTTCACCATGTCCTTTGATATTCCCGTCACCTCTTCAACTCTCGGAGGAATTATCTTCTTATATGGGCGAACCAGTTCCTGAAAAACAAGCTCTTCGGTTTCGACAAGCTTTCCGTTTTCTACGCGTATTGCTCCAACTTCTATTATTGCATCAAGGTCAAAGGTTCATATTTTGTCAGTTCGTTTGCCGTTTCGTCAGCTTCGTTCCATTTATATCGCGTATAGTATGCGCTCAACTTTAGACCCAGGATTCTCTGAATATATTCTGATGGTAAATCTGACAAGCAGCATTTCGATATGAGTTCATTGAAATAATCGACACTATCCGACTCGTTCCCACAACAAATACACTTCATTACAATTACCCCTTGAAGATAAGATATTTCATAGCAATATCTGCTATAAACGATTATGGATTAATTTTACTACCCCCCCCCATTTTCTGTCAATTGCTTGAAGTGTGTTGACGGTGTCAAGTTGTTGTGGAGTTTTGGGTTGACAGATGGGCCAGTTCTTTAATTTATTACTCCGTGATTTGTTCCGCATGCATTTATTACAATCTGCGTGCCGG
>JABUTC010000074.1:4805-6696 GCA_021442505.1 Mogibacterium sp. | reverse complement strand
AACCATAGGGTTAGCGCCTGCAGCTACATTCTTGAAGCCTTCGCGGATGGATTCTTCCGTCAACGATGAGCTTCTCAAGTGCAATTCTTGCGATTTCTCTTCTTACCGGATCAAATCCTGAAAGGATAACCGCTTCAGGAGTATCGTCGATAATCAGATCGACTCCTGTTAACTGCTCAATAGCTCTGATGTTTCTTCCCTCACGACCGATGATTCTACCCTTCATGTCGTCATTAGGAAGGCTTACTACAGAAACCGTAGTTTCTGTTACCTGGTCGGCAGCATATCTCTGAATAGCCATTGTGATAATCTCTTTGGCCTTCTTCTCTGCCTCGTCCTTTGCTTCTGTTTCAATTCTGGTGATGAGAGCAGACGCATCTTTACGAACATCCTTCTCAACCTCATCCAGCAGAACCTGCTTTGCCTCTTCTCTTGTGAGGCCGGAAATCTTTTCAAGTTCCTCTATCTGCTTTGCGATATAGGAATCGATTTCCTTGTGCTTCTCGTCCATTGAGTGCTCTCTCTTAGTGAGATTCTGTTCTCTCTTCTCAATATTATCGAGCTTTCTCTCAACGTTTTCTTCTTTCTGTTGAATTCTTCTTTCGGACTTGGATATCTCGCCTCTTCTTGAGCGGAGCTCATTCTCCAGGTCCTGTCTCTGGCGATGTATTTCCTCTTTTGCTTCAAGCACTCTTTCCTTCTTAATACTCTCAGCCTGATTCTGTGCATCGAGAATCATATTACGTGCTTGTTGTTCAGCACTTCCGATAGCTTTCTCGCCTACGGATTTGCGCAAAATATATCCGACTCCAATGCCGGCAATAAGGAAAACAATGCCTGTAATTACAGCGATAATTGTCGGTGTCATTTACAGTCTCCTTATGTTGTTAAATTTGTATATATAATACAGCTCCAACTACAATATATGCAGTCAGTTTATTGCATAAACATACATATGTAGTATACATTGAAACTCTTTTTCAGTCAATAAAAGACAGGCACATTCTTTGTGCCTGCCAATCAATTCTACAATTGTATTTCTGTTTTAATTTCCTGAGAGCGCAGCCTTGACAAGTTCTACATCTGAAGGCGCATCAACATATACTGTGCCTCGTTTTATTCTTGTTTCGCGGCCCTTTCCTGCAACTATTACGATTCTGTTCTCTCCGGCGTCATTAATAGCTTTGCGTATTGCATCTCCCCTGTCCGGAATCACTTCAAAAGTTCCACCGCTCGCCTTTACAAAACCAGCAAGCTCGTTGCAGATTTTTAAGTTATCTTCCTCTCCAGGATCTTCCTCAGTAAGATATGAAACCGCACAGTGTTTTCCTGCAAGGCTTCCAAGTTCCTCTCTTCTTGAAAGAGCTTTTCCTCCCGGTGCACCAAAAACTATACTTATATCCCTTGATGGAAATTCGTTTGAGATATTTTCAAAAAGCGCCTCAAAGCTGAGTTTGTTGTGAGCATAATCGACAAGAACAATCTTTTTGCCGTCATCACTTCTAAACACTTCCATACGTCCCGGTGCAACCGCCTTTGAAAGACCGCTAACGATGAACTCAGAAGGTATGCCGAGTGCCACCGCCAGAGCAACCGATGCTATAGCGTTTTCAACGTTAATCTTACCGAAACTTGCGAGCTTGATTTCAAACTCAGTGTCCGCGTAACCCTTAATTCCCTTAACTGCAGCTGTGAAGCTTACTCTTCCTTCATTTGAGATTATATCCTTGGCAAACACGTTTGCAGCCGGGTCTTTCTGGCTAAAAGTAATTATCTCGGGTGCGACAGATACGGCTTCCTTCAGCTTCTCCTGCCCTTCACAGTCGAGGTTGACGCATGCCTTTCTACACTGTTTGAAAATAAGTAGTTTCGACCCAAAATAATCTTCAAA
>JABUTC010000074.1:0-3632 GCA_021442505.1 Mogibacterium sp. | reverse complement strand
GGGAATTTTAATATTGCGTTTTCTTTACCGCAGATTCCGGATATAACATCACCGATATCAAACAGAGCCCTGTTTTCAAGTCCAAGATAAAGGTCCAGTGTTCTTAGTCCCGTATTCATATCCATCAGAAGCACATGATAGCCTGCAAAAGCCAGAGACATGCCAAGATTGACAGTCATTGTTGACTTGCCTGTCCCTCCTTTTCCCGATGCTATCATAATAACTCTGCCCAAAATATCCTCCTAGATTTGAATAAAACCCTCTGCCCTTAAACTTGTGTAGGTGCCGTTTCCTATTATTATATGGTCAAGAAGTTTGATTCCTATGATTCTGGATGCATCAACCAGTCTTCTGGTAGCTTCAATATCCTTTTCACTTGGAGTAGGATCGCCGCTCGGATGATTATGTGCCACTATTATTCCTGCCGCACCTTTTCTTATCGCAGGGTTAAAAACTTCTCTTGGATGAACTGATGTCGCAGACAGTTCGCCGATTGAAACTGTTATCTTCGCCTCAACCTCGCCTTTTGTGTTCAAAATGAGTTCTACGAGATGCTCTCTCTTTTCATACTTGAACTCATTCATAAGAATTCTCGCCGCATCTTCTGCGCCCTTGATGACAGGTCTTGTATCGGGGTCAGCGGCAATCATACGCTTCCCGAGCTCAATTCCTGCAGCTATTGAACATGCTTTGCTCAAACCTATGCCCTCAAGCTTGACCAGTTCGCTGACATCGGTGTTTCCAAGCCCGCCATAATCTGCACAATAACTTAATACATCTTCTGCAAGCTGCACGGCAGACTTGTCTCTGCTGCCGGTCCTTATCAGAATAGCCAGGAGCTCAGATGTGCTCAGCCTGCTGGCATCCTCATAAACCAACTTCTCTCTCGGCCTCTCTGAAGCCGGCATTTTACTTATTCTCATTTATACTCCTTTTCCACGGAGCACACGTTTGATTATAACAAAATAAGCCCCTGCTCTCAAGGAAACAGGGGCTCTAAAACATCGCAAAACATCACGATTATTCGTTATTTTTCTTTTCGTCAATTATATTTGATATAAATTCAACCACTTCTTCAATGGTCATGAAAGATGTGTCGAGGAAAACCGCATCATCAGCCTGCTTCAGTGGATTAAGTTCTCTGTGTGTATCCTGGTAATCCCTTGCTTCGATTTCCTCCAGTATAGTATCGTAGTCAGCCTCTTTCCCCGCTTCAACAAGCTGGTCGTATCTTCTCTGTGCCCTGACCTCAGCTGTTGCTGTAAGGAAGATTTTTACCTCAGCATCTTTTATTACATTTGTTCCGATATCTCTGCCATCCATAACCAGATTCTTGGTCTCAGCCATGGTTCTGCAAAGGCCGCTAACCTTCTCACGAACGCAGCCGACTTTTGAGACATTCGAAGCAGCCATAGATACTTCCTGTGTCCTGATGAGCGAACTGATATCCTCTCCGTCGAGCAGTATTCTTGTTCCGTCAAAATCTATTTCTGTATCGCCGAGCATTACAGCAAGCGCCGCATCATCGTCCTGTGCGACATCAGATCTGATTGCTTTTAGCGCTATAGCTCTATACATAGCGCCTGTATCTACATAGTCAAGTCCGTACTTGTCGGCCACGAGCTTAGCAATGGTGCTCTTGCCCGCACCGCCCGGTCCATCAATTGCAACTCTAAGCATAAATATAGTCCTTTATTTCTCTTCCTGCAGCTTGCTGATTTCCTCGATGAACGTGTCCACATCCTGGAAATTCTGGTATACGGACGCAAATCTTACATACGCAACCTTATCGAGTTTCTTAAGCTCGTCCATAATAAGACCGCCGATCATCTCGCTGTGAATTTCCTTCTCCAGCGTATTCTTAAGGCCTCTTTCAATGTTCTCGGCAATTGCTACAACATCCTCATAGGTAACCTTTGTCTTCTGGCAAGCCTTGAGAACGCCTGTAACAATCTTATCCTTATCAAAGCTCTCTCTCTTGCCGTCCTTCTTGACAACTACAAGGAGTGAACTTTCAATCTTTTCGAAGGTTGTGAAACGCTTGTGGCACTTCTCGCACTCTCTTCTTCTTCTTGTTGCAAGACCTTCCTCAACTGGTCTCGAATCCACTACCTTGGTGTCTTCATAGTTACAAAATGGGCACTTCATTGGTCATCCTCCTCTATTTTGCAATGCTGTACTCAAGCACTTTATCCATCACCTTGCTATACATGAGCGACATATAGAAATTGTTGTTCTCTGCATACTCATCTATAGACATCCCGCTTTCCTTCTTAAATGATTTGCGGGTGTATCCGGCTTCCTCAATCAGATTGTCAAGATATTCGTTGTATTCTTTCTTATCTACCGTTATATCTTCTTTGCGAGCTATTGAGTAAATGATGAGTTCCTGCTTAACGCTTGCTTTGGCCATTTCCTCTGCCTGCTTGTAAAATTCCGTCTCGGTGACTCCCATCTCACTTTGCAGGTATGCATTGAACTCCTTATCACTGTCCTCCGCAAGTTTCTTGTAAGAATCTACAATTAGATTATATTTCTCATCGTACTCCTTCTCAGGATATTTCTTAACCGTGCTATCCTTATCTATGATGTCATAGATCTGCATCTTGGCGTATTCTGAAGCCTTTTCTTTTTTTGTGTCAGCAAGTATCTTCTTTACCGCCTTCTCGTAAGCATCCGTGCTGTTGTAATTCGTATTCTCCTTAACATACTTATCATTGTATTCAGGAGTTTCCTTAGTTACGAGATACTTGGCATTTATGGTGAAAACAACAGGCTTTCCGGCGAGCTCCGGCGTGTAGTCCTCAGGGAACGAGAAGCTGATGGTGAATTTTTCCCCAACATTCTTTCCCAGCATTCCTGCAGTGAACTCCGGCAGGTAGTTGTTATTACTCATGTCTACAGTAACGTCGGATGCAACAGCACCGTCTACAAGCTTGCCGTCAATTCTGCCTTCATAGTCGATTACAACAATGCTGTCGCTTTCGATTGTTCCCTCTTTAACCCTCTTCTCAGCAACATTCTGATTCATCTCGGAATAGATATATTCCATTACTTCTGCCTGAGTAACATTTGTGTCATAAGGCTCGTATTGAATCTTCTTGTACTGACCGAGAGTGAGATATTCGCTCAAATCATCATAGTTATATTTGTCAGGAATATCAGATGAAGAGCATCCCGTCACCAATACAGACATTGCAAAAATCATTACAACTGTTAGCCATTTGGATTTGCCACGCATTTTAATTCCTCCAATTGTCGAGAAAACATGAGTCGACAAATAAATGTTAGCACACTATATGGTGTTTTTCAATCTGCGAAACACCGATAACAACCACATTTTGCACACCTTAGCAGCATTATTTCTTTACATATTCTACATATAACGATGCTACCATATAGATGTCGATAAGAGATATCGACACAAACCTTTTTCTTTTGATTGTTCTTTCTTAGTTAAATAATTTCGCAAAACAGTAAAGGCTGCCGACAAGGCGGCTTTTCTGTTTTTTGTTAAAAAAACAACCCGCTTACTGCGGGTTGTTCTTCTTATCTTCTTCAGCTTTCTTTCGTGCCTGCGCTCTCTGGCGCTTGAGTTCAGCGTTTCTCTCAAGCAAAGCGTACCAGATTAA
>JABUTC010000073.1:4174-7870 GCA_021442505.1 Mogibacterium sp. | reverse complement strand
GCAAGTCGGCACTTGCGCTTCGCCCGTTTACTTATGCGGAATATGATATTTTCAAGACGCGCGAAAGCTACAGTATAAACAGCGCACAGGCTTTGAAAAGTTTCTATTCAATAGGCGAGGACCTCGACAGGTTCGAGACGGCCTCGGCTTTCCTTGAATATATGAATGACATCCTCGAAGAGGGAGAGGCGAGACCTAAGCTCTTTGATCTCGCAGTAGAATTTCTGGAGTCACTTTCCAAAGCGGAATCTAACCATAAAACGCTTCTTTATGCATTCATTATAAAGACGCTTTTTGTGCAGGGCGTGATGCCTGAATTGAAGGTTTGTGCGAACTGTGCAAAGTCGTATGACAGGTTTGAAAAGAAGACGCCGAATGATACGTATTTCTTTTCGGTAAAGGCAGGCTGAATTATTTGTCCGGAATGTGTAGAAAAGGAGAAAAAGGAAGGCGAAATATTGATTTTCAAGCCTTCGTTTGATATAGTCACAGTGGTGCGATATTTCATAGAAAAGCCGATTTCGCACTTTGAGAAAATAGTTCTCAAACCGAATGTTTCAATCGAATTAGGCAATATTTTGTCTAAATATATTAGCTGGTATCTGGGTACAAAGGTACTTGAGGGGGAATATTTTTTATAGATACGGAGGTATAAGATATGGAAGTAACTCTGGAAAAGATCGAACTGGTAAAAGAGAGAACAGGAGTTTCATACAAGGAAGCAAAAGAAGCTTTAGAGGCAGCAGATGGCAGCGTTGTAGATGCTATCATTGCCATCGAAGAATCAATCAATACTGAATATAAGGAAGATGACACTATGAATGAAATTATAGAGAAGATTAAAGAGGTTATTGAGAAAGGCAACATGGCCAGAATCATAATCAAGAAGGATGATGAGGTTCTTATCAATTTCCCTCTTACAGTAAGCATAGTTGGAGCCGTTCTTGTACCTTGGGGTGCAATACTTGGAGCTGTAGCAGCTGCCGGATTCGGATGTGTGTTTGAGTTTGTAACCGACAAGGGCGAAGTTGTAGACATTAACGGCAAGGTTATTGGCGTTTATGACAAAGGCAAGAAGGTTTTCACAGGCAATGAAACACTCGAGACCGTAAAGGCAAAGGGTGCTGAGGCAGGCGCTGAAATCAAGGAAAAGGCAAAGACCCTGTCAGATACTTTAAAGGACAAATTTGAAGAGTGGGGCTATAAAGAGAAGGCTGAAGAACTTGACCTTAAGGCAAAGGTTGAAGAGTTCGATATTATGAGAGAATGGAACAACCTTAAAGAGCAGGCAGGAAGCTGGTTCAAGACTGACATCAACCTCAATGAGAGTTTCGATGAGGCTGGCATAGCAGATGTTCCTGCTGATATTGAGGATGTAATCGTTGAGGCAGAGGCTGAAGAGGTTGAAGCTGAGCCTGTTGTTGAGGAAGTTACAGAATAATAATATAAAATAATGAGGACGGCGCCTTCGGGTGCTGTCCCATTATGATTTAAGAACTGTTTTAGGAGAGATAAATGGCGATTGAAAAGCTAAGCGATGCGCGCGACGTATCAATGGATCAGATTACGGCGCTTGCAAAAAACAGAGGATTTATTTTCCCAGGCTCCGAGATTTATGGCGGCCTGGCGAACACATGGGACTACGGTCCGCTTGGTGTACAGCTCAAGGACAACATTAAGAACGCATGGAAGAGGAAATTCGTTCAGGAGTCAAAGTACAATGTCGGTATCGATGCGGCGATACTGATGAACCCGGAGACATGGGTTGCTTCAGGACATGTAGGCGGATTCTCAGATCCGCTTATCGACTGCAAGAGCTGCAAGTCGAGATTCAGAGCCGATCAGTTGATTGAAGGCTTTATGAAGGAAAAGGGTGAAGCTATCCAGTGCGATGGCTGGGACAATGAGAAGCTTGAATCTTTTATCGCAGAGAATGCAATTCCTTGTCCTGACTGCGGCAAGCATGATTTTACCGGAATAAGAAAATTCAACCTTATGTTCAAAACCTTCCAGGGTGTTACAGAAGACAGTTCTGCAGAGATTTATCTCAGACCGGAAACGGCACAGGGCATTTTCGTAAACTTCAAGGCGGCTCAGAGAACATCAAGAAAGAAAATCCCGTTTGGCATCGCTCAGGTTGGAAAATCGTTCAGAAATGAAATAACACCAGGTAATTTCATTTTTAGAACAAGAGAGTTTGAACAGATGGAACTCGAATTCTTCTGCAAGCCTGGCACTGAGCTTGACTGGTTTGCATATTGGAAAGACTATTGTGCTGACTTCCTCAAAGCAATTGGACTTAAGGAAGAAAGCGTAAGGCTCAGAGACCATCTGCCGGAGGAACTTTCACACTACAGTAATGCAACCACTGATATAGAGTTCAAGTTCCCGTTCGGATGGGGAGAGCTTTGGGGAATCGCTTCAAGAACGGATTTCGACCTTAGCGCTCATCAGAATCATTCGGGTGAGGATATGAGTTACCTCGATCAGGAAACTAACGAGCGTTACGTTCCTTACGTAATCGAGCCATCGGTAGGAGTTGAGAGACTGCTGCTGGCGGTGCTTGTGGACGCATATGACGAGGAGACACTCACGGACGGAAACGGCAAAGAGGATGTAAGAACTGTTTTGAGACTGCATCCTGCACTTGCACCTTTCAAGGTTGCGGTTCTGCCGCTTTCAAAGAAACTTGAGGAAACTGCATTACCGATATATGAGAACCTGTCAAAATATTTTATGACAGATTATGACGCATCAGGTTCAATCGGCAAGAGATACAGAAGAGAGGATGAAATAGGCACCCCGTTCTGCATCTGCGTAGATTTCGAAACAGAAGAGACACAGTCAGTTACTATTCGTGACAGAGACACTATGGAGCAGGTTCGCGTGCCACTGTCCGAAGTTAGAAACTATATAGAGGAAAAACTATTTTTTTAGATAAGGGAGAGAGAAGATGAAATACGTATATTCATTCAACGAAAAATCTAAAGAATGCAGCAGCGAAAAGAGAGCTCTTCTCGGTGGAAAGGGTGCTGGCCTTGCCGAGATGACACAGATGGGACTGCCGGTTCCTTTTGGTTTTACCATTACAACAGATGCTTGCAAGAAATATCAGGAAGATGACGGTGTGCTTGATAAGGCAATCATCGAAGAGGCTTATGAGCACATGGTAGAGCTTGAGGAAGTAATGGGTAAGAAGTTCGGAAGCGATGAGAACCCACTCCTCGTATCTGTAAGATCAGGAGCTCCAATCTCTATGCCGGGAATGATGGATACTATCCTCAACCTCGGTCTGAACGATGTTTCAGTTCAGGGTCTTGCTGCAAAGACAGGAAATGAGAGATTTGCTTACGACAGCTACAGAAGATTTATCCAGATGTTCGGTGATGTTGTGCTCGAGATTAAGAAGGCTAAATTCGATGAGGTGTTTAATGCTCAGAAGGAAAAGGCCGGAGTTAAGCTCGATGTAGAGCTCACAACAGAGGACCTCAAGGAAGTAATTGTTGGATACAAGGCTCTTGTTAAGGCTGAGATCGGAAGAGACTTCCCACAGGATCCTAAGGAGCAGCTCGAAGAGGCTATTATGGCTGTATTCCGTTCATGGAATAACGACAGAGCTATCCTCTACAGAAAGACCAACAATATTTCAAACTCACTCGGTACCGCAGTAAACGTACAGTCAATGGTATTCGGTAA
>JABUTC010000073.1:0-3257 GCA_021442505.1 Mogibacterium sp. | reverse complement strand
GGACTTTGCAGAACTGAGCATATGTTCTTCGAGGATGAGAGAATTCCTAAGATCAGAAGAATGATTCTTGCTGAGACTGAGGAAGAGAGAAGAGAGGCTCTTGACGGACTTCTTCCATATCAGAAGGAAGACTTCAAGGGAATCTACAAGGTAATGGGTGAGAGACCGGTTACTATCAGACTTCTTGACCCACCTCTCCATGAGTTCCTTCCTAAGACAGAGGAGGATATGAAGCAGCTCGCAGAGCAGTTCAACATTCCTTATGAGAAGGTTGTTAACAAGACAATCGAACTTCACGAGTTCAACCCGATGCTTGGACACAGAGGATGCAGACTTGCAGTTACATATCCTGAGATTGCTGAGATGCAGACAACTGCTATTCTTACAGCTGCTCTCGAAGTTAAGAAGGAGACAGGACTTGATATCGTACCGGAAATCATGGTTCCACTGGTAGGAATCGATAACGAGCTTAAGAACGTTAAGAAGGTTATCGATGAAACAGCTGCAAAGATTTTTGCTGAGGCAGGTGAGGAGCTCAAGTACATGGTTGGTACAATGATTGAGATTCCAAGAGCAGCACTCACAGCTGATGCTATTGCTAAGGATGCTGAGTTCTTCTCATTCGGTACAAACGACCTTACTCAGATGGGATTCGGATTCTCAAGAGATGATACAGGTAACATCATCAAAGAGTACGTTAACAAGGGCGTTCTCGAGGTTGACCCATTCCAGTCGCTCGACCAGACAGGTATTGGCAAGCTCGTAAGAATGGCTGTTGAGGATGGAAAGAAGACAAGACCTAACATCAAGCTCGGAATCTGCGGAGAGCACGGTGGAGATCCTGCATCAATCCACTTCTGCAATGAGGTTGGACTTAACTACGTTTCTTGTTCACCATTCAGAGTACCTATCGCAAGACTTGCTGCTGCACAGGCTGCAATTCAGCAGAAATAGGCATAACTCAAATTATACAAAGAAGGCATCTGCAACAGCAGATGCCTTCTTTTGTGATATGTGTTTTTAAATGCCTTGTGCAACCCTTTGTTCTATATATGCTGCAAACTTAAGAGCTTCTTCACGTGGCGAATTTGGAAGGGAATACCCAATAGTTCTCGTTATCTTAGGTTTAATTGGAATCACTGTAACGTTTTCAGGAACTGACCAGAGACTAAGCTTTGGAATTGCCGTTGCTCCAAGTCCCTTGGCTACAAAGTTTAATACTGTTATATCGTCATCGCACTGAATATCGATTAAGTGATTGGCCTTTTTTAAATACGGATTAACATCATTTAGCGTAGGGATTAGTATCGGGTACTTAAGCAGCTCTTCTATTGTTACGTATTCCTTGTTTTCAGGCGCTGTATTGCTTGGGAAAACAGCATAGTATTGGTCAAGCATCAGTTCTGTCCAGCGAGATGCTGTGATTATATCAACATCGCAAATAATTAAGTCCAGTTCACCATCAAGAAGCATTTTCTCCAGAGTGCCGGTAGCAATGGTAAGATTGATGCTCGTTTCCGGATTTTCGTTGAGATAATCCAGAATAGCAGAACTAAGTAATGAATTAGAAATGCTGGAAAAAGCACCAATTCTGAGAGGCTTATCTTTGCCTTTAAACAAAACCGTTGCATTATGTTTTAGTCTGAGCATGCTCCTGTAGCACTCCAGAATATTAGGATAAAGCTGTTCTCCTTGTTCAGTAAGCCTGACACCGTTATGACTTCTTTGGAGAATCTTTACGCCCAACTCATCCTCAAGTGTGTTCATCATTTGTGTAACAGCTGACTGTGTACAACTCAGTTCCTCGGCGGCTTTGCTAAAGCTTCCTGTTTTTACTGTGGTCAGCAGTGCTTCAATTTTCCTGTCATCCATAAAAACCTCCCTGTGAGGAAAGAAAAATAAGAAAAACTTATATCTCGATTATACATTCTGTCTTCACTTTTTTTCAACAAGCAATAAAATTATCTTAGAAGGAAAACTTCTATCTATATTATTCAAAGCTTAACCTCTCTCACAACAAGCTGCGAATCTGCCTTAGGGCAGTAAGAAAGCTCAGATTATTCTGAGCTTTTTTAATGCCGTTATTCCATTTTCATATCCAAAGAGGCCTTGCCGTTTTCACATTTTATGCGACCGACCGATCCATTAATTATAGTCATGCATGGCTTTACATGTCCTATATCAGCGTTAAATACAAAAGGGCAGTCTAAATCCTCTTTAAGTAATTCAACGTAGTCTGAAGAGGAATAATCGCCGGGAAACATTATTCTGCCAATTACCACAGCCTTAGCACCGTCTAAATATTCCATATATTTCATCTTTAAAATAAATCTGTGAAAAGCTATAGGATTAGTCTCAAAAGGATCAAGGTACCATATAAATCCATCATCTTTATATTTAGCTAAAAACTCTGAAGTGCCATCATATGGTGTTCCAAAGATGTTCTCTAAAACATCACTGCATCCTCCAATCATGCGTCCTTCAACATCAAGAGCATTATTTTCGCAATTATAGAGCTCCCAGTACACATCTCCCGTAAGCTCTGCACCTGACTGTGAAAAGTCACGGCAATCGTCATATTTTTCAAAGGATTGCTGTGTGACTATATCTCCGGAAAGTATCGACATGGCGTTTCTTTGAAAATCGTGCAGCGGCTCCCAGTCAAAACTGCCGGCATTAAAGCCGTATATGGTAGCAACGTCACATTTGGTTGTAAGATAGTAGAGTATTGACGTCGGATCGCTTGCTCCGCAGAACCATTTCGGATTTCTGCAAAACGTCTCAGTATCGATGAACGGCAAAACATCAAAGCAGTATTCTCCGCCGGATGCAGAGATGATAGTTTTTACCGAAGCATCTTCCACAAGGCTGTTAAAAGCTCTCCCTCGACCGCAAGCTGTGTCAGGTCTCAGTGAATCTACTCGCACTCTGCCGGCCTCTTTTATTGATACATTCAGACTTTGAAGTGTCTCTAAAGATGCATCAAAAGAGCCCAGCTTGTGGCCTACACCGGCGCTGGGCGCACATATACCTATACTGTCACCTTTTTCCAGAAAATCGGGATAAATCATTTCTTCTCCTTATGCCTGCTCGGCAATGCTGTCGTCAAGATAATTGCTCAAATAGTCAAGGATAGCTTTCACAGAACGCTCCTCAGCGTGCAGGAAGAATTCAGCTTCGTGTATATCTTCCAATTGATGAGCGTCTGAACTTGAAAGAATATGACACTTTTTCAGATATGCGTGCTGATCTCTCAG
>JABUTC010000072.1 GCA_021442505.1 Mogibacterium sp. | reverse complement strand
GTATTGAAGTGTTTTGTGAACTTGCTGCTGTATACATTTCCAACGACAACATTCAGGTAAGCATCCTTAGCATGGTGCAGGTCATTTACTTGCCTGCACTTTGTAATTCCTGCAAATTTTCTAAACTCACTTACCAAACCGGCCTTAACATAAACAATTTCTGAATTTGGAAATTTGTTTTTTAGTATCGTTGCCAAAGCTTTTGTTGACTGCCTTGTTTCCACCAATTGTCTATTAATGAATCCCATCTGCTCAGCTTCTGTAAACGGATTATTTCTGGTTAATCTCTTGTATTTTTCTTCTGACATCAACCCCTTGTCCTTGAGATGCTTCCAGAAGCCTAACATTTTATTCTGTATGTCACCACTGATAGGATATTTATCGCCTTTCTCTCCATTTTCAGTGGATAGCACAAGTGCTTTATTATTAAAGCTGTCGTCCTTTACTTTGCTCTGTGGATATATGTGATCAACGTTGTATATATCTGTCTTGAGTTTCTCAATATCAATAGGCTTTCCCGAATATAATGACCGGCCTAATTGCATGAAATACAGGAACAGCATTTCACTCTGAAGTTCATTATCACTTTTGCCTTCAAGCTGCTTCGATAATTCTCTAACTTCATCCTTATCAAGATTGCTATAGTATTCGGTTATTGAGTCGCGTCTGCTCTTTGTTCTCTTTCCAGCTTCTCCACCGCCACGGGCCATCTCTATGAATATCTTTTTTGGCTCTCCCCTCGTGGCTTTTCTTATATCATTTACTATATCAAGGGTTCTGAATATTGGCCTTTTAACAGCATTGGAAATATACATTTCTGACAAAATGTCATCCGTTGTCCTCTTAGAACTGCCGTAATATTCTTCAGCAAATTCTGTTATTTTATCTATGAAATCATATTTCTCATTAGATGCAATAATTTCCATCAAATTATTTGATGTGTTCCATAATTCTCCTATTACTGTACAGAATTCACCTGTTTCTTTGTTTACCCCCTCAATTCCGTTCAGAAGCTTTTCAGAAACACGACCAAAGTCATTGTATTTAAGCTTTGATATATATTCTATGTCTTCATCAGGAAGCTTAAAATTAGCCCTTAGCCACTTCTTACTACGTATTTTGTCCTCTGAGTATGTCAGTCTGGTAATTATTTTCTCAACATCAAATTCGCTCAACTTACCGCTTGTAAGTAAACGCTTAAAATCATGATATGACTTAAGTGATGATTTAATTGTAATATCTAACCCCGAAATAACATCACCATTTCCAAGCAAGCCGTTGCTGGCAAGATAATCCTTTATTCTTTTAACTGTTACTTTCTTATTGTTTTCAAACAACTTATAAATTTCTTGTTTCGTTGTAGAATCAATAGAAATACCGTTTATTTTGATATTGTTTATTTCGTTAAGTACTGTAAATTTACTATATAGTAATGAGTTTTTAGGTAAAACATCCTCTCCTGGAAGATATGTACACTTATTAGTCATTCTTCTAATAAATGCCTCTTCACTGGCATCAAGATCTACTTTCTCCTCAAAATTCCATGGTAATATTGGGCCTTCCGCTTTTCTCTTCATCCACGCAAATTCAGATGTGGAAGGATTAAGTGGTCCTACATAGTAAGGAATTCTAAATTCAAATATTCCTAACAGTTTGTCAATATTTGATATACCATCATCTTCTTCGTTTAAGAATGTCAGATATGCTTTTGCATTATCTAAAATTTTCTTGAGTTCATCATAGTAAAGCTGATAAGGTATTACTCTGTTGTCGCCATCTACCTGTTTCGGCATAAAAGAATATCTATCCAGCCTTTCCATCATATCTGCATAAGCTTCTGCATCCTTGTTCTCCGGAGAAACATCTTTAACAATTTTCTTTATGTAGTCACAGAATTCTTCCTTGCTTGCTTTTGATTTTGGGATTACATTGGCATTCTTAGTGTTATATGAGTATGCAACATAATTCTTTTCCTTATCATTTTTAGGATTTCTGAATATTTCATTATAGTTTTCCGGCAAATACTTTTTTATGAATTGTTTTAAGAACTTAAGGTCTTTTTTATGTTGTTCATATACCTCAACTTTTGCCTCTGATAACGAAGTCCTGCCTTTTAATATTTCAACCAAAAGCGACCAATCATAAATAGCCTTCAGCTTTAATAGCAGTTCGGTATCTTCATCCAGTTCTGCTAATGTCTGCGCAAATACATCTTCAGCTACATTTAGGCTGATACTTATTTTGTTATCAAATGTTTTTTTGGGGAACAGCTTAGCCGCTTCACTTTTTCCTCCGCACAGGAGTTTAATCATTATTTCATCGCTAATTGCTGTATCTTCTGTTGCCTTTGGTTTTTTGCCATTATTTAATAATTCGTAGAGCTCTTTTTCTTTCTTGGTTATACCCAATTTTTTCTTCAATGCGCCAGCAAAACCATCTATACCGTCTGTAATCAAACATGAATCTGGTTCAATTTCATTCAAATATGTTGTGAAATCATTGTATGTGTTTTCCAAGTTTAATACATTATCAATATTATTCTTATCTACATCGTTTAGGAAATGGCCACGATGTGCCATAATCCATGACACAGCTAAATAAACTAATCTAGGATCATGTTGTTCCTTTGAACTCATTAATTCTGCAATTAAATGATGAATTGTAGGGTACTGCTTTGCATAATCTGCATCAGTATAATTATTATCGTTAAACAGCGTGAATTCATCCTGTGACATTTTGTCTTCACGATACAAACTGCTTTCTTTAATTCGAACAAAGAATTTTTCATCAACTTTGCTTATCTCCCTAGCAAAGATTTCCTGTGTAAGCAAAACACGCTGCTGTCGTCTATTCAGCCTTCTTCTTGCTGTTCTAAAGCCTCGTCTTTCAGCGCTTTGTGATCCTTCTTCAAACACATGGGCTCCCCACATTGGTTCGCCATGCTTTTTTATTAAATTGTATTCTGTATCTGTAACTGCATATCCTATTGAATTTGTTCCTACATCTAATCCTAAATAATAGTCTTTCATCTTGACATCCTCCCATCAATAATATATATTGAGTTTGTAAATTTAATTCCCTATGAATTTACATCGCGAGTTCAAATAAAGCTTTTGCGAAATCGCCGGAATTCCGGTTGCACAGTGTGTGCACAACGCCTGCTAACAGCGGGTGTTTTTTATTTGTTATTATAACATATTGGTTCTAAATCAGGGGACCCCGATAAAAAATAGAACACCTACTATGTAGGTGTTCCACTCCATAACAACCAAACAGGAGATTAATATTTCTTTCTCCCTTTTGATGTCTGAATTATAGCATTTGTCTTTTGTCTATACAATAACAAGCTATGTGTCTCACTACTTAATTTTCTTCACAACCTTAAGGAACGTTGTGAGTATTTCTTTTGAATCTTTTCCTGCAAGATTGGTTGCATTTTGCTCTATGAATTTAATAAGTTCTCCTACAATCTTGTTCTTTTTCAGTGCACTGTCAACGAAGCTAAGCACATCGTCCATCTTATCCGATTTAATTCCACCTTTGTGAATTGCTTCTGATAATGCAATTTCTGCCTCGCCGAGGATTAATACAATTGCTCCTGCTACAACACCGTTGATGACCTGCCCTGCTATAGGCAGAACTTTTAACGGAGTAACTAATGATTTTGCGATATTAGAAATTGCTGCGGATCCGATAATAGCCGTAATCAG
>JABUTC010000071.1 GCA_021442505.1 Mogibacterium sp. | reverse complement strand
TGACTCTGATTTGTTGACGTATCCGGGTATCGTTAATGCAACGACGGCATTATCAGGCAAGGAACTCGCATTTTCACTTAACTTCCCCAAAAAGTCAGTAGTGGGTCTGCCGGTGCTGGAGTGTGCGGAATTTGGAAGGAATGTTGTCACCTATGATAATAATGTGGGTTCATCAGACGGAATTCATCTCGGTAACATTTTCCATATGAATCATGAAGAACCGATAGAAGTCAGTCTTTCGGCTAATTCATTAACCTCACATGCATTTATTACAGGAAGCACCGGATCTGGAAAGAGTAATACTATCTATCAGATTCTCAATCAGGCTGATAAAAATGACATTAAGTACTTAGTGGTTGAACCGGCTAAGGGTGAGTATAAAGCAGCTTTCGGAAATCACCCTGACGTTAATGTATATGGAACTAATCCGAAAATTAGCGAAATGCTCAAGATTAATCCGTTTAGCTTTGATTCATCAATACATGTTTTGGAGCATGTTGACAGGCTTGTTGAGATATTTAATGTTTGCTGGCCAATGTATGCGGCTATGCCTGCGGTTTTGAAGGATGCTGTAATAAAGTCCTACGAGGACTGTGGATGGAATCTTCGTAATTCCACAAATAAGTATAATGAGAAATTCTATCCTTCGTTCGCTGATGTCGCACGCAATGTGAAAACCATTATAGAAACAAGTGAGTATGACACTGAAAATAAGGGAGCATATAAAGGATCCCTCCTCACAAGGTTACAGTCACTGACCAATGGACTTAATGGATTAATTTTTTCAAAGGAATCTGTTCCTGATAAGAAACTGTTCGATGAGAAAACTATAGTTGATTTGAGCAGAGTCGGTTCATCTGAAACAAAATCACTTATTATGGGACTACTTGTGCTCAAACTACAGGAATACAGGGTGTCCAGCGATATTCCTGCAAACTCAACATTGAGGCATATCACTGTGCTTGAAGAAGCGCACAACATTCTGAAAAGAACATCTTCCGAGCAAAGTTCTGAAACAGCAAATCTCCGCGGTAAGAGCGTTGAGATGATATCAAATGCCATTGCCGAAATGAGAACATATGGTGAGGGCTTTATTATTGCTGACCAGGCACCTGGATTGCTTGACATGGCAGCAATCAGAAACACAAACACAAAAATTATTATGAGACTTCCTGACCAGATGGACAGAGAACTTGTTGGATACGCTGCCAACTTGAACGAAGATCAAATCAAGGAACTGGCTAAATTACCTTGTGGCGTGGCAGCTATTTATCAAAATGAGTGGGTGCAGCCAATACTGTGCAAAATAGAGAGGGCCGCAACCGATAACGCAAGATATGTGTACGAACAGGAAGAGAGTAACAGCACGATAGACGATATCACCGACAAAATTGAAATTGCTGAATTACTTAGTAATGGCGCATCCATAGACAGTACATTAAAGGATGATTTATATGCAAAGATAGAGTCGCTGAATGTTGATGATTCAATTAAAGTTTCTATTCTGAACAGGCTTGATAATCCTTCAGAAGAACCACGAATGACAAGGCTTGCACCTATTTACAATGCCCTGTTCCCTGAAATTACTGATGCGGTTCAATTGTCCTTTAATGAGACTCACGACCCTTCAGAATGGACGAATAGTGCAGAATATGTTATACGCGATCTTGAAACAAATGATATCACCGAGACATTAAGAAGGGATATGATACAGTGCGCTGTAACATATTACTTGATGAATATTGTTGGTAAGATTGAAGAACTTGAACGTTGGAACAAGCTGGGAGAATTATAATGATGGATATTTCAAAAGCATCGGTTGACACAATAAAAGAAACCGTTCCAAACAAAAGTGCTGAAAAGAACTTTAATCCGGATGAAAGAATAAAACCCGAGACCGCTATCGAAGCACCGGACGAAAAAAAGGAGTTCAATCCGGATGACCGCGTAAAGCCAGAGATAAAACCTAATGAGGACGGATTTTACACAACGGAAGAAGAACGTATAAAGCAAACCCCAAAAGATGGCATAAGGGGCGCTTGGGACGGCGAGCGTGGTAATTCGAAATTTATACCTGCATATCAATTTATAAAGGAGAGACTGGCAAAATACGGAGAAGACGGTATTAACTATAATAAGGGGGTTGCCGACTTTTCCAAAGTCTCCGAGGGGTCAGTTGTTATCGATAACATGACAAGTGAACGCTGGGGGCATGGGAAAAATTTTGAGCAGTGTGACGAGAAGTTCGCTGAAAAATTCAACAAGGAACGTAAAGATGGCAGAACTGATTGGATAGCCAGAGATGTAGCCGAATATATTGATGAGCATAATCTTACAAGGCACGAGGAACCCGATGGCAAGACTATGCACTTGGTAGATACTGAAATACATGGTTACTTTAACCATTCGGGAGGATGCAAGGAGTGCAGTGTAAGAGACAACAATAAAGGCGGTGGTTTTGATGCGTAAGACTAAAATGAAAATATGGGGTCGCGAATTCAAATTGGAAGTCATATACGACGTGTATAAAGGCGAGAGCGTGCTTCCGGAACAGAGGCAAGCGCTAGAAAAATTCGTTGAAAGTGATGAGGCAGTTAAAGCATCTCTGGATGCAGTAAAAAAGCATTGTTTGAAAGATGATAATATGCAAGATGTAAATACCATAGATAACATATTCAAGTATGTTATCCCAACATCAATCTTTGTAAAGCGTTCTAAAAAGAATAGAGAAGTATCTTTAATCTGCAATTACAAATGGGATAATGAGCACGGTTTAGAATTGCTCTTTGTAAACGAGAAGTTTAAGAAAATTGTATAGGTCAATATACCCTACATGCCCTGCCCTCGCGGCAGGGCTTTCCTATATACCTATATCCCAACCCACACAGATCGGAGGTGAAGAAATTGAATATCGTTATTGCTAGTGCCGCGGCGGGAGCTGCGGCTTTTGTGGTTTTTGCACGGGCGGGAACCGGCGGACAGGAGGTGATTGTCAAGATGATTCGCTACTGTTTAGAACAACCAGCAGCAAGAAGGAGGATAACTGATGTCGGATAACTGGGTAGTACAGAACCTGCAGAACACTCTGGGCACCTGGAACGAGAAGCTGGCGGAGGTGTGGAGCCTTCTGACAATGTCTCCCGAGAACTTCAAGGGCGGCGGCATATGGCACATAATCCTACAGATAAACGGGGCGATGCAGGCAATCGGGCTTGCTCTCCTCGTTTTGTTTTTTCTGGTAGGTGTTGTGAAGACATCGGCCAACCTGTCGGAGATCAAGAGACCGGAGCATGCGCTGAAGCTGTTCCTGAGATTCGCCATTGCCAAGGGCGTTGTGACCTATGGCCTTGAGCTTATGATGGCCATCTTTGCCATTGTGCAGGGAGTCATCAGCCAGATTATGAGAACGTCGGGCATCTCGGGAATGAATAAAACGACTATGCCAAAAGAAATGGTGGAGGCAATCGAGGACTGCGGATTCTTCGAGAGTATTCCCTTGTGGGCGGTGACTCTCATCGGATCCCTGTTCATAACAATCCTGTCCTTCATCATCATCATGACCGTGTACGGCAGATTCTTCAAGCTGTATATGTACACGGCCATCGCACCCATACCCCTTGCGACCTTTGCGGGGCAGCCCACGGAAAGCGTCGGGCGAAGCTTTCTCAAATCCTATGCGGCGGTATGCCTTGAAGGCGCAATCATCGTGCTGGCGTGCATAATCTTCTCGCTTTTCGCATC
>JABUTC010000070.1:5653-7688 GCA_021442505.1 Mogibacterium sp. | reverse complement strand
GATAGATACACTCAAGTATTGGCAACTACGATTAATACATCTATAGATAGTGTTTTATTACCAACTATGTCTCGAGTCCAGGATGATCCAAAAAGAGTAAAAGCAATGAAGAGAATTATTATTCTTGGAAGCACAGGGTCTATCGGCACCCAGGCTCTCGACATAATAAGAGATAATAGTGACAAGTTTAAAGCTGTTGCACTTAGCTGCAACTCCAGAGTCGATGAACTTATCAGACAGGTTGAAGAATTTCACCCTGAGGCTGTTTGCGTGGGAAAAGAAGCGGACGCAAAAAGAGTCAGTGAACTTTTTCCATGGCTAACTGTTTTATACGGCAAAGAAGGACTTAAGGAACTTGTTAAAATAGAAGGTGAGATGGTTCTTAGTTCTCTGATGGGTATCAGTGGACTTGAACCAACTTATGAGGCAATAAAAACAGGCAAGGATATTGCTCTTGCCAACAAGGAGACTCTCGTCACCGGTGGTGCTATTGTTACCGAACTTTGCAAGGAAAAGGGTGTAAAACTTTTACCTGTTGACAGTGAGCATTCCGCAATTTTCCAGTGCATACAGGGCAACAGAGAGCAGAAGATTAAACGTATTCTTCTGACTTGTTCCGGCGGTCCTTTCAGAAATTACAGCGCTGAAGAGCTTAAGACTGTAACAGTTGAGCAGGCACTCAAACATCCTAAATGGAATATGGGAAGCAAGATTACCATCGACTCTGCAACTATGATGAACAAGGGTCTTGAGGTTATCGAGGCTAAATGGCTGTTTGATGTGGAGCCTGAAAAGATAGATGTACATATTCACCCGCAGAGCATAGTTCATTCTATGGTTGAGTTTGAAGATACTTCTGTTATAGCTCAGCTTGGACTTCCGGATATGAGAATACCTATCAGTTATGCATTTGGATATCCTGACAGATTGCCTTATAAGGGTGAAGGGCTTGACTTCTTTACAACAGGAGCAAACCTTACATTTGAGAAACCAAGAAGGGATGTCTTCAAATGCATTGATCTGGCATATGAAGCACTTAAAAAAGGTGGCAGTTATCCGATTGTTCTTAACGGTGCGAATGAGGAACTTGTTGCAATGTTCCTTAAAGGCAGTATCGGATTCACAGACATTCAGAATACTGTAGAGAAAGTAATGAATGAGCATTCCATCTCACATCCTTCAAATGTTGAGGAAGTGCTTTCAGTTGATGCTGAGGCCAGAATAAGAGCAAGAGAAATAGTAAGAGGTTAATATGCTGACAGCAATATTATTTATATTGATGCTCTTAATATTGGTAATTCCGCATGAACTTGGCCATTTTATAATGGCCAAGATTAATCATGTGCAGGTTAATGAGTTTTCCGTTGGCATGGGACCTTTAATCTATCAGAAGCAGAAGGGTGAGACTATGTACTCTATTAGACTTCTTCCGCTTGGAGGATATTGTGCAATGGAAGGGGAAGATGAGGAGAGCAACAATCCTCGTGCTTTCAGCAACAAGTCTGCAGTACAAAAGATAAGTGTGCTTCTTGCCGGAGTAATGATGAATGTTCTCATTGCTCTGATTATAATTTCCTGCGTGATGTTTAAATCAGGTGTTCCAACTAACGTTCTTGCAAGTGTTGATGTTGATTCACCTGCTATGCAGGCAGGGCTTCTGGCAGGAGATGAAATTGTTTCAATTGAAGGACAGGAAACCGGAAACTGGACTGATACAATAGTGAGACTGTCGCATTACGATGGAAAAGACACAATCGAAGTAACTGTCAAAAGAGATGGCGCAATTAAGAATTTTAACATAACGCCAACTTATGACACCGAGCGTGAACAATACGTAATAGGCATTGTATCTGCAGTAAGCAAGAACCCGTTAAAAGTAATACCTTACAGTATCACTTACACCAAGAATCTTAACACAGCCATAATTAAGTCTTTTGTTATGCTGTTTACCGGCAAATTATCAAAAGATGATGTTTCGGGTCCTGTCGGGATGGTTAAACTTGTTAATGAAACAAAGTCATATGGTATAGAAACA
>JABUTC010000070.1:3819-5128 GCA_021442505.1 Mogibacterium sp. | reverse complement strand
GGAAATATTGGAGGCAGCGAAAAACTTCGTAAAGTTGTGGAAGCAGCAAGACTTCGCAACATACCAATCAGAGTCGGAGTTAATTCGGGCTCACTTCAGACGGATATATTAAAGAAATATGGTGGTGTTACGGCTGCTGCACTTGCCGAAAGCGGAATAGAAACACTGAAGCTTATTGAAAACATGGATTATGATCAGCTTGTTGTATCTATCAAATCATCCGACGTTAAAATGAATTATGATTCACATATGATACTTAAGGACCTTACTGATTATCCGATTCACATTGGCATAACAGAGTCGGGAACTCCTGAGAATGGGAAGCTGAAGTCTGCAGTAGGTATTGGAAGCCTTCTTCTTGCAGGAGTCGGAAACACGATGAGAGTCTCGCTTACTGATGACCCGATTAATGAGGTTTTATGGGCTAAAAGAATTCTTGAGTCGGTCGGTATGCGACAGAAGAATATCGAGATTGTTTCCTGCCCAACGTGCGGACGAACAGAAATAGATTTGATTTCACTTGCTCTTGAAGCAGAAAGAAGACTTGAGAAAGTTGGGGAAGCAAGGGCTTTAAAAGGATTAAAGCCGCTGAAAGTAGCTGTTATGGGCTGTGCGGTAAACGGTCCGGGAGAGTCAAGAGAGGCTGATTACGGAATTGCAGGGGGCAAAAACGAAGGCTTGATCTTTGCTCATGGAGAAATTATTGAGAAGGTGTCGGAAGACATTCTGATAGACAGACTGCTGGAGATTATTGAGAATGATTAATTTTCCTTCTACACTGCTGGATATTGATGAAATTATTCAAGCATCCGGTATGAAAGAAAATGAAATAGATTTTGAGCTGACAGAAGTTATGCTCGACCAGAAGAGTTTGGTGCTCAACGTTCACATCATGCTCAATTTTATGATGCCTTTGAAATACGAAAATGTAATAAAGCGCAGAATAATTGAGAGAGAGCGAAGAGTAAAGATTGTAAAGATTGTTTACGACTACATTGTAAAGGAACAGGAAAAAACAGAAAGACCTGTAAGCAATGCTGATAACTCTAACAGCAAATGGGATTACTCAAAATCAAGAAACAGAGAGCCGCAAAGAACCGGAGATGCTGTTTTTGGAAAAGATTTTAATGATGCACCTGTTTCATATAATGAGGCTTTAGAGAAGCTTGCTTCAAAGGAAACTGTCACATTACAGGGCGAAGTTTTTATGCTTGAGACTAAGCCTATCAAATCCGGCAGGCAGATTTTAAGCATTGCGGTTGCCGAGGGAGGAAAAACTTTTCTCTGCAAAGCCTTTGTCAATGATAAT
>JABUTC010000070.1:0-3777 GCA_021442505.1 Mogibacterium sp. | reverse complement strand
CCTTAAAGGGCTTGTAGAATACGATACATTTTTAAATACCACCGTTCTTAACATAAAGAGCATCAAGAAGGGTGAGAAGTCGAGCAAGAAAGACGAATATACGGAAAAGAAACGAGTTGAACTCCACATACACAGTAAATTCAGCGATAACGATGGATTCAACGACGTAAAGGATATAGTTAAAACGGCTGCAAAATGGGGGCAGCCGGCTGTAGCAATCACCGACCACGGCGTTGTTCAGGGATTTCCGGACGCTGCATCTGCAGCGAAGAAGCTCCGTGAGAGCGGTACGGATATAAAAGTTATATATGGCATGGAAGGATATCTCTATCCTGATGAAGACGCTTTTACCGAAGACGGCGAGATAGACATCAAGAAGAATCGCACATACCATATTATTCTTTTGGCAAAGAACAAGACAGGACTGAAGAATCTTTATAAGCTCGTGTCCTACTCTCATATCGACTACTATTACAAAAGACCGAGACTTCCGCGTTCTGTAATAGAGGAGCACAGAGAGGGCCTTATTATCGGCAGTGCATGTGAAGCAGGAGAGCTCTACCAGGCAATGATTCGAGGCGAATCTGAAGAAAAACTCATGGAAATTGCGTCTTTCTACGATTATCTCGAGATTCAGCCTCTTGGTAATAATGGTTTTATGATAAGAGAGGGCATTGTTAAAAGCGAGCAGGACCTTATTGATTTTAACCTTAGAATTCTTGATCTTGCCGATAAGACGGGAAGACCTTGTGTAGCCACTACCGATTCACATTACAAGACAGCAGATGATGCTATATACAGAAACATCATCATGAAGGGAATCGGTTTTAAGGATACAGAGTCCGACAATCTGTATATGAGAACCACCGACGAAATGATGGCTGAGTTCTCATATCTCGGAGACAGAGCCGAGGAGGTTGTAATCGACAACACAAACAGGATTGCCGATATGATCGAGGTCTTTGAGCCAATTCCGGAGGGTAAGTACCCGCCTAAAATTGAAGGCGCAGATGAAACTCTTCGAACTTCCTGCTACGAGAAGGCAAAATCAATATACGGGGATCCTTTGCCGGAGCCAATCGTTGAGAGACTTGAGGCTGAACTTGTTCCAATTATCAGCTCAGGATATGCAGTTCTCTATGTAGCGGCAAAAATGCTTATCGAGAAGTCGATATCTGACGGCTATCTTGTAGGAAGCAGAGGTTCGGTAGGTTCTTCATTTGCGGCGACTATGGCCGGAATTACAGAGGTTAACCCTCTTGACCCGCACTATGTTTGCCCGAACTGCAAGCATTTTGAATTCAGTGATGAACTGGATAAATATGATTGCGGATTTGACCTGCCGGAAAAGAACTGTCCGTGCTGCGGCACTTTAATGCACAGGGACGGACTTGCCATTCCTTTTGCAACTTTCCTGGGATTTAAAGGAGACAAGGAACCGGATATAGATCTTAACTTCGCGGGCGAGTATCAGCCGGTAATTCATAAATATGTTGAGACGATATTCGGAAGCAAGAACTGCTTTAAGGCCGGAACAGTATCAACTCTGCAGGATAAGCAGGCGTACGGCTTTATTCGTAATTACTTCGAGGAAAAGAACATACCTTTTAGCCGCTACGACATAGAGTATATGAAGCAGGGCTGCATAGGTGTTAAAAGGACTACGGGACAGCATCCCGGCGGTATTATCGTAGTCCCGGACGACCACGAGATATACGAGTTCTGCCCGGTGCAGAAACCGGCAAACAAGAGAGAGTCAGACGTTATTACCACTCACTTTGATTATCATAAGATTGATAATAACCTTTTCAAACTTGATCTCCTTGGACACGATATTCCGCAGATGCTTAGACATCTGCAACTTATGACCGGCGTTGAGCCGATGAATATACCGTTCGATGACAGAGAGACGATAAGTATTTTCACCTCTCTTGACGCATTAAATATTAAGAATCCTGATTATAAGTTCACTCATGGAACCTATGCTATTCCGGAGTTTGGAACGCATTTCACAAGAGGAATGCTCGATGATATCAAACCTACTACGGTTTCTGCGCTTATAAAGATGTCAGGATTCTCACATGGAACTGCGGTATGGCAGGGAAACGGTCAGGACCTTATAAGAAACGGCACAGCAACGATTGATGAACTCATTTCAAGCCGTGATGATATTATGAGGTACCTTATTCTGCACGGAGTCGAAAAGCAGCAGTCGTTCAAGATTATGGAAAAGGTCAGAAAGAATAAAGTTCTTTCTGACGAGGAACTTGATCTTATGAAAAGCAAGGGTGTTCCCGACTGGTATATACAGTCCTGCGAAACACTGACGTACCTTTTTCCAAGAGCTCATGCATCGGCCTATGTAATGATGTCCATCAGAATGGCGTGGTTTAAGATTAATTATCCTGAAGCCTTCTATGCTGCTTACTTTACTACTAAGGTTGATGACTTTGACGCGGATGTAATCAATATGAATACTGATGCACTGTATAAGAAAATAGAGGAAATCAACGCTATAGGTCTTGATGCCACTGCAAAGCAAAAAGGAAAACTTACAGTATATGAAGTAATGTATGAAATGTTTTCGAGAGGTTACTGTTTTGCGGAGCCGCAGCTTGGTGTTTCCGCCCCTTGCAAATTTATGGCTCTGGAAGGCAAGGTTGTGCTGCCTTTTATGGCAATCGAAGGAATCGGGAAAAATGCCGCAGAATCATTAAGCGAAGCATATGCGGATAGCGAATTCCAGACCTTGGATGATGTCAGAAACAGAACGAAGCTTTCTACAAAGAACATCGAGGACCTCAAAGCACATGGCATGTTTGAAGGTATGCCGGATTCGGCTCAGATAAGCCTCTTTGATTATATGTAAATCGAATACCTTTTAACTGAGAGAGTTGTTAACACAACTCTCTTTTATTGCGAAAAAGATTTAAATTTTTGGTGAATGTGTTGACTAAAATTTAATATATGATAACATACTCATATGAACAAGCATTCATATGATAAGAAAGGAAATTGTCATGGCTTATAAAGACAATAAAGGTCTGATAGGGGGAATATGCGAAGAAGAACTGCTGGACCTTGCAGATCTCTTCAAGATGTTTTCCGACTCAACCAGAATAAAGATTCTCTATTCACTTTTTGATGGAGAAAAAAACGTATCTGAGATATGTGAGAACATCGATATGAATCAGTCTGCAGTTTCTCATCAGTTGAAACTGCTTAAGTCTTCTAAGCTTGTAAAAAGCAGAAGGGAAGGAAAGACCGTTATTTATTCACTTGCTGATGACCACGTAGAAACAATAATTGCTATGGGCAAAGACCATATAGAAGAGTAAAAAGGAGAATTATGATGAAAAAGAAATTCAAACTCGAGAATCTTGATTGTGCACATTGTGCTCAGAAGATGGAAGATGCAATTAATGCAATTCCGGAAGTTGAAGAGGCTTCAGTCAGCTTTATGACACAGAAACTGACTATTATTGCACCGGAGGAAGTTTTCGATGCTGTACTTGAAAAGGCTGTAAAAGAGATTTCCAAAGTTGAGCCAGACTGCAAGGTATTAATGTAATGAGTGGTCTATCTAAAGGGCAGAAAAAAGAATTACGAAGAATAATTGTTGCCGGAATAATGTTTGTTATATTGTTCGCTTTGGAACATACGGACAGCATTCCGGCATTGACGCATAATTCGATTTACCTGTTTATAGCTTATCTGATTCCATATTTTATAGTCGGCTATGATGTAATAAGGCTTTGTTTTATTGGAATAAAGAAC
>JABUTC010000006.1:12198-19372 GCA_021442505.1 Mogibacterium sp. | reverse complement strand
CTTTCCTCTTTTCCTTTATAATAGGTTTATGAATAAATATGATATTGAATTACTTAATAAATCGGGCCTGCCTATCACCGTTCTCGACACCGTCGACTCGACGAACAATTTTGTCAAATCGCGTCTTCTCGAGGACATGGCTGATGGCCTGCGGAAAACTCCTTTCGCCGTGCTCGCTGACACGCAAAGTGCGGGACGCGGTCGGTATGAGAGAAGTTTCTTTTCGCCGGAAGGTGCCGGCATCTATCTGAGCTATGCCTACAGGCACGAGTACAGCGAGCCCGAACTTCTTGAGGTGACCACGAAGGTCGCGGAGTTTATACTGCCCGTGCTTCAGAGCCACAGTTCAGAAGAGTTATGGATCAAGCCGATTAACGACATTTACAAGGGTGACCGCAAGATTCTCGGCATCCTCGTCGAACGCGTCGACAACCCGTACAGTCGCGGCGACTATGCGCTGGTAATCGGCATAGGCATCAACTGTTTTTCCGGGCTGTGCTCCGATATTCCGGACGATATCTCAGACAAAATCGGTTTCCTCGAGCCTGACTGCTCAAGATCCGAACTATCCCTCGAGTTTCTTGAGGTTCTGCACAAACATTTTGATGAGTAGCTTGAGCAGTGTTTCCGGCACTCGGTAGAAGTAGAAGTAGACTACCTTGAGTTCGTCGCTGCAGAGGTCTTTTACCGGATACATTGTAAGTCCGAGGTCCTTTGCGACCCTGCAGATGTGCTCCGGCTCAAGCCTGCTTTGAATCTTCAGCATAATCGCAATTCCGGAACGCGAATCGACCGCCTCGATTCTGCCTCCGCCGTTTGCACGAACCATCTGAATAGTCGTTTCAAGCTTGGACGCGTACATGCGTCTGAGCTTTTTTATATGTCTGTAGTAATATCCGTCCTCCATATACAGCGCGAGGCATATCTGCTCCGCCTTTGAGCAGGTCTGGCTGTAGCGGTGGCTGCTTTTCTCGAAAATCTCCGACAACTCCTTCGGCAGCACCATATAGCTTATCTTGATCGATGCGAAAAGCGTGCTTGAAAACGATCCGAAATATATAACGCGGCCTGCGTTGTCGAGTCCCTGCATCGCAGGTATCGGCTTTCCGAAATAGCGAAGCTCACTGGCATAATCGTCTTCCAATATATAGCTGTCGTTTTCCTGCGCCCATTTGATGAGCTCGTAGCGTCTTCCGACCGGCATAACCGCTCCGCTTGGGAACTGGTTCGACGGATTAACGTAAACGATGCTCCTCAGATTAGTAGGCAACTTTTCGAGCGCTATTCCGTTTGCTCCGACCTCGACCTCAGTCACAGGGAAACCCTCGTCCCTGAAAATATCCCTGATAGGTCCGTAACCCGGTGTTTCGGTTGCCGCATTATCCACACCAAGCTCGCGAATTATTCTCGCCAGCTGCATCGTCAGCTGCTGTGAGCCCGCGCCGATAACGACCTGCTCAGGAGAACATTTTACCCCGCGGCTCTGATAGAGATATTTTGCAATCTCGTAGCGAAGTGCCGGCTCACCCTTAACGTCAGCCTCAGTCTGCAGAAGGTGCGAGTACTCGTTGAAAACGCGATTCATGCACTTCTTCCACTTCGAAAACTCAAAGCTGCTCTCGTCGTAAATCATCGGCTTATCGCTGCCGGCTTTTTTGTTCTCACCGCCTGCGGGTAAAAGGTCCTCGAGCGTTACGCTCTCCTCATCAGTCGCAATGCCGGACGCGTCGGCCATATCGCTTACAAAGTAGCCCGACTTCGGTCTCGACTCGATGTAACCCTCGACAAGAAGCTGAGTATAAGCAGTCTCAACTGTCGTAACGCTGATATCGTTGTCCTGTGCAAGCTTACGAAGCGACGGAAGCTTTGTTCCCTTCTCGAGTGTTCCGCTTACTATATCCTGCTTCAGCGAATTATAAATCTGTATATACAGATTCTCATTTAAACTGTTATCTAAATTGAGCATTAAGCTTTTCAAAGCTGTTTCTCCCCCAATCTGTTATTCTCTAAATAAAAATTTTTGCGTATTTCTTAATATGCAGTTTTATGTTATTATAGTCCCGACTTAAAGATAAATCAAGAAAGGTCGCTATGGTTCAAAGAAATAAAACAGTCTCGAATCTGGTACTCACTGCGCTTCTTACAGCGCTGACTTTGTTATGCACCTTTCTTCTCAAAATACCAGTTGGTCCGGACTGTTACATACACCTGGGTGATGCGGTAATTTTTATAAGCGTAATGATTCTGCCTCGCAGATATGCGTGCTTTGCAGGTCCTGTCGGTGCAGGCCTCGCAGACCTGCTCGTAGGTTTCGCATTCTGGGTGCCATGGACTTTCTTCATAAAACTTTTCGTCGTTCTCGTTTACGGCTTCTTCATTGACCGTGCGAAGAGCGCAAAGGAAAAAGCAGCCCTCTCAGGTTCAGAGAAGACTGCAAAGAGAATCTTTGGCATTCCTAAAATTGAATTTATCGGTTTCCTCATCGCATGCGTGATTGGAGTCCTCGGTTACTTCGGTGCCGAGTGGATTCTTTTCGGTCAGTGGGTTCCTGCTGCAATATGCATTCCTCTTAACTGCATACAGATGGGTGTTGCCGTTGTCATTTCTGTGCTTGTTTCAAATGCACTCGCAAGAACAGGCTATCGCAAAGACATGCTCTATATCCGATAGTTGCGAAGCGATTTCAATATCAGCGTTGCCGCAACTCCTATCGCAATTCCGCAGACTATTCCCGAGAACAGAAGAACCGGGAAGTATATAAAAATTCTAAGATCTTCTATCAGTGCCGCAGCTACGAGCAGCTGCCCGAAGTTGTGAAGCACTCCACCCGCCATGCTGACACCTACCACGCTGAACAGATTTGTTTTTTTCAGACCCAGCATTCCTACGAAGCTCACAAGAGCACCCGCAAGCGCATAAAGCATTCCGAAAAGGCCGTTGAACAGAAGGCCCGCTATTACTATTCTCAAAACACTTATTGCCGCCGCATCCTTCCATCCAAATTTATATAAAGCAACAAGAGTAACGATATTTGCTATGCCCAGCTTTACACCCGGAATTCCGGGATTGTATGGAATAATCGCTTCTACATAGGAGAAAATCAGTGCGAGCGCAACCATCAGGGCGATGTAAGCAATGCGCTTAGTTTTAGTTGGAGACTGCGTCATAATCGCCACCTCCTTTTCCCTCTATGCGAACCACCAGTTTATTCGGCAGGCAGATGATGCTCTCGCCCGACTGCGAAATATGCCCGCTGTTCACGCAAACATGATTGTGACAGGAAGCCTTCTTGACATAAACCTCCCCATCCTTAATCACAACCGTATTCCACGATCCTGCCTTGCTGCCCTCAAGTTCAACCTTAATCTCCTTGTCTTCGAAAAGGCTGTACTTGCCGTAAAGCTCACCTGCAGATTCTATATATACCGTTGTGCCGGCGCTCTTTGACATCAGAACAAAGGCCGTCGAAGCAAGTCCGATGACCACAAGCACGATGAACAAAATAATGTCGGCTTTACGGATATATTTTTTCATTCACACTCTCTCGTTTTCCTAAAACCCTTCTCCGTGCTATAATTGTGCCTGCGGAGGTAGTAATGAATTTCCTGAAACAGAACAAGAAAACTGCATATATTATAACTGCTGTCTGCGTTCTTCTTGTCGCCGCTTTGATTATATCACAAGCCGTGCGACCTAAGAGCATTGAACCGCTGAGTTCCGAGAACTATTATCTGGACACGACCTGTACGCTTTTCGTCTACGAGTATAACGGCAGCACGGTCAACAAGCTCAGTTCGGAAGATAAGAACGCAGTGCAGAAAATTTTCGACGGAAGCTGGGACATCTGCAGGGGGCTCGACAAAAAGCTTTCCAAGACCGTCGAGGTGAGCGATGTCAGCCGCATTAACAATGCGGGAGGCCAATGGGTGGAAGTCGACAGTGACACCCTAAATATCATCACTGCCGGCATCATGTACGGAGATCTTTCAAACGGTGACTTCGACATCACAATCGGAACAGTTACAGACCTATGGGATTACCACGCTGACAACCCTAAGGTGCCTGAGCAGTCGGTAATCGACGAGGCTGTTTCGCACGTCGGATACAGGCAGATTCAAATTGACGGAAACAAGGTCAGACTTCAGGACCCTGCTGCAAAGCTCGACCTTGGGGGTATTGCAAAGGGATATGTTGCCGACAGGATTGCCGAATATATGAAGGCGCAGGGCGTCACCTCCGGAATAGTAAATCTCGGTGGCAACATCGTAACTATAGGAACAAAACCTGACAGTGAAGGTTTCAAAATAGGAATAGAAAAGCCGTACTCCGGCCGTTCTGAGAACATCGGCTACGTGTACAGCTCTAATCAGACTATTGTAAGTTCTGGTGTCTACGAGAGACAGTTCAAAGTGGATGATAAGATATATCATCACATCCTGAGCCCGAAGACAGGATATCCTGTCGAAACAGACCTTGATGCCGTATCGCTGATCGGCGATTTCGGTCATTCGATGGATGCGGATGCCCTCTCAACCATATGCCTTATCAAAGGCAGTAAGGAAGGCAAAGAATTCATCACCGGGCAGGGAATGGAGGCGGTCTTCTGCCTGACCAAAGGAGATATCGTCCAGACCAATGGATTTAAATTACAGACAAACTAGTTCGCTGGTTTGTCTTTTTTTTCGCCCTTGCGCCAGTCTCCAAGCCAGTAGAAGAAAACTCCGATGAGGAAAGGAATATATCCTGAAACGGCATCACCAATCCAGATTCCGTAACATCCCATCGACATGGTAAATCCGAAAATTGCGGAAAGTCCTATCTTTCCTGCAACACCGTCAAGTATTGCAACAAGGAGATTCAGCTTGCTCTTGCCGGAGCCGTTAATGATACTGAAGGCAAAGCTTCTGGTTACCATACCGCCGCAGTTCAGAATTATCGGCAGGGAAAGCAGAGGTGCATACGAAAGAACCTCCGGGTCACTGGTGAAAAGTCCGACCAGTATTTCCGGTTTTACCGCCATGATGACACCTACAACAACTGCCGGTATGGTTGCACACACAGTTACAGTGTTCAGAACTTCTGCCACTCTCTTATACAGCCTTGCACCGAGAGCCTGTGCCGTCATCGTGCTTCCGCCTGCAGTAAGCGAAATCGAGAATATTATAAGGATTGAGTTAATCTTGTTGTTAATTCCCGCAAGCGTCGAGAATATAAGTCCGAATGAATTAATCCATGAAAGCATAATCATTCTCGAGAAGCTTATTGCGGCCGACTGAATCGTCATAGGAATTCCCAGTGACAGAAGAGGTCTTAATACGCGCATCTTAATCTTGAAGCTTGACGGCTTGAAGTCAAAGCCAAAGGCCTCTTTATTTTTGTACAGATAAACGATTGCGAGTATGAAACTGACACTCTGTGCTATTACCGTAGCAAGCGCTGCGCCAAATACCGCCATATCGAATTTGATGATGAAGAGCAAATCGAGACAGAGATTGATAACAGCCGCAGTTCCAATGAAAATAAACGGTCTCTTGCTGTCACCCATGCCTCTGAGCACGGCACTTACTATGTNCGGTCTCTTGCTGTCGCCCATGCCTCTGAGTACGGCACTTACTATGTTATATCCGTATGTGAAAAGCAGACCTGCCGTGCAGGTAACAAGGTAGTCATAAGCGTAATCGTATGACTCTGACGGTGTATTAAGAACATTAAGCAGCTGATATCTGAAGATGAACACAATCACCATCAGCACAAAAGCCACAGAGAAAAGAAGTGTGAAAATTGTTCCTATAAGCTCGCGGATTTTCCTTCTGTTCCCCTCGCCAACGGCCTGTGCGATGAGAACCTGTCCCGCCGAGCCAAAGCCGATGGCTACGAAAAGCAGCAGATGCTGCACATCCGATCCAATCGAGACAGCAGAAATGCCGGCCCCTCCAATGAAACGGCCGACAATAATCATATCAACAATATTGTAGACCATCTGCAAAGCCTGCGACAGAAGCAGCGGCCATACATAGCTTAAGAAAACCGGAACGACTTGACCTTCGTTCAGGTTTCGAACCATATCTTTTGATTTCATGATTCCCCTCCGCAAAGATTATATAACCCTTTCGCCGTAAGTTTGTGTTTTTTGAGTGAAACGAACCATAGTGTTTCATAAACAAAAGAAAAAGCCGCGGTCCGAAAACCGCAGCTTTGATCCTTTTTGCCTTTCGACTATGCGTCAGCTTTTGCAGCCTTTGCCTTTTCGAGCTTAGCCTTGTTAGCCTTCTTGAACTTCTCAGCCTGCTCTGCAGTCATTTCCTTGTAAGTGTTGATTGCTCCTGTCGGGCACTCAACTACGCACATTCCGCAGCTCTTGCACTTCTCAGTGTCAATGCTTGCCTTGAAATTCTCAACAGTGATAGCGTCGAAGCTGCAGACTTTAGCACACTTTCCACAACCGATACATCCGTTGTCGCACGCCTTCTTTGTAACAGCGCCCTTGTCTGTGGATGAGCACAGAACGTGTACCTGGTTCTTGAGTGGAACGAGCTTGATGATCTGCTGTGGGCAGTCAGTTGCGCACCTACCGCAAGCCACGCAATTTGATCTGTTTACTCTTGCTACACCGTCGATAACGCCGATTGCGTCAAACTCACAAGCCGCTACGCAGTCTCCGAGACCGATGCATCCATAGAGGCATGCATTAGGAGTTGTGAAAAATCCCTTTGCACCCTTGCATGACTGAAGTCCCTGCCACTCAAGGATTGGCTTTGCAGCGCCGCATGTGCCGTTACACATAACCTGTGCAACCTGCTTCTCCATAGCGCCTGCGCTTTTACCAAGAATCTCTGCGATTGCGTTAGCTGAGCCTTCGCCTCCAGGTGCACACTTTGTGCAAGGAAGTTCAGGGTCTGCAACGAGTGATGCAGCATAGTCTGCGCATCCTGCGAATCCGCAACCACCGCAGTTAGCTCCTGGAAGAGCCTCGATGATAGCAGTTACTCTCTCGTCTACAGGAACGTAGAAAACCTTTGATGCGATTACCAGCAGTGCAGCGGCAATCAGACCGGTAACAACTACTAATACTACAGGTGTTACTATATTAGCCATTTATTGCCTCCTTTCCTACTGGAACAGACCTGTGAAGCCCATGAATGTCATACTTGTAAGGGCTGCTGCAACCAGGGTG
>JABUTC010000006.1:10486-12098 GCA_021442505.1 Mogibacterium sp. | reverse complement strand
GCCGGCACCTACAGCGTATACGATGGACTGAAGGTATGTGTAATCATAGTTGATAGCGTTAATTGTTGCACCGAGGATAGCGCAGTTTGTTGTGATGAGCGGAAGGAAGATTCCGAGCGCCTTCTGCAGAGCCGGAAGATATCTCTTCATGAACATCTCTACGAACTGTACCAGTGATGCGATTACGAGGATGAATACTACAGTCTGCAGATATCCGATCTCGAATTTGTTAAGTATCTGCTGAATCGGCCATGTTACAAGCTCAGCTATGAACATAACGAAGATTACAGCACCGCCCATACCGATTGATGAGCTGAGTTTGTTTGTTACTCCAAGGAATGAGCATACTCCGAGGAACTGTGACAGCAGGAAGTTGTTAACCAGAACTACTGCCATAAAGATTACTATAAGATTAACCATTATGCTTCAGCTCCTTTCTGTTCGAGTATTTCCTCATTAGCCTCTGCTACGTTACATGAGTTGTACATAGGACAAACTCCGCAGCTGAAACTCTTTGCCTTGAGTGCCTTGCCCTTTGTTGCCGCATTGAGGAGTGCGATGAGGATTCCATATACGAAGAATCCGCCTGGAGCGAGTGTGAAGAATCCGATTGCGAACTGCTCAGGAATAATCTGGATTCCTGCGAGTGCGCCTGTTCCGAAAAGTTCTCTGATAGCACCCATTGCTCCGAGAGCAAGTGTGAATCCGATACCGATTCCAACTCCGTCAAGAGCTGAATCGATAACGTTGTTCTTGTTAGCGAATGCCTCTGCTCTTCCGAGGATGATGCAGTTAACTACAATCAGCGGAATGAAGAGACCGAGTGACTCGTACAGCGATGGCACATAAGCCTGAAGTACAAACTGAACAACTGTTACGAAGCCTGCGATGATTACGATGTAGCAAGGAATTCTTACCTTATCAGGAATCACGTTACGCAGAAGTGAAATAACTACGTTTGAACAGATAAGTACAGCTGTAGCTGAAAGACCCATGCCGAGACCGTTAAGCAGCGATGATGATGTTGCCAGTGCAGGACATGTTCCGAGCAGGAGAACGAGTACAGGGTTCTCCTTGATAATTCCATTAAGCAGGATGGAGAGCTTGCTGTTTTTCTTTTCCATTACTTAACACCTCCTACTGCTTTGTACTGCTCTACAGCGCAGCATACTGCCTTGTGTACAGCTCCTGATGAAATCGAAGCTCCGGACACATGGTTAATCTTTGCGTCGGACTTGATGTTAACATCGCCAACCTCGTTGTAACCCTTGTACTGTCCGAGGAACTCAGGAGTCTGAGCCTTTGTTCCTACACCCGGTGTATCAGCATGACTTGTAACCTTTACGCTTGTTACAGCACCGTCCTTGTCAATTCCTACCATAGCTGTCAGAAGACCGCCGTATGAATTTGACTTGACTGTTACTACCATGCCGCTCTTGTTTGTAGCTACATAGCAGTCTGTTGCGAATACTTTCTTTGCCTCTAATGTATAGAGATTATCTGAATTTGTGTCCTTGTCTGCAAGAACCTCGAACTCGCCCTCAGCCTCAGGAAGAAGCTCTGTTCTTGCCTCGTTGGCAGCCTTTGCTGTGTTTCTCTCGATGATAGGAGC
>JABUTC010000006.1:0-9887 GCA_021442505.1 Mogibacterium sp. | reverse complement strand
TGTCTGACTCATCTTTGGCAGCGGGAATGTTGACATGTACGATGCGAAAGAGATGAACAGGAAGATTCTTGCTGTGATAGCAGGGTTTACGAAGTTTTTACCAATTCCTCCGTAGAGCTGCTTTACTACTACGATTGCGAAAAAGCATCCGATTACTGCCTGCCAGAGCGGGAAGTTCGAAGGTACGTTGAACGCAATCAGGAGACCTGTAAGAGCGGCACTGAGGTCGCCGATGGTCTGCTTTCTCTTCATGAGTACGTTGTAAATCCACTCGAAGCCTACGCTGGCAATTACACATACTACGCACAGGAGAACTACTCTTGCGCCGAAAATAAATGTACTTGCGATGAGCGATGGCAGAAGTGCGAGGATTACTGAACCCATCAGTCTCGTTGTATCATACTCCGATACGATATGAGGTGCGGAGGATACAACTAAATTGTCATGAAATTTCTTATCCATTATTTCGTTGCTGCCTCCTTAATCATAATTTTTGAGAGCTTGTTGTAGAAGCTCAAAGGTCTTCTTGCAGGGCAGATGAATGAGCAGCTTCCGCACTCCATGCACTGCATAACCTTGAATTTCTGGAGCTTAGCCACATCTCTTCTCAGATATGCCTCAGCGTAAATCTGAGGTACCAGCTTGAATGGGCAAGCGTTGAGACATCTTCCGCAGTTGATGCAAGCTGTCTCTTCCTTAACATCGGCCATCTCTCTGCTGAAGCAAAGAAGTGATCCTGTGTTCTTCATTGTTGTTGACTCGTCGGACTTTGTTGCACGACCCATCATAGGTCCGCCCATGATAATCTTCTTAGGGTCCTTAGCGTAGCCGCCGCAGAACTCAATTACGTCTGCGATATGTGTTCCGATAGGAACTACTACGTTCTGAGGATTTGCAACTGCGTCTCCGTCAACAGTTATTCTTCTGCTTACGAGAGGCATTCCTGTTCTGAAGTAGTTGCCGATTACTCCGACTGTTGTAACGTTGTCGAGAATAACTCCGAGCTGTGCAGGGAGTACTCCGGCATCCATAACCTTTCCTGTTACCTCATATACAAGAACACGCTCAGCTCCCTTAGGATAGCTTGATGGCAGTACGAAAACCTCGATATCCTTAGCATCGTTCTGCTCAATCAGTCTCTTCATGTTCTCGATAGCATCCGGCTTATTCGACTCAACTCCGATGTATCCCTTCTTCAGGTCGAGATACTTCATAATGAGTTTCATACCGTCGATTACATCCTGTCCGTCCTCTACCATCTCTCTGTTGTCACCTGTGATGAAAGGCTCGCACTCTGCAGCGTTTACTACGAGTGTTTCGCACTCATCAACATTTCTTGGATTCAGCTTGATGTGTGTTGGGAAGGATGCTCCTCCGAGTCCTACAACGCCGGAATCTCTTACGGCCTTAACGAACTCCTCGAGGTTGCTTACTTCAGGAACTTTAACCTCTTCGCTAATTTCCTGTTTCTTGTCCGTTTCAATCACAACGAGTGTCTCAAATCCACCCATTGAACCACGTACCTGCTCGATATCCACTACCGTACCTGATACGCTTGAATGAACGGGAGCGCTGACAAATGCATCGGTGTCACCGATTCTCTGTCCTACCTTTACGTAATCCCCTTTCTCAACAAGAGGCTTACAAGGTGCGCCAATACTCTGCGACATGCAGATCTTTACCACGTCAGGTATCGGATTCATCACAACGGTCTCACGGCCGGCGGTATTCTTGTGATGCGGTACATGAACGCTTGGTAGATGTTTCCCTTGGCTCATCCCTTTAGAAACTCCTTTCTCTAATTGTTAAATCTTTGTTATAGCCGCGCATAGCGACAAATTATTATACTACATAAAACGCAGTTTTTTCACAGTTTGTTAGATATTTAACGAGCTTTAACGAGAAAAAAGTGGGCTATTCAATGCCCACTTCTACATATCCGTCTCCGTCTATTCCTACTATGCTGTCTCCGTTTGATAATGCGTTCGAAATGTAACTGATTACCTCGAATGTCATAAGCTCTCCCGGGCATATAACAGGGTATCCCGGCGGGTAAATTATTATCGGAGAAGCCATCACCCTGCCTTCGGTCTGGAAGAATGATACCCTCTCTTTTGCTTCCGGAATTTCTCTGATTTCCAGGTCAAAATCCGGATAAGCCTTGCGAATCACTTTCTCTTTGCGACCCACTCCGTATTCCGATGCGATTGAGTTCAGCGCATCAATCAGTGCCGCATAATCCGAGCGATTGTTTCCGGCACCTGTCATCAGCATAACGTAGTCGCCGTGAACCATCTCGACCCAGATGTTGCGGTATCTGAGTTCTCTGCCGAGCTTTTCCCCGCTTATTCCGAGCGAAGCCATGCTTAGATTTATCTTCGTCATATCGAGCATAGGATGTGTGAAAACATCAAGCCCCGGCACCATCTTGCTCTTGCAGTAGAAGAAGATCAGGTCCTGCTTCCAGCTTCTCACCATCTCCGTCGAATGTCGTCTCATTATTCTCTCGTTGATGTCTAGACTTCCTATCAGCGGATAAGAAGGACTTGTCGTCTGAATCATACTCAGATATTCACGAATTCTCACTATGTCAACGCGGTCGCTGCACACATTCAGTATTCCGGTCCCGGTAAAAGAAAGTAGCGTCTTGTGCGTGCTGCACACTACCACGTCTGCGCCAAGGTTTTCAGCCGCAAACCTGTGCTCCGAGTCCCTGTCAAAAAATACCAGGTGCGCGCCATGTGCCTCATCTACGATGAGCGGCATATTGTATTCGTGGCAGATTTCCGAGATTTTTCCAATGTCGGAAAGAACGCCGAAGTAGTTAGGGCTCGTGATAAGCACAGCTGAGGCGTCCGTGTTTTTCCCGATTACCGAGCGAAGTTCGTCAGGTGAAATGAAGGTCTGCATTCCCGACTCTCTGTCCGTTTCCGGTCTCAGGTAAACCGGCGTAATGCCGCCGAGCTTCATCGCACTGAAAACAGAATGGTGCGAATTGCGCCCCAGAATGAGTTTTCCCCCGCGGGGAACTGTAGCAAGTATCGAGGCTATGATGCCTGCGCTCGAGCCGTTTATGAGAAGCTCCGTATACTTGACACCGTAGAGAGCGGCGTAGTTTTCTTTTACCCTTGCAATGGTGCCCTTAGGGTCGTGAAGGTTGTCCGCACCCGGAATCTCCGTGATGTCGTTTCCGACCATATTTTTGAAGAAGTCGCCGTAGCCGCACTGAACAAAAATGCTCTCCCTTCCCTTATGTCCGGGCATATGAAAGGAGACGGCTTTCGACGCCTTGTGATTTACAAGGAATTCTGCAATCGTGCTTCTTTCGTCCATCGTCTCCTCCTTTTCGTGCTATTTAATTATGTCAGTTCCCATGTATTTCTGAAGTGCTTCAGGAATGTTTACACTGCCATCCTCGTTCTGGAAATTCTCAAGAATAGCCGCAACAGTTCTTCCGACAGCAAGTCCGGATCCGTTAAGTGTATGAACGAATTCAGGCTTGTGCTCCTTGTCTCTCTTGAATCTGATGTTGGCTCTTCTTGCCTGGTAATCCTCGAAGTTCGAGCAGCTTGAAATCTCAACGTATCTGCCGTAGCTTGGCATCCAAACCTCAACGTCATATGTCATAGCTGCCGAGAAACCGAGGTCTCCGCTCGAAAGTCTTACAACTCTGTAAGGGATTCCGAGTCTTGCGAGAACTTCCTCAGCGTCCTTTGTAAGCGACTCGAGCTCCTCGTAGGATGTCTCAGGTGCCGAGAATTTTACCATCTCGACCTTGTTGAACTGGTGCTGACGGATGAGTCCTCTTGTGTCTCTTCCGGCCGAACCTGCTTCCTTTCTGAAGCATGGTGTGTATGCTGTGTAGTAAACAGGCAACTCGTCAAAAGACATGATTTCGTTTGCTCTCAGGTTGGTTACAGGAACCTCTGCAGTAGGAATCAGGAAGAAATCCTTTGCAGGTACATAGAACATATCATCCTCAAACTTAGGAAGCTGGCCTGTTCCTGTCATAGCATCTCTGTTAACCATGAAAGGCGGCAGAATCTCTGTATATCCCTGCTCCTCTGTGTGAAGGTCGAGCATGAAGTTGATAACCGCTCTCTCGAGTCTTGCGCCGAGTCCCTTGTAAACAGTGAATCTTGCGCCTGACAGCTTCGAAGCTCTCTCGAAATCGAGAATGTCGAGTCCCTCGCCGATATCCCAGTGAGCCTTTGCCTCGAAATCGAACTCGCGTGGAGTTCCAACTCTTCTAAGCTCCTCGTTGGCGCTGTCGTCCTCACCGAACTGCACGTCCTTATACGGTGTATTAGGAACCGACAGAAGTGCCATTCTGAGAGCCTCTTCAACCTCGCCGAGTTCACCGTCCATCTCCTTGATGCGTGCCGAAAGCTCCTTCATTTCTGCGAAAAGCTCAGTTGTATCCTTGCCCTCCTTCTTCAGCTTCGGAACCTCTCTCGATGCGGCATTCTGCTTGCTCTTGAGCTGCTCAACCTCTGCAAGAATCGCTCTTCTCTGCTCGTCTAATTCCTTTACCTTACCGATTCCGAAGTCGCCTTTTCCACGTCTCTCAACGTCAGCCTTAACTCCTTCGAAATCCTCTCTTATTCTCTTAATATCAAGCATGTTTTTGCCTCTTTCCCAGTCCTTCTATTAGAACATATTCTTTGTGTATTTAGTGTATGCTGCGCGAAGCTGTTCGCCCATCTTCTGAATCTTGAGCTCGCACTCCGCTGCCTTCTCGAAGTCTCCGCTGTCGAGTGCATCCTTTGCCTCCTGCAGGAGCGACTTCTTTTTGAGCGAGTCCTTGCCGAGCTTCCATCTGAGCTTGTTAACTTCTTTCCAGTTAACTTCATCGTAATCGGTCGCATCTTCGCACTCGATAGGAACGCACTTTCTTACAAAATTCATCGCCGAAGGGATGATTCTGTCATGATACTCTGTGCACCATTTCGACAGCATCTGCGCCTTGTAGGATCCGATGATTGCCTTGAGATTGTCGCTTCCGTAGGTAATCTTTTCGAGGTCCTCAGCCCTGTCTTCGAAAACCTTGAAGCACTCCCAGACTGTCGCCGGCGCCTTGCCGAAGAGTTTTTCACGCTCCTCGCTTGTGTACTCGGTGAAAACATTCTTCTCCGAGCGATACTCTCTTCTTGTTTCGAGGTAGAAGTCATCTTCTCCGTACCATTTCGAGATTGATTTCTCAAGTTCTGTTGATGTCTTTCCTGCCTCAAGAACGGCTTTTATTCCGTCAAGCATCAGCATATATCCGACTCCGCAAACGAGGAATGTGTTCGAGTGCGGGTTAGGCGATCTGAGCTCGAATCTTGTTGCAAGAGGATTTGCAAGGTCTCTTACAAGTCCGATAAGAACGGTTCTGTTACGTGATGGTGTCTGGTGATCCATTCCCAGTGAAGTAACAGTACAAACCGGCGCCTCAAATCCAGGCTTCAGTCTCTGGAATGCATCATGTGTAGGTGCTACGAACGGATAATATATCTCGTAGTTCTTGAGTATTCCCATGAGTGCACCGTATCCTATCGGGCTCATGAACTGATTCTTCGGATCGTTCGTCTCAAAGAGGTTGACTCTCTTTCCGTTTTTCAGCTTTGCAGCGATTCCGAAGTGAGTGTGTTCACCGTTTCCTGCAACTCCCTCGATAGGCTTTGCAAGGAATGTTACCTCGAGATTGTAGTATCTGAATACGTCTCTTACTATGTGCTTAACCTGACCCTCGTTATCTCCGCACTGCATCGGACTTGAGTACTTCCAGTCGATTTCGAGCTGCTCCATGATGTTGCTGTAGGAGCCGGTGTTGTCCATCTTGGCTCTTACACCGCCAACCTCCTTATGGCCCATCTCAACGCTGAAGTTGTATCTGTCAAGAACGACAATTGTCTGCTCAAGTGCAGTCTGTACAACTCCGATTGTCCTCTGCCAGTACTGCTCCTTGAGCTCCTGTGAGGTGAAAAGTCTGTCCCTCTCGAAGCTGTCGTCCGGTGTTTTTACCCAGAACTCAAGCTCCGTAGCGTTTGTAAGAACAATCTCCTCGATGTCGTCTATGCTGTCAACCCCGCCTATATGCTCAAACACATACGGGTTCTCTTCAAGAAGCCTCCAGAGCTCTTTCTTGAAGATTTCAGTTGTGTCTCTCAGGAATGTTCTCGATCCGACATATCTGTCGCCGTTGTGGCGGAGGAATGACGGGATTCTCAAGGTTCCTGTAGGGAGTCCTGTCGCATAGTCGATGTTGTTGAAGTTGTACTCGACAAACCAGTCCACATCCTTATCCGGCAGAATATCGACTCTCGCATTTGAGAGGTCTGCGATGGTAGGAAGAGCTACGGATGAACCGTCTGTCTGTGCTCCGTCGCGAAGAGTTTTTTCAATATCCTCGATAAAAGCCGCTACCGGAATCTTCTCGTCTGTGCTGTGACCGGCAAGGTCTACGCCTACGAGAGACACGAATTTAACTTCAGGATGATTATTCAAAATCTCCTTGATTTTGTCGATTTCGTGTTCTTCCGGAGCTATTGTGAATAACATTTTGTCCAGATTAATATTGCGCATTTTCTTTCTCCTGTGTCCCTTTTACAACTAACTGTCTCTGTCCCTTTTTTGAAATATTGTATATTAACCCGCAAGCTGGTTCAGGTATCTCTCAAGCTCCTTGAGGTACTCACCATACTTAGCCCAGTTGCCTGCCTGCTGAGCCGCAACTGCATTATCGTAAGCCTCCTGAGCCTTCTTTACTAAATCAGCTGTCGAAGTTGTCGTGCTTGCTCCACTATCGTCGGAACTGCTTGAAGTAGCCCCCTCTTCATAGCTTCCGCCGAACAATGACATAAGAGCCTCGCCGAATGTTGACTCGTATGCAATCGTGTCGCCGTAAGCAACGATAACTCTTTTTACCTCCGGAATAGCGCCCTTTGATGCCTCGAGGTAAACCGGCTCAACATAGAGCAGCGATGTTCCTATCGGAATTACGAAAAGGTCTCCTCTGCTGTACTTCGTACCTGATGAGTTCCAGAGCGAGAACTCCTTGGAAATCTCGGTGTTCTGGTCAATCTGAGCCTCGATCTGCATAGGTCCGTATACCGTCTTGTTCTTAGGCATTGTATAAACGACAATATCACCGTAGCGGTCTCCATCGTTTCTGGCCATGAGAACGGCTGTCATGTTCTGCTTTGACTTCGGTGTGAACGGAACCATGTTGATGAACTCTGCCTTGTCGTTGTCAGGCATCTTGAGAACGTAGTAGCTTGGCTCCATCTCAACCTCTTCAGTTCCGTAGATCTGATGAGCGATGTCCCAGAGGTCCTCCTTCTGGTAGAAGACCTTAACCTGATCCATGTGATATTTTCCGTAAACGCCTGCCTGAATCTTAAGCAGTGTATTCGGGTATCTGATGTGCGACTTCATCTCGTCAGACATCTTGTCGAAGCTCTTGAACAGCTTCGGATAGATCTTCTGATATGTCATCGCAATCGGGTCTGACTCGTCTACAACGTAGAAATCAACATTTCCGTTATACGCATCAACTACAACCTTGATTGAGTTTCTGATGTAGTTTGTTGAACCGTATTCTCCGCTGTATGGCTCTGAATACGGATAGTATGAGCTTGTTGTGTACGCATCGAGTATCCAGTAGAGCTTGCCGTCAACAACGGTCATATACGGATCTTCCTCATAGCTTAAGTAAGGCATGATTTTCTCGATTCTCTGAACTACATTTCTGTAGTAGATGATTTTCGAGTCCTTTGTGATATTGCCGGATACGAGGATCTTGATGCTTCCTTCTCTGATTGAATAAAGAATTCTGTTGAGTAATCCGAGCTTAACTCCGGTCGTGCCCTCATACTCGGTGTACTTGTTATCACTTCCGTCCGGATAGTCGAATTCCTGTTCCTTGGTGTTTACGATGATGTAATCATCTGTGAGCTCGCCGAAGTAAATCTCAGGACGTGTAATCTCAACTGTTCCCTCAACTGATTCCGGAGGGATATTTCCTACGATAACATCAGGCTGTCCGCTTGATGTAACCGCATTTACCTGCGAAACAGCAACTCCGTATCCGTGTGTGTACTTGAGGTGCTTGTTAATCCAGGTATTGCTGATTTTTGTCTCATCTATTTCTCTCGCCGAGAGATATGTCTGGCTGACCGAGCCGTTGAAAGTATATCTGTCTATGTCTACGTCGTTAAAGTGGTAGTACTGTCTGATACTCTGCGTCTGGTTGTAGAATGTCTCAACCGGTGCGTAGTCATTGATTCTCACGTTTGTAAGAGTCTCTGCGTTATCAGATATAACACCTGCCGAAATAGCATTGTCAGCCGCAAAAGGCTGTACGTCTATATCGTCAAGGTCATACGCATATCTTGTGTATGTAATGTTGTCCTTGAGGTATTTTGTTTCCTTGTTGATTTCGTCCGGGCTTACAATCAGGTTCTGAACAAAGACTCCTGCACCGATTCCTATTGCGAAAACTGCAATCATAGCAACCGGCACTCTTACAAGTTTCTTGAAATCGCCTTTTTTCATGTGTATTGCCAGGGTCACTGCACCGACAACCGACAGCACCATGATTATTCTGTAAAGCCAGAGTGTGATGTTAACATCTGTGAATCCCGCACCATATACAGCACCGCTGTGATTGTGAAGCAGGTTGAACTGTCTCAGGAAAAACTCAACACCGAGCATCAGGTAGAAGATTATTCCGAGTACAGTCAGTTTACCGCGCGCAATGTGAAGCAGATGGCCGACATTCTCATTGTTGACTTCAAGTGTTCTCTTGCTCTTTCCCTTGCCAAAAGTCGGACCCTGTCCGCCGGCACCTCCGCCGGCACCTCCGCCGAAGTTCCTGCCGAACTTTTCGAAAGGTGTTCCGTTGAAAGGATTGAACTGTTCCTGCTCAGGCTGCTCAGGCTCTTCTTCCTCGACGCTGTCAAAATCGTCTTCCCTCTTTAGGAAGTCCGGTGTTCTCTCGGTAAGGAGAATTGCGTAGTAGATAAGAGTCACTACAACCATTCCGATGACTGTTGCAAGAACTATATTGTTAACTGTTGTGAGATATCCGAGTTTGAAAATATAGAATGAAATATCCAGTCCAAACAGAGGATCCTTCAGGCTGAAACTTGTCGATTTAAGGAATTTCAACAGGTCGAGCCATGTTTCGGTTGAACAGTAATAAGCAACTGCAAATGCGAAAACTGCCGAAAGCGCCCATGAAATGACGTTCAGTTTCTTGGCATTCGGTATCTCGTGGCTTTCGATTTCTCTGAAATATCCGTTCTTAAGAGTTCTGAGATAGAATCTCATAAGAAGTCCGGTAACGATGAAAACCGGCACAGCTATGGCAATCTCGGTAATATACTTTTTCCAGAATACGCTGGAATAACCGAGGTCTTTGAACCACAGCCAGTCTGTAATGAAACCGACAAGTACAACAAATGCCACGAAAATCAGAACGACGAGCATGATTATCACACTCAGTCCGATTTTTCTTCCCCTTGATTTGGCTCCCTTGTCCATCTCCCTGGCGGCTTTTTTCTCAGCCCTTTTCTTAAACATAGTTTCTCCTTTTGAATTGTTATTCTAAGATTATTGTTTTTCGCTTTCTCTTGAAATAAATTACAGCGACAGCGTCAGTGCTGCCGCTGTAGATTCAAATCATTTAACTCTATAGCAGAAAACCGTCATTTATGTCACCCAGTGAAAAATAGCTGGTGATGTTCTCAATGAATGAAGTCAGCTTGATTCCTATTCCCGAATCCGGTACGAAGTTAATTATCAGAATTGCAGCAAGCACAATCACGAGAATAACTGCAATAACTACTGCAATTGCAGTAAGGCAACCGCTGCCACCCTCGTCATCGTCGTCATCATCATCG
>JABUTC010000069.1 GCA_021442505.1 Mogibacterium sp. | reverse complement strand
TGCATTTACTGCATCGCTTGGAATTACCTCGCTGATTGTGTAAGTGATCGGGCTCTTCGACAGATCTGCCTGAGTGTAGTTAATCTTGTCAAAAGTAACTGTTCCGTTTGCAGCGTTTGTCTTTGTCTGCAGTACGTCACCGTTTGACGACTTAAGCTCGAAGCTGAAATCTCCGGCAGCAAGTGTCTTGCCACTCAGTGTCTTCTTAGCGCCGAGTGTTAAGCTTCCCTTTGAACTGTAAGGGTTTGTGAAGCTGATAGCAGTCTTAGTCTCTTTACCAACCTTGATGCCCTTTGTAGCAACAAGCTGTCCTGCGCCGTTGTCACTCACATTGATTACTACAGTGTACTCAGTTGTGTCGTAGTCAATTCCGCCAATGCTTCCCTTGGTCTCCTTGACTGTGTACTCATATGTGCCAATAGCATTGAATGTTGCTGAGCCGAAGTCAACGTTTGCGGTGCTGCCGCTTTCCGGCTCGATTGTAACCGATGGGTTGCTAAATGCAGGCGCGCCATCCTTTGGAGTTACGGTGAAAGTAAAGCTGTCACCCTCCTGGAAGCTACGACCCGTGATTGTCTTTGTAGCGCCAAGTGGCTCTACTGCAGGCTTTGTTGTGTAAGGGTTTGTGAATACGATGCCGCTCTTTGTATCTTTGCCTACCTTGATAGTCTTGGTAGCTACCAGCTGTCCTGCACCGTTATCCTTTACCTCTACTACTACTGTGTACTCAGTTGTGTCGTAGTCGATTCCGCCAAGGCTTCCCTTGGTTTCCTTAACTGTGTACTCGTAGGTTCCTTCTGCTGTGTATGTTGCCTTGCCAAAATCTGCTACTGCAGATGTTCCGCTTGCAGGCTTGATTGTTACTGACGATTTCTCGAATGCCGGTGCGCCATCCTTTGGAGTTACTGTGAAAGTAAACTCGTCGCCGGCCTTGAATGTACGTCCTGTGATATTCTTTGTTGCCTTGAGATCTGTCTCTCCGCTCTTTGTTGAATATCTGTTAGTGAATGAGATGGAAGTCTTGGTCTCTGTGCCGACCTTGATGCTCTTTGTAGCAACAAGCTGTCCTGCACCGTTATCATCCACGTTAACTGTTACTGTGTACTGGGTAGTATCGTAAGCGATTCCGCCGATACTTTCCTTAGTCTCAGTTACAGTGTACTTGTACTCGCCCTTTGCTGTGTAGTTGGCTGTTCCAAAATCAATATTTACAGACGAACCGCTCTTTGGCTCAACTGTTACTGTCTGCTTGCTGAATGCAGGTGCTCCGTTCAGAGGAATTACTGTGAAAGTAAAGCTGTCTCCCTCCTTGAACTGACGGCCTGTGATTGACTTTGTAGCACCGAGTGTTGTGCTTGTAGGCGATGTGCTGTATGTGTTCTTACATGTTACTTCTGCGGTTGTATCCTGTGCGATTGTGCCCGTCTGGTTTGTCCAGCTCTGTGCAAATCCTGACTTTGCAGTCTCTACAACCTTGTACTTTGTTCCAACAGGGAGATTGCTGATTGTCTTCTCCTCGTTGTTACCCAGCTGGAATGTATTGGATACGCCGTTTGTGAATGTAACGTCTCCATATGTTCCATTAAATGAAGTATCTACGCTTCCGTCTGCCTTCAGGATCTGAACATTGAAGTCAAACTTAGCTGTTGTACTTGAATTCTGAACAACCTTCTTAACCTTGAGGTGTCCTGTGTTCTTTGTGTAATCGTTCTGGATATTAACGTCCGGGTTGTCACCTTCCTCGGTGTCGTACTTCATAGTAAGTACGTGTGACCACTGTGATGTATCTTCGAGGTAAATCTTTCCCTCTGATCTGTGATAGGTGAAAGATCCGAGCGGAGTTGTGATATACTCTCCGTCCTTCTCAATGCTGAAGAAGATACAAGGTGTCTTCCAGTTTCCGCTTAATTTGTCGATTTCCTGGTTAACCTTTTCCTTCTGTGTAGTGCTGAGTTCAAACTCACTGATAATTACAGCCTTGTTACCGTGTGTCTGTGCAGCTCCAAACATGAAGCCGTGACCTGTTCCATCGTCATGAATAACCGGCCAGTCAACATGGCTGCAGGTTGTTTCTCTGTCAAGTATTGTGTAGGTTATTGTTGCAGCTGTAACTTCAACATCTACAGACTTGCCTGTATAGGTCTGCTTTCCTGTAGTGATTTTTGTTGAAACATTGTAATTAGCTACAGCTTCGCCGGACTCGGAAACATTGTATGTTCCGGTTCCAACGCCCTGAAGCTTCCATCTCCATGAAAGACCGTCATCACTGATATCTGCGTTAGACTTGTTGAGCGTGAAGGTTTTTCCTGTGGACTTATGTTTTACGGTAACACTAAAACCTGCAGGAATCTGATCCTTTGTGATTCCTGAGAAATTCTTTTCAACTGTGATGAATCCCTCGTTGTCAGTTGTTGAGCCGGATCCACCACCCGGAGCAGTTACGAGAGAATTATCCTTAGTTCCTACCTCTAAGTTTAATCCTCCGGTAATATCCTCATTTGCAATTACATATGACGAGAAGTTGTCAGCGTCGAAGCTGATTGTCTCCTTGCTTCCGAGTGATGCAATAGAATCAAGCGTCTCGATTGTAACGTCGTCAGCGCTGGCGTTAGCGTTGGCTTCGATAGTGGTGTTTCCGGCCTGCTTTGCTTCTGACTTAAGAGGTAAGTGAAGCATAACAAGGCTGCCGGCCTTCGATGCACCAATCTGCTCGGACAGCTGATCATTCTTGAATTCGATATTAACTTTTACTGAACCGCTCTCCGGCTGAATCTCTTTGTTCTTGAGCACGAAAGCCATATCGTAGATGAGAGTGTTCTTGTTATTATATTTCTTAATCTTATTCTGAGCCTTCGAAGACTTGCCCTTTGCTGCATCCTTGTTCAATGCATCAACGTAAAGACTGCGAGCATTATTCTTAAGCTCGGTTACTACCAGTTCTGCATTGTCAGGAAGAGCCTCTGCATTGCTGAGAGTCGCTGTAACTTTGACATCCTTGTCTTCATATGTATATACAGTTCTCTCGCGAGTCTCCTGCTTGGTTTCTTCCTTCTTGGTCTGACCCTTGTTTTCGGAGTCTGCCTCTGTACCGCCTGACTGGTCCTCATTGATATCAATCTCCTGGACCTCTTCAGCCGGATTCTCATTTTCCGGAGCTGTCTCTTCTACAGTTTCTCCGCCCTGGTTCTGCTCAAGAGCCTGTTCCTGCTCCTGGCTAAGCTCTGACTCTGAAGCTCTCAGGAAGTTATTCCCGAAGTAGGTAAAGCTGGACACAACCAATGCTGCGGCCAAAGTCAGCGCCAACCCCTTTCTGATTTTTTCTTTCAAATCGTTTTTCATAATTGCACCACCCTTCTAACGCCTAGGATAGATCTATAAAACACATAATCGCATGCAAATCTGCACGCCTTGCGTTAACTAATTATTCTCTTCTTTTTCTTCCTTATATATGTGTGGATTATTTATCGCCGTTGCTTAAACACTTGCTGTTTGTGGATATAGTTTATCTATTTTATATCAACATATATTATATGCTAATTATTATCAATTTTGATACATATTTTTGATATTATGTGGAATTTATGCCGTTTTTTTGAGTTTTTTTACCTCAAAACGAGCGGACTAGTCCCCTCCTGTATATATAAGAGAGAATACCGGGGCGGGTGGGTCCAGATTAATTGCAATTTTTTCGCAATAAAATTCCACAGCATTTGCAATTATTAACAAAATCGCGTATTCGCCACGCAATAAATCGCCATTATATTTGTTATATATATGTATATTTAACTATAAAGATTCAAACG
>JABUTC010000068.1:10733-13244 GCA_021442505.1 Mogibacterium sp. | reverse complement strand
ACTATATTGGTGATTTTTGTAATATTTAAATAATTTTCAGCACTTTTTAACATTTTTTGAATTATCAAACTTGCTAATTGTTCTGGATAATATTCACCTACTTCATTTTCATCGTATTCTATTTTATTAAATAGTTGAACCTATTTCGATATTCTTCTTGTAATATACGCAATTGTTAAGTACGCGCTTACCTCTGATAATATCCTCTGCAAGAGCTTTGCAGGAAGGGCATCCGCATGAACCGCAATCATAATGAGGAAGCTTCTCCATAAGCATTTCTATTCGCTTAAGGTTCTGCATACTCTCGACAAAATCACTTCCAAGGTTATATACAGGGTCATATTCAAAAGAACCGTCTGAATACAACTTTTCTATTTGTTCTTCATGAAAGTCACATACGTGCGACTGTGTAACAGGAAGATACTTTGCTATACTCTTAATCTTTGAAGCAGCAATAAATGGGTTCTCGAGGTTAAAAGGGCCTCCGATACAACCGTTCGGGCATGCACGAAGTTCGATGAATTTAAGCTCTTTTTTATTCTTCTCATCTTCGATTGCCTCAAGGACACTGAAGACATTCTTAAGACCTGAGGCAGCAATAGCATTTTCATCGAAGGTGCCGGCAGCCTCTCCTCCGGAAACAGACCAGCCGTTTCCAACTCTGCCTGATATTGAAAGGCTTTCCGGATTCTCATGAACCTGCTTCATTTTCTCGAGGAGCAGAGGGTAAATATCCTTGATAGCAATCGATACATCAATATTTGCACTCATAGAACCAACAGGCACTACAAACGATGCAATCTTCGAAGGACATGGAGCAATGAAGAACACTCCAATCTTATCTCTTGAAAGACCCGTCTCCTTCATAGCTTTGTCAACGGCAAGTATAGCTGCTGCTTCAACAGGAGGCCTGATTGGAAGAAGATTATCAATTAATCCCGGGAATCTGTTTAAGATTATTCGCAGTACAGCAGGGCACGATGAGCTGATAATCGGCCACTTGTCCTTGTTTGCCTTGATATATTCTCTGGTCAACTCAGATACAATTTCCTGAGCTCCGGTGCATTCGAAAACCATATCGAAGCCTAACTCCTTTAGAGCAGTCAAAACGATATTTGTATCGTTCAGATTGTTGAACTGCGCATAAAGTGAAGCTGTAGGAATCACGATTGTGTAATCGTAATTCTTGATGTCTTCGATAGAGCCTCTCTCACAGTCGATTGCATAACTCTTGCAATTACGTACACACTCACCGCAATCTACGCATCTGTCAGCCATAATAGAAACCTTGCCGTTAAGAACGCGCATTGCTTCCATAGGGCAACTTCTGATGCAGTTGGTGCAACCTATGCACTGATCCATATTAATATGTATCGAATGATATCTTTCTTTCACTATTAAATCTCCCCAATATATCCCTTAAATCTAGAAATTAACCCGCATACGAATTGTTGTACCCACGCCCAATTCGGTTTCGATACTCATCTCATCGGTGTTTTTCTTCATATTTGGAAGTCCCATTCCCGCTCCAAAACCGAGAGCCTGGATATCCGCTGATGCAGTTGAAAATCCGAGCTGCATAGCTTTATCTATATCAGGAATTCCAGGACCTACGTCCGCAAGCGTAAGGTCAATATGGTCAGGCCAGATTAACGCCTCAATGGTGCCTCCGTTGGCATGAATGACCATATTAATCTCACCCTCATATATAGCAATTGAGATTCGCTTAATAATCTGAGGATCAATCTGGAGCTGCTTAAGACTGTTCTTCAAACTGCTGCTTGCTGCTCCGGCTCTGGAAAAATCATCATTCGGAACTTCATATGTAAATTTGACACATTTATTAGAACTTGGCATAAGTGTATCCTTTCGTAATCTATAAACCCTTTTTTCTTCACCTAACCCTCGTTGGAGTAAAGACGTTAGCTCTTTTTAATTCCTGTAAAACCGGCGGAATAGAGCATGCCACAGGTGACAAATGTAGAATACGGGCTCTGGATGAGAGTGATTTCCAGGTCATTTGCGAGTTCGATGAAATCCTTATCCGGATCGTTCTGACCGATGAGAATAAGGCAGCTTATTCCAAGCAAATCAGCTGTTCTTAGTGATTGAGCATTGTAAAGTGCTGTAATAAGAACCGCTTTGTTGTTTGCAAAAGCGAGAACATGGCTCATCATATCTGAAGCAAAAGCAGAGCTTAACTCCACATCCTTAATGTTGTCCTCCTTGGTAAGGAGTCGTCCGTCAATTACATATATTAATTCGTGAGTTGTCATCATTACCTCCTGGTATTTTGAATAACTGAATAACGTTATAAAAATACATAATAATTATAGCAAAAAGACATTTTTATGACTATACAAAAATTATATGGAGATAAGTGTGAAGAAAATATGAATTTTGTTAAAAAAATAACAATAGGCAATTGACTGAATTGCTACACTGTGATAAATTTTTAACAATGTGTTGTGTTAAGTTATTATCTATTATTGTGTGGTTTTTAATACAATC
>JABUTC010000068.1:9370-10712 GCA_021442505.1 Mogibacterium sp. | reverse complement strand
TTCAGTCAAAGGAGGTTACAAGTCAATGAAACAGTCAAACGTTCCATTCCGTGGAACAAAAGAGCAGGAAAAAGAGTTGCTCCGTGTAATTGCTGCCCACAAAGATGAAAAGGGTTGCTTAATGCCAATTATGCAGGCTGCTCAGGATATCTATGGATATCTTCCTTATGAAGTTCAGAAGATTATTGCTGATGGAATTGGTATTCCTGTTGAGAAGGTTTACGGAGTTGCTACTTTCTATTCACAGTTCACAATGTCGCCTAAGGGTGAGATTGAGATTTCTGTTTGTCTCGGAACAGCATGCTACGTAAAGGGAGCAGGAGATATTCTCGAAGAGATTGAGAAGATTATTGGCATCAAGGATGGCGAATGCACTTCTGATGGTAAATTCTCACTCGATTCATGTCGTTGTGTAGGTGCTTGCGGACTTGCACCGGTTATCATCGTAGGCGGAGATGTTTACGGAAAGATGACAGTTGAGAAGGTTAAGGACGTTCTCGCAAAGTATCAGTAGTAGATAGTTTATCCATAATTCTCGAACAGTGAAGAAGTTGTAGTAAATGGTGGTGAAATCTAATGTTAGCCGAAATAGCGCTCAATGTATTAGATATAGCTAAGAACTCCGAGAAAGCGGGGGCAACACTGATAGAAGTGTTTATTCTGAAAGATACTTCTAGGAACTCAATCACATTCCGTATCAAAGATAATGGAAAGGGAATGAATGAGGAGCAATTGGCCAGTGTAACCGATCCTTTCTTTACATCACGTACCACCCGCAAAGTTGGACTAGGGATACCTTTCCTAAAGCAGGGGGCTGAGATAACCGGGGGGAACTTCAGGATTAACTCACAGGTAGGAATAGGTACGGAGGTTGAAGCTACTTTTATGACAGACAGCATAGACTGTATGCCGCTTGGTGACATTAACGGAACCATTTTCACCCTGGTAAGAGAGGCTGATGAATACGACTATGTGTACACATACGGAGTAGATGACAACTCTTTTGTACTTGATACAAGAGAGATAAAGGAAATCGTAGGTGGAGTGTCACTTATGAATAACGAGATTTCAGCTTTTATCAGACAGTTTCTGGATGAGAATATGGAAGAAGTCGACAATGCAAGTATAAGAGGAGAATAACAATGAAATCATTAGAAGAGTTGAGAGCAATTCGCGAAGGCATGAAGGGCAAGATCGGTAACAGAGATATCGATGAGACTACAACAAAGATTGTTGTAGGAATGGCTACATGCGGAATCGCTGCAGGAGCAAGACCTGTTCTCAATAAGCTTGCTGAGGAAATCGCAAGCCGTGGACTTGAGAACGTAGTTGTTGAGCAGAC
>JABUTC010000068.1:5480-9333 GCA_021442505.1 Mogibacterium sp. | reverse complement strand
GAGGTTTTCGTTCCTGGTCAGGACAAGGTTACATATGTAAAAATGACTGCTGCTAAGGCAACAGATATTATCGAGAAGCACATTATCGGCGGTGAGCTGGTAAACGCTTATACTCTCGAGAAGATGAACATTTAGTGGAGGGATAATTATGTTTCATACTTTCATATTAGTCTGTGGTGGAACAGGATGTAACTCCAATCACAGCGCAGACATAGTAGAAGTGTTCGAGAAGCGCATTAAGGAAGAAAAGCTTACTGAAGAGGTTCAGGTTATTCAGACCGGTTGCCAGGGACTCTGTGCAAAGGGACCTATCGTAGTTATTCATCCGGGTGCTGTATACTACGAGGAGATTACAGCAGACAAAGCTGAAGTTATCTTCAACGAGCACATTGTTAAGGGTAGAGTAGTTGAAAAGTACCTCTTCAGAGAGTCTGAGGGTACTGGTGCAACTTCAATCAATGACAGTAACTTCTATAAGAAGCAGGTAAGAATCGCACTGAAGAACTGTGGAGTTATCGATCCTGAGAATATCGATGAGTACATCGGTACAGGCGGATACGAGGCTCTTGGAAAAGTTCTCACAGAGATGACACCGGACGAAGTTATTGATGTAATTCTCGAGTCAGGTCTCAGAGGTCGTGGTGGTGCAGGCTTCCCTACAGGAAAGAAGTGGAAGTTTGCAAGCGGCAACAGAGGTCAGGTACAGAAATATGTATGTTGTAATGCCGACGAGGGAGACCCAGGTGCATTCATGGATCGTTCTATTCTTGAGGGAGATCCACACGCTGTACTCGAGGCTATGGCTATCGCAGGTTATGCAATCGGAGCTAATCAGGGATATATCTACGTAAGAGCAGAGTATCCTATCGCTGTACAGAGACTTGAGATTGCTATCGCACAGGCAAAAGAATACGGTCTTCTTGGAAAGAACATTTTCGAGTCAGGCTTTGATTTTGACATCGAGCTCAGACTTGGTGCAGGAGCATTCGTTTGCGGTGAGGAGACAGCTCTTATGACCTCGATTGAGGGTAACAGAGGAGAGCCTCATCCACGTCCTCCATTCCCGGCTGTAAAGGGACTTTTCGAGTCACCAACAATTCTGAATAACGTTGAGACTTATGCAAATATCGCACAGATCATCGTTAACGGAGCTGATTGGTTTAAGTCAATGGGAACAGAGGGATCCCCTGGAACAAAGGTATTCGCTCTTGGTGGAAAGATCAATAACACAGGACTTCTTGAAGTTCCTATGGGTATGACACTCAGAGAGGTAATCGAGGAGATTGGTGGCGGAGTTCCTAACGGAAAGAGATTCAAGGCTGCACAGACAGGTGGACCTTCCGGCGGATGTATTCCAAGAGATTACTATGATATCAAGATTGATTATGAGAACCTCTCAGCAATCGGATGTATGATGGGATCTGGTGGAATGATTGTTCTTGACGAGGATAACTGCATGGTAGATATTGCTAAGTTCTTCCTCGGATTCACTGTAAGTGAGTCATGCGGAAAGTGCACACCTTGCAGAATCGGTACAAAGAGAATGCTCGAGATTCTTGAGAAAATCACATCCGGAAACGGTGAGATGGCTGACCTTGAGAAACTCGAAAATCTTGCAAATTATGTCAAGAATAACGCACTTTGCGGACTTGGTCAGACAGCACCAAACCCTGTTCTTTCAACACTTAAATTCTTCAGAGATGAGTACGAGGCTCACATTAAGGAGAAGAGATGTCCTGCAGGAGTATGTAAGGATCTGCTCAACTTTGTAGTTGACCCTGAACTCTGTAAGGGATGTACAAAGTGTGCTAGAAATTGTCCTGTTGGAGCAATTTCAGGTGAGGTTAAGCAGGCTCACGTTATTGATACAGATAAGTGCATCAAGTGCGGTGCTTGTATCGATAATTGTAACTTCGGTGCAATTTCAAAGAAGTAGTGGAGGACAGTAAAATGGCAGACATTAAAGTAACAGTAGACAATATACAGGTAACTGTTCCTGAAGGCACCACTTTGCTGGAGGCTGCTAGGGTTGCAGGAATTGAAGTTCCTACACTTTGTTACCTTAAAGACATCAATGAGATTGGTGCTTGCAGAATGTGCGTTTGTGAAGTAGAGGGAGCAAGAGCACTCGTTGCTGCTTGCGTATATCCTTGCTTCGATGGCATGGTAGCACACACAAGTTCACCTAAGCTCAATGATTACAGAAAGAAAACACTTCAGCTCATCCTTTCAGACCACAATCAGGACTGCCTTGGATGCGTAAGAAGTGAAACTTGTGAACTTCAGGCTCTCTGCAAGAGATATGGAGTTGACGACACAGAGTTTTATGCAGGAGCAAAGAACTCGTTCGAGTTCGATGCAAGTTCGCCATCAATTTTCAGAGATAACAATAAGTGCGTTCTCTGCAGAAGATGCGTAGGAGCATGTATAAACTCACAGGGAATAGGAGTTATCGGAGCAAACGAAAGAGGATTCGACACAAATATCAGTTGTGCATTCGAAATGCCTCTTGCAGAGACAAGCTGTGTAAACTGTGGTCAGTGTATCGTAGCATGTCCTACAGGAGCTCTCCAGGAGAGAGATTACACTGCAGAAGTTAAGGCTGCTATTGCAGACCCTGATAAGTTCGTAGTTGTACAGCCTGCTCCATCAGTAAGAGTAGGACTCGGAGAGTGCTTCGGTCTTCCAATCGGAACTATCGTAGAGAATCAGATGGTAACAGCACTCAGAATGCTTGGATTCGACAGAGTATTTGATACAAACTTCTCTGCTGACCTCACAATCATGGAAGAGGCTCACGAGTTCCTGCACAGAGTACAGAACGGTGGAAAGCTGCCTATGATTACATCATGCTCACCTGGATGGGTTAAGTTCTGTGAGCACTACTATCCGGATATGACAGAGAACATGTCAACATGCAAGTCTCCTCAGCAGATGTTTGGAGGAATTCTCAAGACATACTATGCTGAGAAGAACAACATTCCTGTAGAAAAGATAGTATCTGTCAGCATCATGCCATGTACAGCTAAGAAGTTTGAGTGTGGAAGAGACGATCAGTCAGCTTCAGGATATGCAGACGTAGATTATGCTCTTACAACAAGAGAACTTGGAAGAATGATTAACGAGGCAGGTATTGACTTTGTTAATCTTCCACAGACTGAGTACGATAGCCCTCTCGGCGAGTACACAGGTGCTGGAGTTATCTTCGGAGCAACAGGTGGAGTTATGGAGGCTGCTCTTAGAACAGCTGTTGAGAAGCTTACCGGTGAAACTCTTGAGAATGTTGAATTCCATGAGGTTCGTGGAACAGAAGGAATCAAGGAAGCTACATACAATGTTGCCGGAATGGATGTTAATATCTGTGTAGCAAGTGGACTTGCTAACGCAAGAAAGGTTCTCGATATGGTTAAGGCCGGTGAAAAGAGCTATCACTTCATCGAGATTATGGCATGCCCTGGCGGATGTGTAAACGGCGGCGGACAGCCAATTGTTCCTGCAAACGTTAGAAACTTCAACGACGTTAGAGCTATCAGAGCAGCAAGCCTCTATGAGATGGATGCTAATAAGCCTCTGAGAAAGTCGCATGAGAACCCTGTAATTATTCAGCTTTACGATGAGTATCTTGGCGAGCCTAACAGCGAGAAGGCACATCACATTCTGCATACATCTTATGTAAAGAGAGTTGTGCATAAGGATTTCTAAGATTGTTGTAAACCTTTGACTTTGAATTTGGACTCGGCTTCGGCCGGGTCCTTTTTATTGTTGTTATATATAAATTTGGCGTAGCCCACACATGCATACTGTCCTCGTCGCGCGCAAGTCATTCATCAGTGTTCCTTCAACTCGGAGAGTC
>JABUTC010000068.1:0-3801 GCA_021442505.1 Mogibacterium sp. | reverse complement strand
CCTTGGGAAGCTATTTCAAAGAGCGACCTTTATGAGGCATACAAGGGATATAAGGCATTTCTGATTGAGGGTTAATTGATGAAAGCAGCATTAACTACGTTTTTTATAGCTATGGTGCCTGTAATTGAACTCCGTGGAGCAATACCTTGGGGAGTGATTAACGGCCTCACGGTATGGCAGGCTTTCGCATTATCTGTTGTTGGAAATCTGGTTCCAATTCCGATTCTTATACTATTTACCCGTAAGGTGTTCGAGTGGCTCAGAAAACTTAGCAAGACTCTGAATAAGTTTGTGTGCAAGCTTGAGGCTAAGGCTGATGAGAAGAAGGAATTAGTTGAGAAATTTGAGTTTTGGGGGCTGATGATACTTGTAGCAATTCCTCTTCCGGGTACGGGTGCATGGACCGGCGCTCTGGTCGCGGCAATGATGGATATGAGGTTAAAGAGGGCTATGCCTGCAATTATAGTAGGCGTTATTGTGGCAGGCATTATTGTGTCAATCCTGACATTTGGAGTAGATGCCTTGATATAAACTGAAAGGGAATATCGACATTACAAAAATAGAGCGGAGCAGCAATCGCTGTTCCGCTCTTTGTATATGTTGAGATTTAGTTGTTGCCGAGCTCTCTTGCTTTCTTTGTAGAATTCGAAACTGTATCGATGCAGGCAGCTCTGAATCCGTGTTCTTCTAAGGTCTTTACACCTACAATTGTGTTTCCGCCAGGCGAGCATACTCTGTCCTTAAGAAGCCCCGGATGATCTCCGGTTTCAAGAACCATCTTTGCTGCTCCAAGAACTGTTTGAGCTGCCAGCCTCTGAGCTGTTGCTCTTGGAAGACCTTCCATAACACCACCGTCTGCAAGTGCTTCGATAAACATATATACATATGCAGGACCGGCTCCGGAAAGGCCTGTTGCGGTGTTAAGCAGCTCCTCGCTCATCCACTCGCAAATACCAAGTGTGCCTAAGAGCTGCTCTGCAAATGCTTTCTCATCTTCTGTAAAATCTGTGTCTGAGCAACAAGCAAAGACACCGGCACTAACAAGGGCAGGAGTATTAGGCATAATTCTAAGAAGCCTGAAATTTCCTTCTGTATATTTTCTTATTGTTGCATTTGTAAGTCCTGCCATTATAGACATACATGCCTTGCCATCGACAGAACTCTCTAACTCTGCAAGAGCAACTTTAGCATGCTGAGGCTTTACCGCAAATACAATTATATCTGCAGCTTCACCTAATTCCTTATTATTGCTTACAACATTGCAACCAATTGCAGCGTACTTGTCCTTAATAGCCTGTGAGTATTCTGAAACGTATACATCTTCAGGCTTCAGAAAACCCGACTCCAATGCTCCACTAAGAATTGCGCCGCCCATAGCACCTGCGCCAAGAAAACCAATTTTCATAATGCATCCTCTCTCTTATAGTAAATCTAGTTAAAATATCTGAACACGCCTTTAACTTTGCCTATAATTGTGCAGTCATCAACGATTATAGGTTCCATAAAGTCGTTCTCCGGCTGGAGTCTGATGTGACCGTTCTCCTTGTAAAAACGCTTTACTGTCGCTTCACTTTCATATTCGCCGTTTATCATTGCAACGACAATCTCACCGTTGCTTGCAGTTTTCTCTTCCTGGACAATAAGATAATCACCATCATTGATTCCGACATTAACCATACTGTCACCATGTACAGTAAGTATAAAGTTGTTTCCCGTTCCAACAAATCTTGCAGGCATAGGCATTGTATCCTCTATATTTGACTCTGAAAGAATAGGGGTACCTGCCGCAACTCTGCCGATAACCGGAAGCATAACCGTATTAATATCATCCATCTCTGCAAGTTTGACCTGCTTCTTATCCTCCATTGGAAGCACTGTACGAGGTTTGCTCGGGTCCTTCTTAACAAGTCCTTTTTCTTCGAGAACCTTGATATCGTTATGAACTGTTGATGTAGACTTAATATCAAGTGCTGTGCAAATCTCACGAACAGTAGGGGAGTAACCCTTAAGTTCAATGGTCTCCTTCATATAATTGAGGATTTCCTGCTGTCTCTTCTCACTCTTTTTCATTCTAGTCTCCTTAATTATAAGCAGTGATACAAAAACTTCTGAAACTAATATTCAATGCCGACTAATGAATTAAGATTCAACTCGCTGCCGTACTCATTCCAATCATCGTATATCATACCTGTCTGTCTGATGATAATGTCACCAACGACGTCATCGACTTTTGCAAAAGGCAGAGTCTTGTGATATGTAATGGTGCTGCCGTTTCTTTCAAAGACAAAGCCTGTTCTGAAACGTTCCTTCTCGAGGCTGTACTTATAATCAGCAATCTCGCATATCAGTTTAAATAGAGAATCTTCCTCTGTATCAAAGACGTTATCCAGAGATAAGTTAGAGTAGTTCGCTCTAAGCTGTATCTCGTGCCCCTCAAATCTGTTCAGAAAAGCGATAAGTCTTTCCTTGGTACTTGGATCCTCAGCATCCTCAAATACTACACAGTTTATTCTGTGTCTCATCTTCAGTAAATCGAAAATCGCATCATCACATTCCTTAACATAATGTGTAAGGTGCCTTGACACATTAATGCAGGAAATCTTGTCTGCGTACTGATTAAGCACAGCAGCCGTCTCTTCGATGGAGGAATCTGCTGCAACAGGAAGGGTAGTGTTTATATAGATGTTATGTTTGTCATCTATGTGGTCTAATATATCACCCAGAATTCCAAGTTCAGCGAGTGGTTCTCCTCCGGTCAAAACTATGTCGTTATGCGGGAAAATACGGTTCATCAAATCCAGAGACTCATAGCAGTGCTCGAGGCTGAACGATGACGTATCCCGGTAGTCCTTCTTGTTGACACAGAAAGGGCATGCATTATTGCAGTCATACGGAACAAACATAGTTACGGTAGGACCGATTTTGATTTTCTGATTCATAACTGGTTAGCTTCTTTCTTTGAATTTTCGAAAAATTCAATCTAATACTGTGTTTAGAAAAATTATAGCATTAGAACATATGTTTGTAAACAGAAGTTATAATTCTAACTATAAAAAACAATAAAAAAGCGGAAGTCTTTTAAGACCTCCGCTTCCGGTTCGTAAATACCTGTATTGATTAGAATACCCAGCCTGAGAAGAAGAGTATTGTGTCGATGATGAATACAGGAATGAGGAATCTGATTGACCACCACATATATCCGAAGAATGAAGGCATCTTGATGCCGCTTTCCTCAGCAACCGACTTAACCATGAAGTTCGGCGCATTTCCGATATATGTGTTTGCTCCCATAAATACGGCACCGCAGGAAATAGCGAGCAGCATTTTTGCAGGAATAGCAACAGTTCCGATGAGCACCTCTGTAGCCTTGAGTGACAGTGCTGTCTCGAAGAATACAAGGTATGTAGGTGTGTTGTCGAGGAACGATGAGAGCATACCTGTTGCCCAGAACATCTGCCAAGGCTCTGTAAGTCCAAGCTCGCTTCCTCTTGCTCCGAGAATGAGCAGTGCAGGAATCATTGTGATAAAGATTCCGATGAAGAGAACTGCAACTTCCTCGATAGCTCCCCATGAGAAGTTGTTGTCGATTCTTGTCTGCTTCTTTGTCGTCTTGAATGACAGGAGAGCAGCGAGAAGAATGATAACGATTTCTACCATTGTAGCGTATGACATTCTTACAGTTCCTTCGATAGCGATTCCCTGGTTGAATACAGGGCTCAGGCTTCCGAGTGTTCCGCTGAGAACTACAGCGCCAACAATGCATGCGATGAAGATGAAGTTGTGTGCACCCTCGATGCGAAG
>JABUTC010000067.1:7077-10937 GCA_021442505.1 Mogibacterium sp. | reverse complement strand
TCATATTCTTCAACTTCTTTGACGAACAAATGGTATCAGATTTCGGTAAACGGCAAATCGGGATACATCAGAGCAGACTTGGTTGATAATATTTCATATAGTGCCGTAGCCGGTAAAACAACAGATTATCTTAACTACAGAGTTGGTGCAGGAACCGGAATGACATGCAAAGGCACTTTGGGAAAAGGTGCAGGAGTTGCGGTATATATCACAGCACAGGCATACGGTTCATCGACACCTTGGTATAAGGTAAAGGTTGGTTCAAGTTACTACTATGTATGTTCTACATGGGTCAGCATTTCAAGTTCAATTGTTGAGAATCCTGTAACACCGACACCGACACCGACACCGACACCAGAGCCTGAGAAGACAACAGAACCTGAGACTCCGTCGACTCCATCGACTCCGTCGGAGCCTGAGCAGGGCAGCACTTCTGAGTCTACACCTGATCCAACACCTGAGCCATCAACCCCGGCAGTTGATGATTTTGAAACATATATGACACAGCAGGGATTCCCTGAGTCATACAAGGTTCAGCTTAGAAAACTCCATGAACAGCATCCAAACTGGGTTTTCATCGGAAAGAATGTCGGCGTTGACTGGAGCACTGCAGTTGCAAAGGAAAGTGCAAATGGAGTTTCTCTCGTTGAGTCTGTTCAGCCTATCGCATGGAGATCCACTGATTCAAACAGCTTCAAGGGCGGTTCCGGCAGAACAATGTACAGTTCAGCAGGCGGAAGCTCGTCTGTTGGAAGCATTGCAAATAATGAAGTTTTCACCATACTTGATGAAGTATGGAAGGGAACAACCCAGTGGACACATATCAAAAATGCTGCAGGAGTAACAGGTTATGTTCAGGGCAGCCTTACAAGTCAGACATACAGCGGAGTTATCGAGGCTAAGCTGACAAATGACTGGGTAAATATCAGAAGAGGAGCCGGTACAGGAAACAGTGTAATCACAACACTTTCACCATACACAGCGGTATCAATTGTTCTTCAGGCCCAGGATTCAAATGGAAACAAGTGGTACAAGATCAAGTATGGCAGCGGATATGCATATATCATTGCTGATTATGTAAGTGTTCCTTCGACAGCTACTGCTCAGGTTACTGAGACAGTTGTAACACTTAGTGCAAATTATCCAATTGCTACAGCAATTGAGGCAGTTGATTACAGACCTTTCCCGGATGCTAAATTCGGCAAGACAGGCAGTGTTGCTAAGGATGGCCAGGAAACTGTAATTGCAAGTGTTGTAACAGCAGACGGTACTTCATGGTACAAGTTGTTCAAGGATGGTAGAGCGGTTTATGCAAAGGCTGAAAGTTTCACTATAGAGGGCATTGCGAGTGAAGCAACTGCTCCTACAAGCATTAAGGGTGTAACTACAGATGCTCTCAACTACAGAAACGGAGCTTCAACATCAGCAAGCAGACTTGGATGTTTCAATAAGGGAACAACGCTTAACATTACAGGAGCTGAAATCTCAGGTTCAACAGTTTGGTACAAAGTTAACAACAGCAGCAATACAGTTTATGTTTGCGGCGATTATGTAGCTTTAAATATGGAGACTGCTCCTTCGGATGCTGCTCCGATTATCAGCACAGTAACTAAGACGTCAGAGGCAGGGGTACAGCCGTCATCGCTATCGGGAAGCGGATATGTTTATGAAGGAACATATATTCCAAAGGATGGCTCAACATGGTTCAATGCAGACAGCAAGGCAGTTGCATATTTCATGGACCCAAGAAACTTCCTTAACGAAGACAGAGTATATATGTTCGAGGATCTCTCATACCATGGTGAGTATCAGACTGAGGCAGTTGTAAACAAGGTTCTTTCAGGAACTGCTCTTGCAAATAACGGATTCCTTGCAAGCTGGTTCACATCTGCGGGTGCTAAGTACAATATGAGTCCTGTATCTCTTGCAGCTAGAGCAAGACAGGAAACCGGCGGTGGAAGCATTGCAATAAGCGGATACGTATACAACGGTAAGACAGTTTACAATCCTTTCAATATTGGTGCTTACTCGTCATCAAACCCTGTTATGAATGGCATCTACTATGCATATGACAAGGGCTGGTTCACAAAGCAGGCTGCAATTGAAGGTGGAGCACAGTTCATTGCTACAGGTTATATTAATCAGGGTCAGAACTCGCTTTACTTCCAGAGATTCAATGTAGCTAACGGAGAGTCAAGAGTTGCTACACATCAGTATATGACTAATCTGCTTGCACCATATTCAGAGTCATATTCTGTAAAAACAACTTATGCAGCTTACGGCATTACAAACGAGGCACTGACATTTGTTGTACCGATTTACAACAATATGCCGGATTCAACTTCACTTCCTCAGTAGAAATAAGTTGAATTGAGAAGAAGTTGATAATATAATAACAAGCGAGGCTGCTGTGCATTGTGCAGCAGCCTCTTATCATAGCTATGAATGTAAAGGAGAAAGTTATTATGAAATGTAGTGTAGAAACATCTGCAAGACACGTACACCTTCCAGAGGACGTTTATAAGATTCTTTTTGGTGCAGACGCTGAAATGACACCAATGAAGGAACTTTCAGGTGGCGGCGGATTTGTAGACGCAAAGAGAGTTACACTTGTAGGCCCTAAGGGTGAGATGGCAAAGGTTGCTATTCTTGGACCTTACAGACCACTTCAGGTTGAGCTTGCTAAGACAGATGCTCGTAAGCTCGGTGTTGATGCTCCTATCAGAATTTCAGGAGATACAGCAGGAAGTGCTCCAATCAAGATTGTTGGTGAGGTTGGCGAGTATGAGGCAGCTGAGGGTGCTGTAGTAGCTAAGAGACACATCCACCTTTCAGCAGACCACATTGCTGAGCTCGGTCTTGAGAAGAACGCTGTTGTTCAGGTTAAGCTGACAAGTGATGACAGATCTCTGATTTTTGACGATGTAATTCTTAGATGTAATGACTGCGAGCCACTCATGCACATCGATACTGATGAGTGCAATGCAGCTGGACTTCCAGGAACAGTTGAGGGAGAAATCATCGTAAAGTAGTTTTTAACTGCACAATGTAAAAGAAAGGTGTAAATCACCTTTCTTTTTTTTAATTATTTTTTGATTTTATTCCCTGGTAAGTTTCTCGAATTCGCATTTTGCGATTAATCTCATTAAGTATAGTCCTTTTTCTGTAGCTCCAGGAAGGGGAAACGAGATCACTTCTAGGTACATCTGCAGTTAGTCTGTGGATAGTTATATCCCATGGTATTATTTCAAGGAGATCAACAACTAAGTCTGTATATTCATCTATACTTTCGAAAGAACAGTAATCCGGCATCATTTCATAAAGACGAGAACTTTTTACAAGGTTCAGAAGATGCAGCTTAAGACCAAAGATTCCGCTGTCAGCGACATGTTTAACCGTTGCAAACATGTTGTCCTTTGTTTCTCCCGGAAGACCAAGAATTATGTGAGATACAACTCTTATATTTCTTTTTTTCAATTCATTTACAGCTTTGTCATAGCAGGCAAGGTCGTAGCCTATGCCCATAAGTTCCGTTGTTTTTGTATGAATTGATTGTAAGCCGAGTTCAACCCAGAGAAAATGCTCTTTGTTTATCTCATCCAGCAGGTCTAAGACGCCCGGTCCGAGGCAGTCAGGTCTTGTGGCTATTGCTATACCTTGAATTCTTGGGTCCGACAAGGCTTCGTAGTATTTGCTTCTAAGTGTTTCTACAGGAGCATAGGTGTTTGTGTAGCTTTGAAAATAGGCGATATATGCTGCGTCGGGCCACTTTTCACTGAGAAGTGCAATCTGGTCGTCGATGTTTGATGACATATCACCCGAGCCTTGAGATGAACAAAAAGCACAGCCGCCATATCCCA
>JABUTC010000067.1:2863-5856 GCA_021442505.1 Mogibacterium sp. | reverse complement strand
TCTACGTTGACCAGTGGGACTGGGAGAAGGTAATCAGTAAAGAGCAGAGAACAAATGAGTTCCTGGAGTCAACCGTTAGAAGCATTTACGGCGCTCTTATTGAGCTTGCTGACTATATGAACGAACTTTATCCTGAACTTAACATAGTTCTTCCTGATGATATCGTATTCATCGACTCGCAGGATCTTGAAGACAGATATCCTGACAAGACCCCTAAGGAGAGAGAAAAAGAAGCAGCTCTCGAGTATGGTGCAATCTTCGTAAAGAGAATCGGATGTGCACTTAAGTCCGGCGAACCTCATGACGGAAGAGCTCCTGACTATGACGACTGGGAACTCAACGGAGATATCATTCTCTGGAACGAGGTTCTTCAGGATGCATACGAGATTTCTTCAATGGGAATTCGTGTAGATTCCGAGTCTATGCTTAGCCAGCTCAAGATTTCCGGCAAGGAAGACCGCATGGAGCTTCCATTCCATCAGGGTGTAATCAATGGCACTTTACCTCTTACAATAGGTGGTGGAATCGGTCAGAGCAGACTTTGCATGTACTTCCTGAAAAAAGCGCATATCGGAGAAGTTCAGGTAAGTGTATGGCCTGATTCGATGTACGAGGAGTGTGCAAAGAACAACATATTCTTACTGTAAAATAATTGTGATTTTCAGAGCTGCTGCTTATTGTGGCAGCTCTTATTCATAGAGGGAAAGATGACACAGTTTGTTAATGTAGTAGTTGACAACAAAAGTGAATACACCGACCGCTTCTATACATATAAGGCTCCTGCCGACATTCAGATAGGAGCCAGAGTGACCATTCCATTCGGTAAAGGAAGCAGAATCTGTGATGCTTACGTGGTTGAAACTGACGTAAGTGTGGATTTTGATGCTTCTAAAGTAAAGGAAATCAAAGAATATATTCCCGAGCGTTCTCTCAACGCAGAGATGATTAAAACTGCCGTTTGGATGCGTTCACGTTATGGCGTTAAATTTATCGACGCCATTAAGATGTTTACTGTCCCGGGGGTAAAAATTAAACAAGGTGCGAAGCTTTCCGACATTGCGGTCAGACCTTCGTATGAACTCAATGAAGAGCAGAAATCTGCCGCTTTCAGGATAAATGAGGCAATTGAAAATGAGATTTTCAAAGCATTCCTCATTAAAGGTGTTACCAACAGCGGAAAGACTGAAGTATATATGAGTGCCGTCGAAAAGGCTCTTGAAAAAGGCAGGACGGCAATCGTGCTTCTGCCCGAAATTGCGCTGTCTAAACAGACAGAGGAGAGATTTAAAAACAGGTTTGGAGCATCAAAAGTCGCTACGCTTCACAGCAAACTCAGCACCAGCAAACGCTTGGAGGAATGGGCTCGCATAAGAAGAGGAGAGGCTCGAATAGTAGTCGGCGCAAGAACCTCGGTATTTGCTCCTTTGGAGAACATCGGTGCAATAATAATAGATGAGGAGCATGAGAGCACATATAAGTCCGATCACAACCCGAAATATGAGACCGTTGATATTGCTTACAGGAGAGCGTCGGAGCATAAGGCTGTGCTCGTACTTGGAAGTGCTACGCCGAGCATAGTGTCTTTTTACCGTGCCAGAAGCGGAATATATGAACTGCTTGAAATGCCCCACAGAGTGGGCGACAGTGTCCTGCCGACTATTGAGACGGTTGATATGCGTAAAGAGGCCAGAATCGGAAATACGGGCGTTATAAGCAATGCTCTGGCTGATGGTATAAGCGGCAGTTTAAACAAGAGAGAGCAGATTATTCTGTTTTTGAATCGAAGAGGCTTTTCGACGCAGATCATGTGTCCTGACTGTGGAGAGAAACTCATATGCAAAGACTGTGGTATTACGCTGACCTACCATAAGGCTTATAATGCAGCGACCTGTCACTACTGCGGAAAGAGATATCCTGTGCCGAATGCTTGTCCAAAATGCGGAAACAAAGTCATTAAGTATATCGGAGCAGGAACAGAGAAAGTCGAAGAAAGCGTAAGACAGCTGTGGCCGAATGCTAGAGTGAAACGTTTTGACCTTGATACCGCAGGATCGGAGAAGGAAATCAAAGATGTACTGAATTCATTCAGCAGGGGTGAAACAGATATTCTTGTCGGCACCCAGCTGCTTGCAAAAGGACTGGATTTTCAGAATGTAGGACTTGTCGGAATCATAAATGCTGATGTCAGTCTGAATATTCCGGATTTCCGTTCTCCGGAGAGGACCTATCAGCTCATTACTCAGGTTGCAGGAAGAGCCGGAAGAGCGGGTGGTGAGAGCAGGGTGCTCATACAGACATATGAACCTGAAAGCGAGCTTATCAGGCAGGCCGCAGACAGCGATTATGAAGACTTCTATGAGACCGAGCTGCTACACCGAAACATCATGAATTACCCGCCTTACTCTGATATAATTACTATAACAATGGTGGCTAAGAACGAAGGCGAATCTCAGGTAATGGAATATGCCAAGGCATTCAGAGACAGGCTCAGGTCTATGAAAAATGCACCTTCGGACGCAGTAATCCTTTCGCCGCGTGAAGACGCGCGCAGGACGGACGGCAAGGAGAGGGCAACTTTTATCATTAAAGCACCATCGGGCAGCCGTGGAGGATATGTTAATGCGTATATGAAGCGCAGAATCGAGATGATTGAAGAGAAAGCACCTTGCTACATAGAGATTGATATTAACCCTTACGGGATTATTTAAGGAGACAGTATGGCAATAAGACAGATTACCATAAGAGGAGATGAGATACTTACAAAGAACTGCAAGCCGGTAAAGGAGATTACTCCAAGAGTTGTGCAGCTTTGTGAGGATATGATAGATACGATGTTTGAGGCAGATGGAGTCGGACTTGCGGCACCTCAGGTTGGAGTAATGAAAAGGATTTTTGTCGCAATGCCTTATCCAGACGATGAAGAACCGGAGGTTTATGTGATGATAAACCCTGAAATCATCGAGTCAGAAGGTGAGCAGGAATCCAGCGAGGGA
>JABUTC010000067.1:0-2171 GCA_021442505.1 Mogibacterium sp. | reverse complement strand
ATATGATAAGCACGGTGGAGTGTGACATTGAGGGCAGAAATATCGACGAAGTGGCAGAACTGCTTTCCGAAGCAGGAGCTAAGCTTCTTGTAGATACGATAGAGAATATTGCAAACGGAACAGCTGTATATACAAAGCAGGATGACAGCATAGCTAGCATTACCAGACAGATTAAGAAAACTGACGGAATGACATGCTTTGATGAGGCTGCAGATGTAATAGAATGCAGAATTCGTGCATATTATGACTGGCCTACGGTTTACAGTTATCTGGGGGATGAGTCAGTAAAATTTTTCGAGGCTGAAGCACTGATTGAAGAGACTTGTGACGGAGAACCCGGAACAGTAAGTGAAGTTGACAAAGAATGCTTTATCGTAAACTGCAAGGAAGGTAAGCTGAAGATACTTGAACTCCAGCTTCAGGGTAAGATAAGAATGAATTGCGGCGATTTCCTTAGAGGTCGCAAGTTAAACAAGGGAGACAGATTCTCTCTGAAGGAGGTATAAATGTATTATTATGATCCTACATATATTTTATTAATTCCTGCACTGATACTTACATTCTGGGCGCAGGCAAAGGTTAAAGGAGCATACAATAAGTATTCCAGAGAAAGAAACAGTACAGGTTTGACAGGTGCCGATGCTGCAAGAAAAATGCTGGAAGCCAATGGTCTGAGACACGTTCCAATTAATATTCTTAAGGGCGATGCTTTAACCAATTATTATAACCCTAAGGACCAGACACTGAATTTATCTCAGCAGGTTTATTCGCAGCCTTCAATTGCAGCGATTTCTATTGCATGTCATGAGGTGGGACACGCATGTCAGGATGCTGAAAACTATTCTATGCTTGCACTTAGAAACACAATCGTTCCAATTGTAAACTTTACAAGCTATATATCATGGCCTTTGATTATTATTGGCATAATGTTTACAGGCAGTAACAATTACGGAAGGCTGATATTTGACATTGGGATACTCTGCTTTGTTGTCGTTATATTATTCCATCTTGTAACACTGCCAGTAGAGTTTAATGCATCCAACAGGGCTCTTGCCGGAATGGAAGAATTGGGTATAGTTAATCAGGACGACTATAAAGGCAGCAAAAAAGTACTCAGCGCAGCCGCAATGACTTATGTTGCAGCTTTGGCTGTTGCTGTTGCCAACTTACTGAGAATTTTTATTATAAGCAGGAATCGTAACTGATAGATTGGTGACCTTATGTTAGGAGACTGGCTTGCAGTCTTTGAGTCACTTAAAGACTGCTACATTGACGATGCATATTCAAATATTGCTGTAAACGAAGCCATAGAACGTCACAAGGAATGTTCGAGTGGCTTCGTTCGTGCGTTTACAAAAGGTGTTTTACGGGACAGTATGCGACTCGATTACTGCATTGATAAGCTTGCGGCAAAGGGGGTATCAGGCGTAAAGAAGAGAACACTGATTGTTCTTCGTATGGGTATATACGCAATTGACTCTCTTGACAGCGTTCCGGAGTATGCGGCTGTCAGCGAGGCGGTAGCTCTTTCAAAAAAAGTGAGCAAGGGCAGCGACAGATTCGTAAATGCGGTTCTTCGCGGATATATCCGTGAAAAAGAAAATATTTCTTCAGTCGATGACAATCTGAGCATAAAGTATTCTTTTCCGGAAGAAGTCGTTGCATTACTGAAGTCACAGTACGGAGACGAAACAGAAAAACTTCTTGCGGCGCTCAACAATCCACCGGATCTGGTTATAAGACCAAACACTCTAAAGATAAGCAAGGATGCACTCATTGAACAGCTATTAAAAGAATCTGTGGAATGCGGCAGGACTCAGCAAGACGAAAATGCCCTCGTCGTTATAAAAGGGCAGCCTGTCGGATCAAAGCTGTTCAAAGAGGGATACTTCTCCGTGCAGACACTGTCATCGATAAGAGCGATAGAAGCCTTTTCGCCGAAAAGGGGATGTCGCGTTCTCGATATGTGTGCGGCACCTGGAGGGAAGAGCTGTGCTATGGCTGAAATCATGGGAGATGAAGGTGAGATTGTTGCCTGCGATATCTACCCGCACAGGCTTGAACTCATTAAGGCACAGGCTGCAAGGCTTGAAATTGGAATAATCAGAATACCATCTCTTTCATGTATTCCGATTGCAATTATTGCAAGTATGATTATTGAAAGTTTAATA
>JABUTC010000066.1 GCA_021442505.1 Mogibacterium sp. | reverse complement strand
TCATTTGTTAATATATTTTTCAAACGGTTATAAACGTCATTTGCCGAGTTAACGTTCAGCGTCTCGTCTCCATAAATGTATTTTTCAATATACTGTTTAATAACATCTGCCCTTGCAGTGTTCTTCAGGTAGTAAATATCAAAGGCATCTTTGTACCTAGTATTTGTTGTCCCAAATCGCAACAACGATTTAACTTTTTCCGTAATAATCTGTTCCTTTGAATTCATCAGAAGGCTTGCACCGTCTTCTTGAAAACATATGTCAAAGCAGTATTCTTCCTGTCTTATATCTAGATCTTTATGAACCCCTATATCAATTTTAGTATTGATGCTGTATCCGGTGCCATCTGTTATTTTCACAAGGACTCTCTTGCCGTCATAATCCTGATGATTTAATTCTTTTATGGGTTCGCACATTTGAACCATCAGGTTTTCCGTGCCGTTTAACTTACTGATAAAGTTCCTGATAGACTCGTCCGAAACAGAATACTTTATAAAGTCCAGATCAAGGTCCTGTGTTGCTCTCCGCACGCTGCCGGAGAGATTCCTCATAACGACTCCGCCCTTGATTGTTACGTTCCTCTTCAGGGTGCTTTCTGAAATTGCCTTTAGCACAATGTCCTGACATAGCCTTGCCTCGGCGTTCGCTTCGTTGTACCCTTCGTCTACGATTCTATTAATCTCATCCCTTAAATCCACTATAGCACCTCCATCTGTATTGCTTTCATAATAGCCTTACGACTCCTAAATTTATTCGCGTATTCTTCTATGATAAAAAAGTCCATTTTTTCTGTCAGTCTTCTGAACTCTCTTATGACTTCTTTGTAGTAGTCGAACGGGTAGTTCGACTTCAGCCTTATTAAGTCTACGAGCAACCGTTCCGGACAGTATATGTTTATTGTGGTTCCGCGATATTCCAATGTAGTTCTCCCAAAATCAAACAGCTCTTCTTTAATAAATATCTGTCGTACAGCGGGGTCTTTAATTCTTGTGTCGCTGCGTTTTGTTGCCAATGTATGTTCGTCGGGGATCGCATCGGTCAGCCCGTAATAATAGTGCGCGCTTTCTCCCGCATAAATCGCTCTGGGGTATTTCGCAGTTATTATCTCAACTTCGCTGCACCGCTTTTCATCGGAGTATACGCCTTTTTGTTTTCGATACAGCCGCCCTTCGTTTATCTCCTTTTTTACCATGTAATCCGAACCGTATTTCTCTATGCATTCTTTATATGTGAGTATCATATTTGTCGCCCTCTTAGTTAAATAAATATACACTCGTAATGCTTTTGTGTGTAGTATTGCTTAAATTTTATATTCCTACATTCCTGATGTCAAGAAAAAAAGCGCGGTGCATTTTGATGCATCGCGCTGAGTGTTGTATGGCTTTTGTAGGTTCTTACCTTTACGTAATATTTCTTGTTGGCTTTTAACTTTGTTATTTTCTTGCTGGTATTTTTATAGCCTTTGATTGTCTTGATCTTGGCTCCGGCCATTGAGGCTTTCGTGGAGTAGCGGATCTGGTATCCGGCAATCCGGGAGGTGCTCATCTTAGCCGTTACCTTTCCCGCATAACTCCAATTGGAGGATTGAAGATTGATATGTAAAGCAGGGCGCACACCATAATAGCCATAGTCGACACGGTCTCCCAGTCTATAGACACCACCGTTATTACTGACACCAGCGGCATAGTGCGAAGAGTCGTCCGGAGACCGCAGCCGGTAATACCCTGCCCCATTGGAATTAAAATTCCCTTCATACAGATAGCAGTATGCCCCGTTCTTTTCAGCGTAAGCAGTTATCTGTGCAATTCGTGTACTTGTATTGCCTGCGCCCGATACGAAGCCGTTAAGCCAGCTTCGCAATGTGCACGTTTCCCATGTGACATCGTCGTATGTAGTATTATACGGCTTCGCATCCAGTTCCCTGTTTGCCAGTATGAATGCGTCATCTGCCATCCCGTCATGATTGGTGTCTGACAGTTCAAGCACCCGCCATTTTATAGGTTCCTTGGTTGCTCCTGTTCTATCGCTCTGTGGATAGCGTCCGAAGTATATGCAGTCCCAGGTTGAAACGCCGTTAGACTTTACCGGGTTCTGCAGTTTCACTCCGTCCTTCGAATAGCTCGGTCCCTTTATTTCAAAGGTTTTAGTTATTGTCAACGTTTCTAAATAGTCGCCTTTCCCCCGTATTATGACTTTTGCAGTTCCCGCGTGTACATTGTTTCTATATTCTACAGTATAGTCTTTATCCTTTTCCAATACTGCACCTTCGCATTTGACTGTCGGTTCCGGTGTAATGGCATTTCCTGTATATGCGTACGTATTTGCGGGGATTGTTGCAGACGTAATTCTTGCTCCTTCATTGCCGTGACTATCGCATGCCCCCGCATAACTCCAGCAGGAGGATTGAAGATTGATATGCAAAGCGGGCCGCACACCTTCCGTACAGTCAGTACAAGAGTGCTCGCCAACTTCCCCTTCTTCAAAAACAAAACCCACGTAATAATCCCAATAACTCTTGTGGTTGTGACTCGATCGCAACCACCATTCCTTATATGCATAATTTTCATATGCATAGTCTGTTCTCCGAGCCACTCTTGTATCGGTCTTGCCATTTTTCGCAGTAAATCCGTAACGTGGTGTCTTTGCTTCATTTTCTGAAAGAAGAAAAACTTCATCATAATTTACCGCTTTTGTATGCTTAATTGCTTCTCGCTCCGTATATGAAAATGCGCTTTCAACGAAATCATCGTTTAGCCAGTCTCTCAATGTACATTCACTCCATGCAACCCGTCTTGCATACTCATCATATTTCTTGCCATCCAAAATCTTATCTGAAAGAAGGAATGCATCGTCTACTATACCGTCGCCGTTCGTATCAGAAACATCAAGCACCCTCCATTTGATTGGCCCCCAGTTAAGCTCATAACAGCCGTAATCGTAATTGTAATCGGCGTAGCTCTGAGGATAGCTGCCGAAATATATGCAGTCCCAGATCGTCTCTCCTGATACGACGCTCGGGTTTTGCAGTTGAACCTGATTGTCTGACCCGCTTTCCGCTGCGAAGGCTATGGTCGGCGCCATTGTTACAATCATGGCTAAGGATATGATTGTTGATAGTATTCTGTTCTTCACTTTCTCTTCCTCCCAATGGTGAGTTTGATTTTAAGTTTTAACTAGATTGTTCTGCCTTGATACTCTTCACGATATTTGCTTACTCTATAATTCAATCCGTTAGTGATGTCTTCAGCCATGTTCATATATTCCCTTTGCAAAATCAGCGAGTCCAATTCTTCATCGGACAATTCATGCAACAGGTCTCCAAATTCATATTTGCTTGCACTGCAGCCATTTTTGCCGCCTGCATCTACTTCACGACTTACAAATGTATTTATGTCATCTAATATTTTACCCATTTCGCATATCTCGCAAGACAACAGGTCTCCTTTTGCCACTACAATTTTATTGATTAAATCCCTATATCTTTCATATGTTGCTACTTCTTCCGAACTGCATTTCCTTAATAATTTGTGTCCCAATAAATAACAGGCATCTTTCGTCGAAAACAAAAATCCCTTGCAACATTTCAATGCATTCCATGCGTCACATTCCTTTTTTCTACATTCCGCACACATATTTTCCTCTCCTTTCTATACTTAAAGGGATGATTAGTTAGTAGTACATGTCAATGTACTACTAACCTTGGTAAACGTAGTGTATCAAGGCGCGCGGGTGCTTTCGCATTGTTCGGGATAATAGAAAAAGCACCTGCGCAATCCTCTTGAGATTGCCCGGATGCTTTTGAAGTTTTTGCGTTGTTGTCTTGTGATGATACCGGCCGATTGTCATCAGCCCTCTTCCGTCGCAGTTATGCGATTCCGCACGAATTGTATTCGTAGCTGTG
>JABUTC010000065.1 GCA_021442505.1 Mogibacterium sp. | reverse complement strand
ATCCTGATCCGCAGGTTGGGTCCGCAGCATCTGCCACGTCTGTGAGTCCCTCACAGGCAAGCATTGCAAGAAGTTCTGCCGGTGCGGCAGGTGTATAGAATTCTCCAGCCTTCTTTCCTGCAGTCGCCGCAAACTGCCCAATCAGATATTCGTAGGCATTACCAAGTATATCTATCTTTGTATCGTCTACACCTATCGTTATATCTGCCAGAGTAGCAATAATCTTTGACATTACTGACGATCTATCCTTAACCGTACGGCCAAGTTTAGTTGAATCAAGTTGCATATCGTCGAACAGTCCAATGAAATCTTCTTCGGCATCCGTTCCCATAGTTGATTCCATAATGTCATTTATAGCTGACTGAAGATACTCTATATCAAAGTTATTGTTTTCAACGAGTCTAAGCATTTCCTTAAACAGATACTTTGGCTCTATGATATAACCAAGATCTCTTAACGCTTCTTCCATAACAACTTCTTTGTATTCGTCGCTTTTCCAAGCATCCTCGAACAGAATATTGTCATCCTTAAGAAGATTAACCATGTAGTCTTCTTCTCTCTTTGAGAGATAGTAATAAAATATCATTCCAAGAATATAGTTCTTGAATTCGTATGCCTCCATGGTTCCTCGAAGGTTGTTGGCCATCGCCCAAAGTTTTGATTCTAGTTCCTTCTGGTGTACAGATATTTCACTTGCCATTTACTTTCTCCTTAATTACTGATATTTTTCAACAAATGTTCTGATAAAGTCTACAATCTTGTTCACAAGAGTTTTCTTCTTAAGAAGCCCCATTGGTGCGGTGATTGAGTCTCTTATCTCACCTTCATCCATGATATATGCGAACTCGTACTCTGAAATATGCTGGGTTAAAACCTCTCGTTCAACTTCCGGATTGTCAGAGAGAAATGCTTCTATTTCCTTTTCTCTTTCCTCCGCTTCATAGTCCTCATATGCCTGATCTATATCGTCTGTCGTAAGACCTGCCTCCAGTCTGTCCAGGAAGTTTTCAATTAGTTCAACTTTCCTGTAGAGATCAGGGTTATTGGAGCGCTTAATTTCATCACGTATGTATTGAATCTGCTTAAGCTTTCTCCCTTTATTCGAAAGATCAATTGTGCGTATCAGATTCATTATGTATGCAACGTTGATCCTATCTGTTTCGATAAGTTCAATACAGAAGTCTATGTCTCCTAAAATTGATACCTTTTCCTTATCATTCTTTATATTTTGATAGAGCATATAGTATTTGCTCTTGTAGTCTTCGTACTCCTGCTCGGAAAGGTCCAGCTTGTCCCTTTCATGGGAATATTCCACAAACGTCTTAAGCGAGGTAAGAATCTTTGTCAATGCCTTAAACAACTCGACAAATTCTTTCTGGTCGTCTTCGCTTTTCATTGTGTCAATGGATGCGGGCGTAGGTGCTACAGTTTTTAGTTTGATTACCATTTCATTGAACTTCGAAACAAACTCGTCAAATGACGGTGTTAGAATTCCTTTTGTATCTTGAGTCTGAGAGAACAAACAAAGTGCTGTATCTGTATCTTCCTTAAGGTTTCTATAGCAGACAACTATTCCAAATGGTTTCGTTTCCTTCTCAACTCTATTTGTTCTACTGAATGCCTGAAGAAGATCATGGTACTTAAGATTCTTGTCTACATAAAGAACATCGAGTGGTTTGCTGTCGAATCCGGTAAGGAATTGATTTACTACTAGAAGAATATCTAACTGTTTGGTCTTCTTTCCCTTTACTCTGTCTGATATATCTTTTCTATATGCGTTATAAGTGTCTGTTGTGAAGTTTGTGTCATAACACTCATTGTAATCAGCCATAATGCGGTCAAGTGCATCTCTCGAAAGTTCTTCCTTGCACTCGCCGTCATCTATTGATGCATACGTAAAGCATCCGTAGATATTAAGGTCATGATTGATGCTCTTAAAAATATCATAGTACTTTACAAGCATTGGGATATTTGCTACTGCAAATATGGCTGTGTATTGGCGATTTCTAGTCTTTGCTTTGTGGTTTGTAATTATATGGTTGGCAATCATGGTCATTCGCTCTTCTGATTCTAGAACTTCTGAAGTATTTATGCCTTCAACCATCGCCTTATCGCCTATGTCATAATCGCCTTCAACCGTCTTTATATATTCAACGTGGAAACCCAGAACATTCTTGTCGAAGATTGCGTCCTTGATTAGATAAGTGTGCAGACATTCGCCAAATAGGGATTCTGTTGTAAGCACAACATGCCCTTCAACCATTCCATTTTGAACAAATCTAGGTGTTCCGGTGAAACCAAAGAACTGGGCTTTATTGAAATGCTTTTCAATATCAAGGTGCATGTCACCAAACTGAGACCTATGACACTCGTCAATGATAAACACAACCTTCTCGTCCCTATATTCATCCATTACAGATGCATATCTCTTGTTTTTTACAGCATTAGACATCTTCTGTATCGTCGTAACAATAAGATGAACATCCTTTTTTCTCATTTGGTTAACAAGGATGTTTGTGCTGTCTGTCATATCTACAGAACCCTGTTCAAATTTATTGAATTCCTCTGTTGTCTGGGAGTCTAAGTCCTTACGGTCAACAAGGAATATTACTTTCTTAATACTTGGTTCTTGTGCAAGAATCTGTGCTGTCTTAAAACTTGTAAGTGTTTTCCCTGATCCGGTTGTATGCCAAATATATGCGTTCTTATCTGAAAACCGCGCTCTGTCAATGAGCTTACTTGCAGCATATACTTGATACGGACGCATAATCATAATCTGCCTATCCACATCGTTAAGAACCGTATATCTAAGCAGGAGTTTAGTTATTGCGTCTCTGGCAAAGAATGTAATACAGAAATCCTTTAGATTAGTGATTCTTATATTGTCTTCATCTGTCCAGAAGAATGTACTACTGTAAAGAATATCTCTATCGCTGTTGGCAAAATATTTTGTATCTACACCATTTGAAACAACAAAACACTGGATATAATGATACAATCCAGGATAAGACTGTTTCTTATAATTATTGCAGATTTGATTTATAGCTAATCTAAGATCAACACCCCTGCGTTTTAGTTCAATCTGTACAAGAGGAAACCCATTACAAAGAAGCGTTACATCGTAGCGCTTTATATATTTCCCTGTAACGGTAGTCTGATGTGTAACCTGCCATATGTTTTTTCTGTAATCCTCATCAATGAAGCTTACGTATACTTTACTTGCGTCATCGCGTTCCAGAACATACTTGTCCCTGAGAACCTTAGCGGAATCGTATACGTTCCTTCCCATGACATAGTTAAGCAGCCTGTCCCACTCCTTGTCTGATAAGCCGTTCCCGCCAAGCTTGCTTTTATTGAACTCGTTAAACTGAACTCTAAAATTGTCTAGAAGAGCATAGTAGTCCGGTATTTGTATTTCCTCATGATACTAAGTTTCATACAGCTCTTTGAGGAAGAATAAGTGATTGAATTCTTCTAACAGGGTCATTGCTTCCAATACCTCATAAGAATCCTTCATCAACTTTGCCTAAGCTAATCATATTACTCATATCGATATTTAATAAACTTGTACATCCACGTAGGAAGTAATATCCGATTTCTGTTACATTAACAAAACCTGATAAATCTACCGAAGTAAGTGTTGTACAGTTTTGTAAGAATCTTTCACCAATTTTTGTTACTTTATTTAAGTTTGAAAAACTTAAACTTGCAGGAAGAGTAGTACATCCTGATAAGAAATAACCACCAATTGATGTTAAATTAGACAAAACATTAAAATTAATTGTTGCAAGTGCAGTGCAATCATTTAAGAAATAGTTTCCGATAGTCTTAACATTTGCAAGTGGTGTTAAATCAAGTTCATTTATTGTTGAACAACCTTGTAAGAAGTGATCATCTATTTTGGTAATGTTAGATGAACT
>JABUTC010000064.1 GCA_021442505.1 Mogibacterium sp. | reverse complement strand
ATAACCACTAAAAAAAAATAAATCGACTGCTGTTGCAATCGATTTATAAAAAAGAACTAATCTCAGGAGCTTAACATCTGTTACGCTCTTTTGATGTTCACATTATAGCATTGCTTTTGCTTGTTTACAAGAATCATTGTATTTCAGCCTCCTTCTCCAGTTCATTCAGAAATTCTATTTCTTCCTTTAGCCAGGTGATAACGTCATCAAGTCCGATTTCTTTCATAACCAGCAGTGTGTTCACGGCGTCGTTAAGAGCGTTATGAGCTACGAGAGCTTTGATTTCCATCTTCCATATGGCGTAACTGAGGGAGTAGTTTCTGTCTTCCATTGTTACCAGTTCGTCGAACATAATCTGCGCGTCGATCGGTTCCGGCACCCATGAGTAATCCATATTATGAATTTCCAGGTTGTCTTTCAGTTTTCTCGTGTCCTCCGTACCCCATGTAATGAATGCAAAATCTTCTCCGCACCATTCCTTAAACCGTTTGATTACTTCCGGAAACGGTTCTCCCTTTTCCAGATCTTCGTCTGTTATTGACGTGATTTCCGTTACATCACGATTCATGTTTTTGTAAAATACCGGCTTAACCATTTCGTTGAAGCGAGCGATTTCGTTTAAGCTTTCATCTGTTTTCACTGCGCCGATCTGAATGATTTCTCCAGTGAATTTGAATGGGTATCTTACTAATTTTGTTCTGCCTTTTGCACTGTTCCACTCCAGGTCCAGAATTATATAGTTCATAAATACACCTTGCCGAATACTTGTAACAGTTTTTTGTATTGGGATTGTTATTAATGTTTGTGAAAGATAAACACTAATAAATAGACCGACTGCTATTGCAATCGGTCCACACACATTTGGTGCTTAACATCTGTTGCGCCCTTTTGACGTTCACATTATAGCATTGGTTTTGTACGTTTACAATAATATCATCGCAGCATGCTACTCTCTCCGGTATTTTTCTTCCCGGCGGATAGTTCTTTGCTTTTTCGTCCAGCCGGTACTGGTAATCGCACTCTCTTTTATTACCATTTATTTACTGAAATTTATTAACATTTAATTGTTGTCATTATATAATGCCTGCGAAGGGGCGTGACAGTGTTAGCCTCCGGGAAGGAGGTAAATATGACATCCTACGAAACACTTATAGTAGTGTTTTCGGTGTTGGGATTGTTATTAATGGTTATCAAAGATAATCACTAATAAAAAAGACCGTTTGCTTTTGCAATCGGTCTAAACAAAAACATTTATCTCAGGAGCTTAACATATGTTGCGTCCTTTTGATACTTGAATTATAGCATTGGTTTTGCATATATACAATATCAATCTGGGCAGCGTCAAGATTTTGTAGGGAAATGTTGCGAAAACTCCTATGCGAAAATATTAAACTGTCTCTATAAATCAAACATCCGGTCTCTTATTGCCAGTATCTTTCGTGTCTGTGCAGGTAGGGATACCTGTATGTGGTCATAATATTTGCCGTGCACATGATGTTCCTTTTCTGATTTTATTATCTGGCCGACGGTTACATACTCGTCTTTCGCCGCCTTGTTCGTGCACTTGACTACAGACTGATACCTTACCAAATCAAGCATATTGCCGCCGTTCCAGTGGTAAGCCCTGAGCCTGGCCATTTTGTCAGCTCCACATTTACTCCATCCCATCGGTCTGGAACTCATTCTGCTTGCGAGCACATGGCTCACGTGACCCTCCGTACTGCTTCCAATTACACCGGTGCTTCTATTAAGGCGTATCTTTGCCGCAGTCCAGTTAGACATTATATATGCTGCACCTGTTTCAATTCTGTATACCGCGTTGATGTCCTCGGCATAGTCCTTAAGCCTCTCCACAGCTTCCACGAATTCCATCTTGGTTCCTCTTCGGATGACATCGCGCAGAAGATTACGTCCGTCTTCTGCGCTGTCATACAGGTGCGTAGTCATGCTCGTTAGATATTTATTAATGTGGTACTCATCAAGCACGCTTACTATTCCGGGTATTTTAATTTTTCCTGCTTTTATCCATGAGCCGCCGTCTGCATTGAGATATATCTTTTTTACTGAGTCCAGGTCGTAAGTATTTTCAATATATTCGTATACTTCTTCCCACAGGTTCTCGTTGTCTTTGCCCTCATATACTCCGCTGAAATAATGAGCGTTGACCAGTTTGTACCTCTTGCTTCCCGGGGCCTCCGGCTCGATTCCTTCGTATACATACACCAGCTTCGTCTGAACATTATTAATAGTTCTTCCATTCCTGTCTGTCTTTAGATCCCCCTTGCTTTCTATGAATTGCAATGGAACATGATCCTCATCGGCATCGATGTACAGATATTCTACTTTCTTACGTTTTTCCGGGTATTCTGCTTTAGGGAATTGCAACTCGTGCAGCCTGTTCTTTACCGTACCTTTGCTTACATTATCCGTAAGACTGGTAGATTCTCCTGCTCTGCGGTAAGATGTCTGAACAGCTTCTTCTAGCATCTTTGCCTGTGCATCTTCAGTAAGCCTTGCAAAGCTTTCAATTCCCAGATAGTGATCCAGAAGATATGTCCTTTCTCCTGTTTTCTTGTTCTTGAACAGTGTCTTCTTATAGGTGAATTCTCCCAGGGAACAGAGCATTTTCTTTGTATCCGTTCTTACAACTTCCCATTTATCTTTGCGCGCCTGGCTTTCCCGAATCATTTGATTAAGTTCGCTGAAGATTTCACCAATAAATTCGCAGCCCGCCTTGATAAATACCGAACTGACTCCGGCAACAAAGCCTGCTATATTTTCAGGCTTCTCATAAAAATCTGCGCTTACATCTTCTAATTTAATAATACCTTCTTCACAAAACTGTAGTATACTCTTGTACATAGAGAACATCCTCCTTTAGTATTGGTTTTTTGTTTTGTATTTAAATACTAACACATGGGTGTTCTCTTTTTTTATTTATCTTTCTTTTTCCCCTACAAACATTTTACGCTAGCGTTTTTGTTTCGTAATTCCACGATTCGGTTGCATTTTCTTTTTTTCATTCATAAATGACAGAAAAGAAAATATTTCTGTTAATATTAGAGCCATATCACTCGATTTTTTCTTTTTGCTTCTTGTTCTTTCCATTAAAGAAAATTTCAACCTGTTTCATGGGTGGTTTTGCATTAATCCGTCCTGTTATTTTCTATCTTGTATCAAAAGACAACACAAACGAAAATATCACGCCTTGTGTCCGCCACATCTGCCATCAGATTTTCTCTTTTGCTTAATTATACAGCAATTATGAAAAGCACCTGATATGTTCTCTGATGCCGTCACACCAGCCCAAACCGATCGATTATTTCGTCTATACTCTCGATGCTCCGAATATCCTCCTCCCGGGTGCATATTAGATTTTTATGCTGAAGGAAGCCCGCCTTGCGATACTCTTCTATCTTGTTCATGGATTTTAAAAGATATTCATTATTAGTGGTCAGGCCGAAATGTTCCCATATCACAATCCTGCCGTCCGGCGTCAGAATGACAAAGTCCGGATAAATGGTTCTGCCGTCGATTTCAAAGGCCGAGTCGTATCTGAACATAACCCCACGTTGTGCGAGCCTTTCACCGATATACTGCTCAGACTTTGACCTTACCAGCATTCCGTTTCCCAGCCTGTATCTCAAGTGTTCGGGTTTGAAGGAATTTAACCGATAGCTTTCATACATCCACAAAACCTGCTTTTCCGGCCAGCCGAATAAAGGCAGCAGCTGCATCGGCATCCCTATTTTGTTTGCAACAACTATAGATTTACCAAATAATTTTTCCTTTTTATTCAACAGCCTTTTGTTCGACTGACGCAGATGCTGCAAGAGTTTCTCAAGAGCCAGACAATTATCCTGGCAATCCCTAAGCAAAACCATAGCAAGTTCATTGCGAAGCAGCTTCACAAGCCTCTTATTATCTTTAATAAGGGATTTCATTTCACCGTTTACAACCTCGTAAAAATACTC
>JABUTC010000063.1:17410-22180 GCA_021442505.1 Mogibacterium sp. | reverse complement strand
GTTGATATCCTTAAAGGATATGTAGCTGTTACACTGAGCTATGCGATAACCAGTGGACAAATTGCCAATATAGTTGCATTTTCGTGTGTAATGCTCGGACACGTATTTCCTTGTTTCTACAAATTCAAGGGAGGTAAGGGTGTAGCTACAGGCTTTGGTGCAGCACTTGCAATAGATTTTCCGAGTGCTTTTGCTATGCTTCTTGTCGCTGTCGTTGTAACAGCAATCTCAAGAAAAATGTCTGTAGGTTCAATGGTTTCAGCATTGACATATCCGGCTCTCATTTGGTATTACTTGCCAAACAAGCGCTATTTCTTCTATTTTTCGTTTGTTGCTGCGCTGTTTATTCTGTTTACACACAGGCAGAATATTAAGAGACTGCTGAAGCATGAGGAGCCTAATCTTAACTTTGGGCCTGCATTCAGAAAGGTCCTTGGTATAAAGAACACAGAGGATGTTCTGGAAGAGAAGTTTACTAAAGCGGATCAGAACGAGTACGTAGAACCTGAGCCTGTTGATTACTATGCGGGATTTAAGTCACCAAGGCTCAAAACATCAGAAAAGAAGAATATCGCTGTTGTCGGTAATGGTAGTTTCGGTACAGCCATAGCTAATGTTCTTGCGCATAACGGACACAAGGTTATGGTATATGGAAGGAACAAGGACCAGGTTAATATGATGGCAAAGACTCGAATGAATGACAAGTATTTGCCATATGTAATACTGAGTGACAAACTGAAATACACAAACAATTTAAAGACGGCAGTAAGTAAAAGAGATATTGTAATTTTTGCAGTTCCGGCACAGAGTTTCAGAAGTGTATCAGCTTTGGCTGCAAAGTATATGCGCAAAGATACAATAGTGGTTAATCTTTCGAAGGGAATTGAGCAGGGCACACATGACCTTATGCATGAAGTTGCAAAAGAAACTCTTCCAAAGAATCCTTATGTATGTTTATCCGGCCCATCACATGCAGAAGAGGTCGTAAGAAATTATCCTTGTGCACTTGTTGCGGCTTCCAAAAATGAGAGCGCAGCATTAAGCATACAGAATGCGCTTATGAACGAGAAGGTTAGAGTTTATACGCATGATGATATTATCGGAGTTGAGCTTGGAGGTTCACTCAAGAATGTTATAGCGATTGCGACCGGAATTTCAGACGGAAAGAAATTCGGTAATAATGCTAGAGCGGCACTTATGACAAGAGCTATCCATGAGATTACAAGACTAGGTGTTGCTATGGGAGCTGAGCCTGAAACATTCTCCGGTTTAACCGGTATAGGCGACCTTATGGTAACCTGCTCAACAAATCTTTCAAGAAACAGGCGCTGCGGCCTTCTGATCGGTCTTGGTCTGAGTGCAGAAGATGCTGTAGCAAGGATTGGCTCAGTAGTTGAGGGATACTACACTGCTGTAGCTGCTAAAGAACTTGCGCAAAAGAAGGGTGTAGAGATGCCTATAACTAACGCAACCTACGCTGTTCTTAATGATGAGATTACTCCGGTAGAGGCGTTAATAAGCCTCATGACAAGAGACAAGACTGAAGAAACAAAGTAATCTATGTTGAAAAAAAAGGTGAATAACTAAAAGCCACAACTCAGAAAAACAGTAACGGAACACTGGAANACCTACGGCTGTCAGATGAACGAGCATGATTCCGAGAATATCGCCGGAATGCTCGAGGCAATAGGTTATATACATGAAGAAAATCCTAATATGGCAGATGTTCTTATTGTGAACACCTGTAGTGTAAGAGAGAATGCCGACAATAGATTTTTCGGCGTTCTCGGCACGTTTAAGAAGATTAAGAAGTCGAATCCCGATTTCATTGTTTGCGTGTGTGGATGTATGCCGCAGCAGCCGAGAATTGTCGAGGAGATTAAAAAAAGTTTTTCATGGGTTGACATAATATTCGGCACACAGAATATAAGCAGGTTTCCTGAACTTCTTGACAGAAGGATTGAGACCGGTAAGAAACAATATGCTATCGTTGACGACAATCCTGTTGTTGAAGAGCATATGGAACCAAAGCGCCTGTTCAAACATAAGGCGCTGGTGAACATAACATACGGATGCAACAATTTCTGTACGTACTGCATAGTACCTTATACAAGAGGAAGAGAGAAGAGCAGAACTGTTAAAGATATTTGCACAGAGATTGATAAGCTGTGCAGAGATGGGGTAAAAGAAGTTATGCTTTTAGGACAGAATGTCGATTCATTCAAGGACCCTGTCACCGGCGAAGGTTTTCCTGATTTGTTAAGAGCAATTAATAGGATTAACGGTCTTGAGCGAATCAGGTTTATGACATCACATCCAAAGGATATTTCGGATGATATGATCAGCTGCTTTGGTGAGTGCGACAAACTGTGTCATAACATTCATCTTCCTGTACAGTGCGGAAATGACAGAGTGCTTAAGAGAATGAACAGGAAATATAACAGGGCTCAATATCTCGAAATCATTGAAAAACTAAGAGAAGCATGCCCTGATATTACTATTTCAACTGACATAATAGTTGGTTTCCCTGGTGAGACTGAAGAGGAGTTTGAGGACACACTCAGTCTGGTTAATGAAGTAGGCTTTGATTCTGCTTTTACCTTTATCTATTCTCCAAGAGAGGGAACTCCTGCAGCGAAGTTTGAGGATCAGGTTCCTGAAGAAATCAAGCATAGAAGATTTGACAGGCTTGTTGACGATATAAACAGAATCTCGCTTGAGAAAAACAGCACATATTTAGGCAAAATCTGCGAGGTTCTTGTTGAAGGTAAAAGCAAGAATAATGACAATGTTTATTCCGGAAGAACTGATGGTTTTAAACTGGTCAATTTCGACGCTTGCTCTGAAAGAGAACTTGAGGGGAAGACTGTAAGTGTAAAGATTACAGAATGCAAGACCTTCAGTCTGGAAGGCGTAATAGTTGATGAAACTATTTAAGGAGTAATTAAATGGGAGATATGTTTTTAACGAAACTGTTGATGCTTCCCGGAATTATTATAGGTTTGACATTTCATGAGGCGGCACATGCTTTTGCTTCATACAAGCTTGGAGACCCGACTCCTAAGCAACAGGGAAGGTTAAGCATCAACCCTATAGCACATATAGATGTTATAGGTTTTATATGTTTGCTGGTCTGTGGCTTCGGATGGGGTAAACCCGTACAGATAAATCCTTATTACTACAAGCATCGCAGAAGAGACGAGTTTATAGTTGCAATTGCAGGAGTAACACTGAATTTTATAATTGCAATTATCGCGGGTTTTGTCACAGGGTTAGTTTACAGATCATACTATTTAACAGGATCCGGCCTGATGGAAAACCTCTTCTACATCTTTTACTACACGGTATCGATTAATTTAGTACTGATGGTTTTCAATCTGCTGCCTTGTCCGCCGCTTGATGGATGGGGGATATTGTCACAGATTTTCAACCTTGAGAAATATTCATGGTATCCTAATGCGTACAAATATGGGTCAATAGTTCTTTTAATACTGGTTGTTACCAACGGAACAAGCCTGATACTCACACCGGTTTTGAATGTACTTATGAATTTTATATTTGGAATATTCATTTAAAAGAAATAAGGGTCGATGCCCTTATTTTTTTTAAGCTGTTACTTACGAATTAAATGTGAAGAAAATTTCACTCAATTGTTAGCACTCTCACATAATGAGTGCTAAATTTTTGTTTACAATGATATAGGAAGAGCATATAATTTATTTAGAAAATAGTTAATTTAGACCCTTGGAGGTGTTTTATGAATATAGAAAAATATACACAGAATGTACAGAGTGCATTAGTAGGTGCACAAAATATCGCCATTGAGAATGGCCATCAGATGGTTGATGCAGAACATGTTTTTATGGCATTGCTTGAGCAGAAGGATGGACTTATTCCAAAACTCATAAAGAATATGGGTTCGGATTGTGATGCTTTAATTAATGACCTGCAGAGAGAAATGGACAAGCTTCCTAAAATTTCCGGAAGTGACAGCGTGTATGCATCGAGGAGATTTAACAAACTGTTTATCGATGCTGAGAAGTATGCTGAACAGTTCAAGGATGAATATGTCAGTGTTGAGCATGTAATGCTTGCTATATTAGAGGATAAAACACAGGATAAAAACAGCAGGAATGCTTTAGTTCTTAATAGATACGGAATTACAAAAGAAAAGTTTCTGGAGGCATTGTCAAAGGTTCGTGGAAATCAAAGGGTAACCGGACAGAATCCTGAAGAGAACTATGAAGCTTTAGAAAAGTATGGAAGAGACCTTGTCGAGATGGCAAGAGCCGGAAAGATAGACCCGGTTATTGGCAGAGATGAAGAAATCAGACATACAATACAGATTCTGTCTCGTAGAACAAAGAACAACCCTGTGCTTATTGGTGAGCCGGGAGTTGGTAAAACTGCTGTTGTTGAAGCGCTTGCAAACAGGATACTTAATGGAGATGTGCCGGAAGGACTTAAGGATAAGACAATATATGCTCTTGATATGGGTGCATTGATTGCAGGAGCAAAGTTCAGAGGTGAATTTGAAGAGAGACTCAAAGCAGTACTCAGCGAAATTGAGAAGTCTGACGGCCGTATAATTCTTTTTATCGATGAGATTCATAATATTGTCGGTGCCGGACGTACCGAAGGATCGATGGATGCAGGCAATCTTCTTAAACCGATGCTTGCAAGAGGTGAACTTCATTGCATTGGAGCAACAACTCTTGATGAATACAGAAAGTATATTGAAAAAGACGCTGCTCTGGAAAGAAGATTCCA
>JABUTC010000063.1:14648-16510 GCA_021442505.1 Mogibacterium sp. | reverse complement strand
ATAAGAATAGATATGTCTGAATATATGGAAAAGCATTCCGTTTCCAGACTTGTAGGTGCGCCTCCGGGATATGTAGGCTTTGATGAGGGAGGACAGCTTACGGAAGCAGTAAGAAGGAAGCCTTATTGCGTAATCCTTTTCGACGAAATAGAGAAGGCTCACCCGGACGTTTTCAATATCCTGCTTCAGTTACTTGACGACGGAAGATTGACTGATAATCAGGGGAGAACCGTCGACTTCAAAAATACTGTTGTTATTATGACATCAAATCTCGGAAGTGCTGATTTAATAGAAGGAATGAAAGAAGACGGAGAAATTGATGAGGCAGTTAAAGAGAGAGTAGGAGAAAGATTAAAGGCTCATTTCAGACCGGAATTCATTAACAGGATAGATGATATTGTATTCTTCAGCCCTCTTACAAAGAATCAGATTGTTGATATTATCAGGCTTTCTGTTGAAAGTCTTAAGAACAGGCTGGCTGACAGAGATATATCTCTTGAAATCAGTGAAGATGCTCTGAACTTTATAGCTGATGAAGCTTATGATCCGCATTACGGTGCTCGTCCTATCAAACGATTTGTTCAAAAGCACATTGAGACTGAAATCGCTTCGATGATTATTGCCGGAAAGGTCTTTGATGGGCAGAGGGTTCGCTGTGAATTAGAAGACGGAAAACTGACATATATTGTTTAACATTAAAAAAGCTGTCGCTAAGGCGACAGCTTTGATTTATCTTTGATTAATTTAGAAGAATTTGGACATGCGTCTTAACTTTGACTGTGTCATATGGTTTTCCATGGCAATCTTTCCTGCTGCAACATTTCTTGCGTCAATCGCATCGAAAATAATTCTGTGTTCTTCGAGGATGGTCTTCAAATAATCATCTGAGAAGGTTGTTGGCGGGGCAGAGTGCTTCAGGTATGTCTGATAAGTTGAAAGTGTCTTAACCAGCATTCTGTCCTGTGTTGCCTGGTAGATTGTGTTATGAAAACTTGAATTAAAGTAAAGAACCTTGTCAGTGTCGCCCTTCATTGTATAGAACTCCATGAATTCTATTGTTTCACGTAAGGACTCCACGTCTTCATCGGTGATTCTCTGAATTGCCCACTCAATCGCCTGAACCTCAAAGAGACATCTGAGATCAAATAGGTCGGAAATATCTCTTTTTGTAAGGCCTATTACAAATGCTCCTCGATTAGGAATGTTTTCGATTAATCCGTCTGATTCCAGCTGTCTGAATGCTTCTCTTACAGGTGTGCGGCTTACGTTATATTTTGCACAAAGTGATTGTTCAGTAAGCTTTGATTTCGGTGGAATCACACCTGAAAGAATATCCTTTTGAATATCAAGAAACAGTGAACTTGATAATGGCTGATTTGTCTGTTCAAATTGTATATTGTCCATTGCATTGTTCCTTTATAGTTAATTTAATACAATCTACTAAATTGTATACTAATGATACAATAGTGAATTCTTTTGTCAACATAGAATAGGGAAGAAATAAGATTTTTTATCGAAAAACACCGCTTTATTTAGGTTATAATTCATGTTAACAAACATATTATTCAATTGTGTAACGATAAGGAGTTTATGGAATGCCTACCAGACGCAAACTGCTGAAAAAAGATGAAGTAGATGAGTTGCTGAAAGAGTTAGAGAAAGAATATCCTGATGCAGGATGTGAACTTGAATTTGACAGTGTTTATCATTTGCTGATTGCAGTTGTTCTATCTGCTCAAACGACTGATGTAAGTGTGAATAAAGTTACACCGAAGCTGTTCTCGAAATACCGGAGACCTGAGGATCTTGCGGCAGCTGATATTAACGATGTTATAGAAACGATTAAACAGATTGGGCTTTAT
>JABUTC010000063.1:8960-10467 GCA_021442505.1 Mogibacterium sp. | reverse complement strand
TAATCGGTATTGCAATTAACTGGAAGTCAGCTGTTCTTTATGTATTCGGAGCTGCACTCTCGGTTCTTGCAGGATTCTTTGGAATGAATGTTGCTACACATGGTAATGTAAGAACTGCAAGTGCTGCTATGAATAGCGGTATGCCAAGAGCACTTAAGGTTGCATTCAGATCAGGTGCTGTTATGGGTCTTTGTGTTGCCGGTCTTGGACTTTTCGGTATCAGTGTAGTTTTCGTTGTTCTTAAACTTGCGACAATCACAGAGTGTATCACAAGCTTCGGTCTTGGAGCCTCTTCAATGGCTCTTTTCGGTCGTGTAGGTGGCGGAATCTATACAAAGGCTGCTGACGTAGGAGCTGACCTTGTAGGTAAGGTTGAGGCTGGAATTCCAGAGGATGACCCACGTAACCCTGCTGTAATCGCAGATAACGTTGGAGATAACGTTGGTGACGTTGCCGGAATGGGATCAGACCTTTTCGAGTCATACGTTGGTTCAATTATTTCAGCTGTTACACTTGCAGGTGTTGCTGTACAGGCTTCAGGCATCAACGGTACATTTACAGAGGAAACTGCTGCTGTTTTCCCACTTCTGATTTCTGCAATCGGTATTATCGCATCTATTATCGGTGTTATGGTTGTTAGAGGATCGGAAAAGGTAAATCCTGCTAAGACACTTAACCTTGGTACATATGTTTCAAGCGGTATCGTTATTGTTGCAGCTATTATTCTTTCAAAGAAGATGCTTGGCAATTACACATATGCTTTTGCTATTATCGCAGGACTTCTTGTTGGAGTTATCATCGGTGAGCTCACGGAGCTTTACACAGCTGCTGAACACAAGCATGTAAAGAGAATCGCTGAGGAGTCACAGACAGGTTCAGCTACAACAATTATTTCAGGTATGGCTGTCGGAATGGAATCAACTGTTTGGCCAATTCTTTTCATTGGCGTTGCAGTAATCATCGCGTATAATTTTGCCGGTCTTTATGGTATCGCACTTGCTGCTGTAGGTATGCTTTCAACAACAGGTATGACTGTTGCCGTAGATGCTTATGGTCCGGTATCTGATAACGCCGGCGGAATCGCTGAGATGTCTGAACTTCCGGAGGACGTAAGAGAAATTACAGATACACTTGACTCAGTAGGAAATACTACAGCTGCTATCGGTAAGGGATTCGCTATTGGTTCAGCTGCACTTACAGCTCTTGCACTCTTTGCTTCATTTGCTTCAGCTGCAAAAATCACTGTAATCAGTCTCACAGACCCGATGGTAATCGTAGGTCTTTTCATCGGCGCTATGCTGCCATTCCTTTTCTCAGCTATGACAATGAGCTCAGTAGGAAAGGCTGCTAACCAGATGATTCAGGAAGTAAGAAGACAGTTCCGTGAGGACAAGGGAATCATGGAGGGAACATCAAAGCCGGATTATGCTAGATGTGTTGAGATTTCAACAGCTGCTGCTCTTAAGGAAATGGTAGCACCTGGACTTCTTGCTATTGTTGCTCCTCT
>JABUTC010000063.1:6744-8499 GCA_021442505.1 Mogibacterium sp. | reverse complement strand
AAAGACAAAATGCTTAACAAATTAGAGCAAATTCGTCAATCGGGTCTTGATAGAATCGCCGAGGCAGACAGCCTTGAGATGCTTCAGGATATTAGAAGAGAATTGACGGGAAAGAAGTCTGAGTTACAAAGTGTACTCAAGACTTTAGGTTCACTTGAACCAGACATGAAGAGATCCGTAGGAATGAAGGCTAATGAGATTAAAGCCTTCTTTACGGAAAAGATTGAAGAGCGTGAAGCTCAGATAGTTGCTTCAGCATCGGTAATTGAAGGTGAGATTGACCTCACGCTACCGGGAATTCCAGTTGCTGAAGGTGCACTGCATCCTATCACCCAGATGTGCTATGACCTTAATGACGCCTTTACATCCCTCGGCTTTGAACTGTACAGCGAGGATGATATTAGCAGTGAGAAATTTGCTTTTGACAACCTTAACTTCCCGGCAGACCATCCGGCAAGACAGTCGATGGATACATACTGGATTGAAGGTACAGAAGATAAGGAAGGTTGCGACAGACTTTGTCTCAGACCTCACCTTACAGGTGGTTCTGTACGTAAACTGATTCTGGATGGAGTTCCTGCAAGATTTATTTATCCTGGCAGGGTATACAGAAATGAGAATACAGATGCAAGACATGAAAGAGCATTCTTCCAGTACGAGGCACTTATCGTTGATAAAGACCTCTCATTCTCTTCAGGAAAAGTAATGATTAATACAATCCTTGAGAAGGTTTTCGGCAGGAAGGTAAATGTCCGCATGAGAGAAGGATTTTTCCCATTCACAGAGCCTGGATATGAAATTGATATGGAATGTCTTGTTTGTGGTGGAGAAGGCTGCAGAGTATGTAATCAGAACGGCTGGATTGAGGTTATGCCAGGCGGTGTAATTAATCCGAACGTTGTTAGATCTGCAGGACTTGATCCTGACGAATATACCGGATTCTACATTAATATCGGTTTAGACAGACTCGTTATGATGCGTTACGGTGTTGACGATGTACGTTTCTTCCATAGCGGCGATCTTAGATTCTTAAAGCAGTTCAAGTAAAGGAGGTAGGATTATGAATATTTCATTAAATTTTGTAAAAAGATTCGTAGATATTCCGGATAGTCTTACTCCTGAACAGATTGCATACGACCTTACAATGCGTACTGTTGAGGTTGAGGATGTTATTAAGACAGCCGATAAATTCGAGAATATCGTTGTTGGAGAAATTAAAGAAGTTAAAGCTCATCCAAATGCAGACAGCCTAACGATTTGTATGGTTGACTGCGGGGTAGGAGAGCTTAAGCAGATTGTTTGCGGAGGAACAAACCTTTACGTAGGTGAAAAGGTAGTTGTTTCAAAGCCTGGTTCGAAGGTTTACTGGCACGGTGAAAACACTCTTGTTGAAATTAAAGAGAGCAAGCTTCGCGGAGAGTCATCGTACGGAATGATCTGTGGTGCTACGGAAGTATATATGGAGCACTTTTTCCCGACAGATGACGAAAGAATCATCGTTGACTTAAGTGACATCGACTGTGAAGTTGGACAGTGCGTTGCTGAAGTTATAGGTATGGACGACGTTGTTCTCGAGGTTGATAACAAATCTCTTACAAACAGACCTGATCTTTGGGGACATTACGGTGTTGCAAGAGAAATCGCAGCAATCTATAACCTTGAGATGAAGGAGCTTCCAAAGACTACAATTGATAAGAATCTGCCGGAATACAAGGTTAATATTCTTGATCCGGATAGATGCCCTAGATACGCAGC
>JABUTC010000063.1:0-3977 GCA_021442505.1 Mogibacterium sp. | reverse complement strand
TTTGAAGGATTCCAGTTCTTCTTTAAGGCGTTAATTATGACAATAGTTCAGGATCTTATAATAATGATGTGGACATTGCTGTTTATTATTCCAGGAATAATAGCCTGGTATGGTTTTCGCCAATCTTACTTCATTCTGGCCGACAATCCTAATAAGGGGATTATGCAATGCCTTGCGGAAAGCAAAGCAAGAATGACAGGAAACAAGATGAATCTTTTCAAACTGGACCTTACATACGTCCCATACATCCTTGTAGCTTTGGCTCCAAAGTTTATAGTTCCATATTTCGGTCTATCAAGTACCACTGTTGCAGGCATGCTCCTCCTGATAGTTGCTGATATTCCTGTAGCAATCGCTAATGCATATATGTATCTTGGAAGAGGAGCGTTCTACGAGCTGCTGATCAGCCACGGATTTGCTAATTTCAAGTATTTCAACCAGGATGTGTTCAGAAACAATGCAGGGGAGTATTAATAAGGCATCTTTAATAAAGAAAGGATAAGCAATGCTTATCCTTTTCTTTTGATTCTGTTGATACATTCTGTAATGTCATCCGGATATTCTGCCTCTATTCTTAGAGGATCTCCCGTAATCGGATGTTTAAGTTCCATACAAATTGCATGCAGTGCCTGCCTGTCAATGAATTCAGGGGCTTCTCCGCCATACAGGTAATCTCCAACAATAGGATGCCCTATGTGTGATAAATGCACTCTTATCTGATGGGTTCTTCCTGTATGAAGAGTTAACTCCACTAAAGTATATTTATCACTATATCTTTCTAATACCTTAACATCTGTTATGGCGTCCTTGCCACCTTCATACATTACACATCTTTGTATTGAAACCTGATCGGGTCTTCCTACCGGCAGATTAATTGTAAACGCATCTTCTGAAATGTTTCCATGAACTACAGCTATATATTTTTTGACTGTTGACTTAGCACGCATTTGTGAAGAAATGTCGTTTTGTGAATTGGCATTTTTAGCAATAATCACTATTCCGGAGGTGTCCATATCTATTCGATTTGCGAAACGGACTTTGTAATTATCTCCATTGTTGTTCATATAATTGACAACGGCATTGGCAATAGTGTGTGTCGGATGACCTTTCGTTGGATGACAGATTATACCCGGCTGTTTATCTATAACAAGCAAATCATCATCTTCATAAAGAACCTTTAGAGGGATATCTTCCGGCTCAAAATCGTTGTGTTCTTCCGGCAGCCTTATACCTATTACGTCACCAATCACAGGCATAACGTAGCCCGGAGTAGGGACGCCGTTGAGATCTACCAGAGACTGATATTTCATCTTCGTCTTAAACCGGGCTGAAAATTTATAGTTTGCTCGAAGAATCTGATTAATTGTCATCCCGAGCTCGTCTTCAGTAACGATGTGTGTGTATTTACTCATCAGATTTCCTTAGTTATACAAGCTTGCTTTTAAGCTTTTTCCAATAGTTATAGTCGCTAAAACGCACAAGATGAAGTTCGTTTTGTGACTTCTTTATGCGTATACGCTTTACATTGTTAAATTCATGAGTTCTTCCATCAAAAGAAAGAATTACATTGCCGTTCTCACTACGGCCAAGACCGCATACTGTAATAGTTTCGTCGGATGGAATAATTACACTTGAATGGAAACAACGATACGTATTTGTATTCATTGGTGCAATCGGCGTAATCTGAAGTACGTCCAGATTTGGTGACACTAATGAGCCTCCTAAAGAGTAGTTATATGCAGTGGAACCCACCGGAGTAGATACAAGTATTCCATCACCTGAAAAGTCTGAAATAGGTGTGCTTTCAACTTCAACTCTGTATTGCGAAACATGTGCGAGAGGCCCACGTATTACAATTTCATTAATTCCATTTCTGATAAAAGTATCTCTATCGGTTTGAATTTCAGCCTCAATAGTATGAATACACTGAGTTTTATAATCGCCATTTAGATATGCATCGATTAATTTTTCTGCATCAGAAGGGCTTGCCTCCTGGAAAAAACCAAGATGACCCGTATTTATGCTTAGAATAGGCACAGTAGGGAAGCCTAGCTTATGGATAAAACTGAGAAAAGTTCCGTCGCCACCTATACATACAAGAAAATCTACGCTCTCATCGTAGGAGTTGAGCACTGTAATATTTCGTGCTTTTAGCGATTCCTCAATTCTGGCACAGGTCTCTATAGACAGTGAATTGTTGTTTCTGTATACGAATGCTTTCATAAATTAATACCGCAATCCTTCAGTAATTCTGTAATTATTATTGCATAATTGCATCGAGTTCATCAACAAGCTCCGCAAAAGTATTCAATGCAGAAATTATTGGTTCTGTTGTGCTCATATCCACACCTGCAATTTTGAGCAACTCAATAGGATAATCCGAAGAACCTGATTTAAGAAATTCTATGTATTCATCACGCGCTGTATCACCTTCTGAAAGTATTCTGTTCGCTATGGCATTTGCTGCAGAATAACCGGTAGCATATTGATACACATAGTAATCACGATAGAAGTGTGGAATTCTAGACCATTCATACTGTATAAGGTCGTCGTGCGACAGCGCAGGTCCAAAATATTTTGTATTTAATTCATCGTACATCGAATTAAGGTATTCTGCAGTAAGAGAACCACCATTCTCAACTGTTTCGTGAGCTTTGAGTTCAAACTCGGCAAACATAGTCTGACGGAAAACCGTACCTTTGAATTCTTCAAGATAGAAATTGACCAGGTATGCACGAAGGTCAGAATCATCACAGTTTTTCAAAAGATGTTTAATGAGCAGTGTTTCGTTTACTGTGCTTGCAACCTCTGCAGTAAAAATACAGTGGTCTCCGTAAAGATACGGCTGAGTCTTCCTTGTGTAATATGAGTGCATAGAGTGCCCGCCCTCATGAATTATGGTGAAAACATCTCTGAGCTCTCCCGTGAAATTTAACAGGATATAAGGAAAACTGTCATATGATCCAAAGGAATACGCTCCGGATGTTTTTCCTTTGTTCTCGTAGATATCTACCCATTTATCTTCCAGCAAACCTTTTCGAAGAACAGTTACATATTCTTCACCCATAGGGGACAGGGCATCACAGGCGCATTTAACAGCTTCTTCGTAAGTATATTCAATATTCGCCGGCTTCAGCAGCGGCTTGTAAATATCATACATTTTAAGCTCATCCACGCCCAAAACACGTTTTCTTATTTCAACGTATTTATGCATCGACGGGAGATAACTGTTTACAGCCTCAATTAAACCTGTATAAACAGACTTTGGGATTTGATTGCCCGAAAGAGCAGCGTCCAGACAGGATTCATAATTCCTTAGTTTGTACCGTACAACGGACGTCTTTACATTGCTGTTATAGATGGATGCCAGAGTATTGTTATGCTCTTTATATTTTTCATACAAAGCATCATATGTTGCTTTCCTCACATCTCGATTAGAGGACTCCATCAAAGGCGCGTAGCTTGCATGTGTAACCGCAACTTCATTTCCATCGTCATTTAAAACAGTTCCAAAAGTCATATCAACGTCATTAAGTGCGGTGAAAATATCATCAGGCGCTCTTAGTGCGTCTCCAAGTGATGCAAGAATAAATTCCTGCTCGCTGCTTAAAGTATGTGGCTTCTCGAGGAATATTTGTCTCAGCATGAAAGATGCCTCATTAAGAGACTGATCTTCGGAGATGTATTGCTCGAGCAATTCTTCAGAGTGGGAGAGGAGTTCCGGCACAAAGAAAGACATTTTTGCAGATACGTCAGTAATAACTGACACAGCCTTGTTGTACATCTCCTGGTATTTTGAGTTGCCGTTATCCTCATCTTTTCTCATATGTGAATATACAAAAGCCTTCTCAACTTTCATATTACATGCTTTATATAAGCTTACTGCTTCGGCAAGATTCTTTGACGAATCCATTATTTTGCCTGATAATGCAGCAAAGGATTCAGCATATTCTGCTGCCGCCTCTAAATCGTTATAA
>JABUTC010000062.1:12236-14082 GCA_021442505.1 Mogibacterium sp. | reverse complement strand
GAGCATATCCTTGAGATTTCCCTCTGATGATCCAAACTCGTGTGCCTGCTCACCATCCACATCAACTCCGGTAGGCATAACATATACGCCTGTGATTGTATGTGTGATACCCTCTCCGCACTGTCCGAGAACCTTTGTCGAAATAGGGATTATATCCATAATTGTGTTTGTAAATCTGTCATGGTCGCCGGGCTTGATAATCTGAAGCTTAATATCGGCAATTGCATCATTATACTTCTCAACAAGCTTAGGTAACATCTCACTGCTGATTGTCATCTGTCCCTCGGTTGTTATTGTATTAGCTTCGCCTTCCTCAACTTCTGTCATATGAAAAGCCTTTATAACCAATCTTCTCAGATCTATATCGTTTGCCATAAGTTTGACCTCTCTGTTTTTATAAAAGGGGGCAGATTTCTCTGCCCCCATCTTCGGTAATACCGATGTCCTATTTAATTATAATCCGGACTAGATCTGTGCGTGATACTCGTAAGGCAGTGGAACAATCTTACCCGGTGTCTCAATTGTCTCGATGAGCTTGAGAGCATCAGTTACGATTCCTGTCTGCATTGCGATATCGTTAGGTGCACCTGCGTTAGCTCCCATTGGTACGATTGGAGCTGCAGCTCTTGGTGTTCCGTTCTGTCTTGATACAGGTGGAAGAGCTGTGATACAGATTGTAGGAACTCCTACCTTCTCGATTGCTCTCTGCACGATTGTTGCAGAGCGGTGGCAAGTTCCTCATCCAGCTGTTACAAGAACAGCGTCAACACCAGACTCCTTAAACATATCTGCGATTGCAGGGCCTGTCTCATTTGTGAACTTCTCGATGTTTCCACCACCACCCATGAATCCTGCGTGGAATGGAGCCTCTCCGGCTACGATTCCAGCCTTTACGATTTCGTGGATTCTGTCGATAGGGAACATGCAGTTGATGTCCTTGTTAGCATCTGAGTTATCGTATCCACCGTGTGATACCATAAGCTGATCTGTAGGTGTATCACTTGGAATCTTTCTCCATGTGAAGTCTCCTGCAAGATTAAATCTCTCCTGGTCCTTTCTGTGAACACCAGCAGCTGTAGCCAGTCCAACAACCCACTCATTCATAGGCTTTGTCGGCTTTGTGAATACTGATGGCGGAGTTACAGGTACGAAGATCTCAGATTGTAATCCTTTTACAACTGTTAAACTCATTTTTGTTTTCCTCCTAGTTGTTTCTGCTTGAAATTTCTATAGCACGTCTTTCTCTCGTTTGGAGATTGCTAACATACTTTTCATTTACTTCCGGTCCAAGTTGAACGAACTTACTTGTGTTCCATCCAACCGTCTGACCCGTTTCGAACTCAGTGTCCGAAATTAACATTCTTTTAGGCGATTTGAATTCACCCATATTATCTTTGGCAATCAGTGCTACAGCACAATCCTCAACGTATGAGACTATGCCTTCTAAATAGACTGTCTTATCCGGGTTCTCAACACCGGGAGTGAACGCCTTGGTGAACTTATCCGGCAGTTGTTCGAAAAAACTCATCTTCCAGCCAACTGTCTGTCCTACTATGAGTGAATCCTTTGCGATTACGAAATCCTTCGGTATCACGAAGTATCCCAGTCTGCCGAGTACATCGATAGCAATGCTGTTATCCTGTACCTCAACTATTACTCCCTCATAATAGTTTACTTTGTCACCATACTTAAGGTTGCTAGCATTTCCCATGTTGATTAGTCGTACTTAGCCTTTCTCTTATCACTCATTGGCAGTGCCTGCTCGTTGTCAAGCAGCTCAATCTTAGCGCCGATAGCCTTCTCGATAAGCTCAACGTTGTTGTTCTTTACGTTAACGTTGTACTTT
>JABUTC010000062.1:10312-12054 GCA_021442505.1 Mogibacterium sp. | reverse complement strand
ATACCTACTACAGGAATTCCTCTTGATCCGATTGTCTCGATGTGAGCTACGAAATCAACGTGGTTGTTTCCGAATCCCTCAGTTGTTACGAATGCTCCGTCAACGTCGAGCATCTCAACTGTCTGTCCAACTCTTCCTGATACATAGAACTTATCTGAGTTAGCCTGTGGTGATCCAACGAATACAACTCCTACAAGGTCGATTTCCTCATCATGCAGACACTCGAGTACCAGTGGCTCTCTCCAGTAGTGTCTTGACATCTCCTTTGAAGCAGGTCCGATGCAAGTAAGAGCGTGGATGCATCCATCCATTACCTCAAGAGCTGAAGCACATACAGGAACGTTACCAAGGTCTACGTTTGGCTTAGCACCAAGTACACCAACTGGCTCTGATGGGAAGAGGAAGTTATCATGCATAGCGCCCTGTCCCATGATTTCCTTAACGATTACAACCTTCTTCTTTCCAGGTCTTCTAACCTGCTTAAGAACCTGCTCTGAATCTGCTGTCTCTGGGAGATCCTTCTTCATAGCGTTTCTAATCTCTGCAGTTACATAGTCAACAGCACTGTGAGCTGCGATAGGACCCGGTCTCTCCATGTTCTTGCCGTTCTTGATAGTAACGAAGTACTTAATCATTGTCTCGCCCTTATCAACAGCACCTGGACGGTTCCACATAATGTTCTCATCAAGGTAGCCCTCTGATGAACCGAACTCACCAATCTGAATACCCTCATCTGTTGTTCCTGTTACTACAGTAATAACACCGTCGAGTACTCTTGTGTATCCTGAACCGAGCTGGCACTCTTCTTCCTTGCAAGCGATTGGCTGAACATCCATGATTGTCTCTGAATAAGTATGATACTTATCAGGTGTGATGATCTCAATCTTCATGCTTGTTACGAGATCCTGAGAAGCAACAGCTTCTTCCTCGATTCCCTCTCTGATGTAAAGAACTGATCCCTCGAACTTTGTCTCAGGTCCTCTCTTAACCTCAGTGATGTTGTAGTGCTTTCTTGTAAGCTCTCTAACAACCTTCTCCTCACCGAACTCTGCAGGAGCTGCTCCAGCTGCTGCTACAGGTGCTCCAGCTACTGCTGCAGGAGCTGCTGCTCCGCCGCCAATACCTGCTGGGATTTCGATGTCGATGTTCTTACCCTCACCGATGTGGAGTTTGATTGTTCCGCCGCATACAGGAGCTGCTGCTACAGGTGCTGCTGCTACCTCTGGAGCTGCCTCCTCTGCAACTTCCTCTGCCTCTTCCTCAAGTGAATCATACTTATCTACGATGTCAGCTGTGATTGGGGTCAGAGAATCAACTGTCTTTGTCAGCTTTGATCCATTGAGAACCTGTCCAAGGCAAAGTGCTCCGTCAAGATTGAGCAGACCCGAGTCTACCAGATCTGGGAACAGTGCCGGATCCTCAAAGTTAGCAGGTGTAAGCTCTGTGCCTGCTTCTGCTCTGCAGCATAATACTGCTGGATCTTTCGCATGCTGTTTAGCTGTTTCAGCTGTTATTGACATATCGATCTTCCTCCTTAAAAAATGTGATTTCTTATGTCTACTTATTAAGTTTGTAATCCTGTGTCGACACTCTACCCTGCTTCACAAATCGGGGTTATGCGGCTTGGTAAAGTCTCAACGCATTTGATTAGTAGCAACTTGATTATAAGTAACAACTTTTATTTAGAACCCGGCCCGATTGCTCGGGCCGGCAGTTCCCGAGTTTCTAAACCCTCTACGGGC
>JABUTC010000062.1:6512-10289 GCA_021442505.1 Mogibacterium sp. | reverse complement strand
TCCTGCTCGTTGATTGCGTTGTCTACAAAGTTCATATCCTGGCTTACGTGCTTTGAGATTCTGAGTGCTCTGTAGAAGTCATGATCAACAACCTTCATGAAGTGGTCAGTCTGGTGGATAACGTTCTGCTTAAGCTTTGGAGCGTTAGCCATAACTGTGTTCGAGCAGTCTGAGCAGTTTCCGATAAGAACGTACTCTGCGCCAGCCTTCTTGTACTCGAGCAGGTTTGCAACCTGTCCAGGGCAGTTACCAGGACGCTCGCACTTACGTGTTCCGTTCTTCTGCTCCTGAGCCTGCTTGCAGTAGCAAACTGATACTACGTCGAAGTTGTAGTTCTTAGCGATTCCTTCCATTCTCTCGAGGTTACCGCCGCATGCGCATACGAGGATACCGCACTTAGCGCCCTTGTAATCTTCGAATGGTGCTGAAACGAGGATTGCTCCTGTTGCCTTTACTGTAGGATCCTCAAGGCTGCATGGCTTTCCTGTGAAAGCTCCGCCCATTGAAATCTCACCGTACTCGCCGTAGATTCCGCCAGCCTTCTCGATGAGGTCTTTTACAGCCATTCCGATAGGCTGATTCATGAATACGTGAGCACCGTATCCGCCGTTGATTCTTCCTCTTACTGTAAGGTTCTTCTCTACGAGTGGCTTAAGTTCCTCAACAGCCTCTACAATCTTGTAGCATGTCTCTGAGTTGAGAACGATTGCCTTAGCTGCTGATGGAAGCTGTGTTGGCTCGAGCTCGATTCCGAGGCACTCTCTTACTACAGCACGCTCTTCTCCCATTGGATAGATGTCTGCAAGAAGCTGTCTCTCGATGTCAGGATAGTTAACGAGAACCTCGTCAAGTCTCTCAACTGCGAATCTGTTCTTCTTCTTGATAGCGATGATTCCCTTGTTAGCTCCCGATACTTCCATAGCGTACTTAACTCCACGGCAGAGCTTGTCAGGGTCAATCTCGATTTCCTTGATGTTATGCTTAAGGCCTGGCTCACACTCAGATGCGTTTACAAGAACATAACCGCCATCCTCGAACTTAGCGTCCAGCTTTACTGCTGTAGGGAATCCTGCTCCACCAAGACCTACAACTCCTGCTGCCTTTACCTTCTCAAGTACTGTTCCCTCAGGAATCTTCTCGTACTCTTCTGGCTGCTCAGCATCTGGCTTGATGATGATTCTGTCCTCTGTGATTTCCTCAACAACGCCGTATACGCTTGAGAAAATGTTTGCGCCAAGTCCTGTAGGCTCGGCAATAAGAGTTCCTTTTTTTACCTTATCTCCTACTTTTACAACAGGAGCACAAGGAGCTCCAACATGCTGTCTTAATAGCATCTGAAAGTTTTCCATAACACATATCTCCTTTAATTATCTTCATTAAAAGCGCGCAAAACCACGCTTATATCGTCGTATAATAATAGCACCTAATTAATATAAATTTCAACGATAATAAATCCTTTTTCTATTTAAGAAAATAATATTAGCAATTTGTTTATAGTTCTTAATTTTCAATGCTTTTTAGTGCTTTTTTATCAAAATTTTTTAATTGACAGAAAAGTGTCAATGATATAATTTTCTTATAGTTAGTTAAGAGAGGCATTCTGCCTTTTCTTCGTAAAATAAGGAGGTATAAACCCATGGCTAAGTTAGAAGCAAAGATTAACTACAGCAACTACAATCCTCAGGTTCTGAGAACTATCGAGGCACATACAGAAGGCGAGTACTGCAGAGTATGCCTTGATTGCCCAGAGGCTCCGGGAAACACAATGATCGAGAAGAAGAATTACATCGCTGAGCACTATGATCACCTCAGAACTGCTCTGATGTATGAGCCACGTGGACACCACGATATGTTCGGAGCATTCCTCTGTGAGCCGGTTAATAAGGAAGCTGACTTCGGAGTAATCTTCATGGACGGCGGTATGTACCTGAATATGTGCGGTCACTGCACAATCGGTGCTGTTACAGCTATCCTTGAGGGCGGACTGATGGAGATGAAGGAGCCTGAGACAGAGGTTATCCTCGAGGCACCTGCAGGAATCATCAAGACTGTTGCTACATGTAAGAACGGTAAGGTTACAGGCGTTGCTCTTACAAACGTTCCTGCGTTCGTTTACAAGGAGAACTGTGAGCTTGAGTATGATGGCAAGACAGTTGTATTTGACATCTGCTTTGGTGGATCGTTCTTCGCACTCGTAGACATCGAGAAGAACTTTGGACTGAAGTCATGCCCGGAGACAAAGGACTACCTCACAAAGTGGTCAAGCTATGCTCTTAAGGCTATCAACGAGAAGTATGAGATTCAGCACCCAGAGCTCGACATCACATCTGTTGACCTGATTGAGAACTACAGCTCATCAGACCTTACAGAGGAAGAGTACAAGAAGACTTGCCCGGATGCTAAGTTCGCACTCAGAAACACTCTTATCTTCGGAGAGCACGAGAATCCACAGATTGACAGATCACCTTGCGGAACAGGTACATCAGCTAAGCTGTCATGGCTTTACAAGCACGGCGAGCTGGGTGTAGGCGAGGCATTCGTTTACGAGTCATTCATCGGAACAAGATTCATCGGACGTATTCTTGACACAGCTAAGGTTGGCGAGTTCGATGCTGTTATTCCACAGATCACAGGCGCTGCATACCTCTGCGGTGAGGCAAAGTGGTTTATGGATGATGACGACAAGATGACAACAGGTTTCTCAATCTAGTTAATCTTTGAAAACATTCAACATAAAAACGACTGCAGATTGCAGTCGTTTTTTGTTTTATAAAAAACTGAGTCGTTAAAAAGTAGTTAAAACTGTTTTTTTAGTAAAATTTTTGGTGCGCCCGCAGGAGGCTTTTTGGCTGTCAAGGGGATAGTATTTGCTTCGCAAATCTCCATCCTAATCCTTGACAGCCAAAAGATTCAGGTGTCTGAAACCCTTGATACACCTGAATGCGAACCCTTCGGGTTCTTATCTCCTGCGTGCGGACATAACAAAAGACATCCCGCGTGGGATGCCTTTTGTTATGGTGCGCCCGCAGGGGCTCGAACCCCGAACCTTCTGATTCGTAGTCAGACACTCTATCCAATTGAGCTACGAGCGCGCATTATTTTCTGCGACCTTGATATTGTACATTAGGATATAGTTGATGTCAACACAGTGAATGCGTTGGACTATTTAAATTTCTTGTCTTTAAACCTGCCTGCAAGGCTGCTGATTCTGGTGAGATTGTAGTATTCCAGTTTTCTTAAACCTGAGATGAGTTTGGCTGTTCCTCTGTTATACGCTTTAAATGCGAGGACTCCGGACCAGTGCTCTTTCAGTTTGCCCTTTGTCGGCTGCTCTCTTTCCGTGCCTTCTGCAGAAACAATTTTCTTCTCCTTGACAGCCTTGATGAAATCGTTGTTGCAATGAATCTCTGCATCAATTACTGTAGTGGCCATTCCGATGTAGTCTCCATTGTGATTATCTGTGCCGGCAGTTCCCTGCTTGCCGTAAATTGCAGCAAGTTCTTTTGCCAGTTTGTTTGATTCCGGCAGTTCGCAGGAGTTGAAAATCTCAATAAAATCCACATCGTATATGAGCGCAGTATCCATGAGCTTGAACCACATTGCGGAAGACCCTTTTGCTCCGAAAGGATGTGCGATGCCCAGCACTCCGCCGCAGGAATGGACAACGTGAATAAGTTTTCTCAGACGCATTCCTCTGAGTCTAAAAAGAGGCAGGTACATATCGTCCGGCATAACAACCAGGATATGACCTGCATCTTTAGTATCATACTCAATTCC
>JABUTC010000062.1:0-6396 GCA_021442505.1 Mogibacterium sp. | reverse complement strand
AACATAGTCACGAATGCACATTCTTGCATCAATAGAACCTTCCTTTGTGTGACAATGTAAATCGAACTTCATATTACTCAACCAGACCATTCTCCTTCAGGAAACTCTTCGCCTGACGAAAACTTATTGTATCTTTCAGAACCTGTTCATCATTAACTTTAACAGAGTATGTTGCACTTGCGGTTAGACCTCTGCAATTGGACTTCAATGTATAGAGGTAATAGCTGGCCATATACTTTACGCTGTCCTTGCCTTCGTCACTTGAGTATTTTTCCTTTGCAGCCTCAGGGTCGTCGGTTGTGACAGTTGTTACAATTGACAGTTTGTTCTTCTTTGCAGTTACAGACATTACGGTGCTGTCATCTATCTGCATATTTTCAAACACGGTGTCATAACCCGCTTCCTTCATATAGGTCTGTATGTTCTTTGACAGATGGAAATACTTGTATCCCCAGATAAATGCGAACATCAATGCCACAGTACCGAAAATCAGTACAGCAATCAAAAGATTGTTCGGTCTGCCGTCATTCTTTTTCTTTTTTGCAGCCTCGAGTTCTCTCTTTTCACGGCTTTTCTTTGACATAATACTTTCAGTCCTTTTCAGTTAATCTATTTATTTCCGAAGAGTTTACCCTTTATGTTCTGGATAATAACCGCTCCGAAAGTTCGCGAATCTATCGAAACCGCTCTGTTGTCACCTAAGACAAACACAGCGCCTTTTTCGACGGTATACGGATACTTCACATTGCCGCCCTGCTCCTCGGTCACACCGTTAACGTACGGTTCGCTGATCTCCTTATCGTTTACGTAAACTTTGCCGTCTTTAATGTCTACCTTGTCGCCTTCCTTTGCGATAACACGCTTTACATAGCGATCTCCGTTAGGCATCTTGATAGCAACTATGTCGCCTACTTCGTAATTATTTCCAAGTCTCTGGTACAGTACGACCTGCCTGTTCTTCAGGGTCGGATACATTGACTGTCCGTCAACTCTTGAAATTCCAACTATCATAGAAAAAATACACAGGAAGATGATAACGCAGACTACAAGTTCGATAGCGAATCTCAAGCTGCTGTATTTCCTCTTGTCGTATCTTCTTCTCGCTTTGGCTTCTGCCTTTGCAGCAGCCTTATCCTCAACCTTATCGTGCTTACTTTTCTGCTTCTGCATCTTCCTTTGTTCCTGCTTCCTTCTCTAATCCGTTACCGTTATCACTCATTCCCAGAACTCTCTCTTCAAGCTCTCTCTCTTTATTTTTGAGCTTTCTGTTTCTGATTACGAGAGCAACGATGACTGCTATCAGAACTATTGCTGCAGGAATATCCCAGCCACAAAAACCTAAGAGTGTGCGATGAACCATTACTCCCTATCTCCTTTCATCTATTCGAATACCGTACTTTCTTTCAAGTTCACGGGTGAATTCTTCGTCTTTCTTGTTCTGTCTGTATACGTGTACAAAAGCAACAATTACCATTATTACAAAAACAACAAAAGCAAGCACTGTCCACAGACATACGCCGTAATTGTTGTGTAAAGCGTCATGAAGTCCAGACATAGCACCCTCCCCCTGTTTTATAATAATCGCAAATACGGCGGCCATGCCTTAGCACAGCCGCCGCTTATTCCAGTTAGACTGTTTGCTAACTCATATTTTAAGCGTTTGCTTCCTTTTCTGCAATACTCTCTTCTAATTTGAAAATCCTTCTCTTGCGTCTTCTCGTGTCTACCGTGTAGTAAACAAGTATGCACAGAGCTATGAATATGATTATGAAGTGCAGTATGCAGCAATCGAGATCGATAATCTTTGCAAGAGGTGTCTCTGCGTTTGTGATGCTGGTGAGCGTGTAATCTCCATCAGCGTTAGCCACTGCAGCTACAACCGTTCTTTCCGGAGCCTGTAAAGCTGCTGCCGGTTCTGCAGCTGTAGCAACAGGTGCAGTGATTGCTATCTTGCCGTATTCAATCGTGATATTGTAGTTGTCGTAATTTGTTGCAAGCTGCGGGAGATCCACAATTATGAAGTGGTTGTCATATGTGCCCTGCTTTACATATTCTTCATCAAACAGGTATCCGAATCCCTCACCCTGCACGAATCCGTCTCCGCTGATCTTTACACTATCAGCGCGAAGAGCCGTTCTGTCAAAAGGCTTGCTTGCGCTTTCTGAAGCGATTACAACATCTCTCTTGCCGATTGTAAGCTGTCCGTCCGATGCGAGAACGTAGCTTACATTGAATCCATCATCGATATTTGCAAACTGATCTGCTGCAAGACCCATATCATATGTTCCTGCATCCTTTCCGCTTGCTGCAATGACTGCCTTTGTCTTGAGTACAGTGTTCGCCGTGTCGTAGCTTACGCCGTCAACCTCGGTTTTTGCCTCGAGTGTGTATCCCTCAAGCGACTGAGTCTCGCCGCTGTACTTGGTCTCAAGCTTGCTTCCGGTGATGCTTACTTCCGCATTAACCTTGTAGAAAAACTTGAGAGTGAGCGACCCGTCACCTATGACATAAGCCTTGCTGAGATTCTCTGAGTAACCCTCGTAGAAAGTGTATCCTGCGAAAACCTTGCTCTCGGCTGTCACTTCTGTGCCGATTTTTCCCTCAAGTGTCTCTGAGTCGAGCTTTGTCCAGCCGCCGTTTCCGTCATATCCGTAGTGCTCTACTGTGTATGCGGCATTCTGCTTGGTCTTTTCAATGTATCTTCCGTAGAAGTTTCTGTTGCTGTCTACGAGTCCGTTGAATTCAGCCTTCTGAGTGCACTGCTCATCGCGGTACCAGCCGTCAAATACATACTCTTTCGAGCCCTTCTTTGCCTCTGACGGTGCAGATGCGCTGTCAGGTAAAACGATTTTTGACTCTGACGACCCGGCATCAGCTCTCTGCGCAAAGCCTCCGAGGTAAGTAAATTTGCTGCTTCCAGGGTTTGCGAGCAGGAAGTTAACCGAGTAGAACTCTTCCGAGTTAATCATAATCTGATAGTTGGTATGGAAGGTCTTGATTCCGGCATTTACATAAGGATTGTATGAGTTGCTGCCTGAGTTGGCTCCGCTGGCTACCAGTGTGTTCATATACTGCGCCGTGTAGTATCCATACTGTGAAGCCTGGGCTGATCCCTGTGCCGCATATTTGTATGTCTTGCCGTTTATTGTGATGTCAGGGAATATCGCCTTAACACCTTCTCCGAAAGTTGCCCCGCTGATCTGCTGATTCATATTGTACTTGTTTGCAGGGAACACTCCGTAAATCTTCTGTGTTCCAAGTCCGAGCCACTTTCTGTCATTGCTGATATTGGCGTTGGCATTTACACCCGGAATGAGACCGTAGAGGTATGTAATACCGCTGTCTCCGTTATAGGTGTATGAAACGTAGATTTCCACGTCCTCTGATCCCATTGTTCCGCTGACAACCGGCTTATCTGCATTGAAGCCGGGTACGTTTGGGGAAGTGATGCTGTAGTCCGCACCTTCAAGGAATGAGCCTACATAATCATTTCTGTAGCAGAGTCCGTCTACTCCGTAGTAATGGATTGTAAGTGTGTGCTCAACGGGAGCAGGCGCTTCCTGAAGGTTTGCGATTTCTTCCTGTATTACCTCCGGCTCCTCTGTTGAAGCATTTTCTTCTGGATTGTTATTTTCCGGCTGTTCAATCACCTGATTAGCTGACTCTTCGTTAACAGCCTTCAGCACGTTTCCTGCAGTAAATCCGACGCTGGTAGCTACCATCATGCCGGCTACTGTGAGTGCTATCACCTTTCTAATTGAACTTTTCATATCTCTAACCTCTCTATACGGGAGTGGTGGCCTTTTTGTCTTTACACTTATAAGAGGATTTGGAGATTTCCGGAGGCTCATAATTAGTTTTTTTAAATTTAAAATTAGGTTGATAACATTATTTTAAACATTCTGTTTGTGCAAAAAACTCTATTTTTGAACCGTTTTATGTTATTATAAGAATGGCGTGATATATCGCGTAATCTGTAACGCTCATGGAAATGAGTCAACCGTTATAGAAAGGGATGATGGTATGAAAAGATTCGACAATCTCAAGACAATCCAGCTGATCTGCTTTGTGGCGCTTTCGCTGCTGACAGCCGGAATCATCATTATGAACAAGGGACTGTACTACACNGTACTACACTATGGCTTCAAACCACGGGGTTAAACTCCTGAGTGCGATGCTGTGGCTTTCACTGGGTATGTCTTTCCTGTTCATTTTTCTTGACTTCAGTTATTTCTCCAGATTCAAGAGTGATTACAGAGAGCTCGACTTCATCGTTCACTCGGACCCTGTTGCAGGAATTGCAAACAGATATTCCAGCGACAGCATAATAGAGAAATATCTCGATCAGCCACTCCCTGACAACCTGGGATGCATAATGATTGAGCTCACTAACATCAGAGCCATCAACAATCTGTACGGTCATCTTGCCGGAAACAAGCTCATAAGAGATTTTTCCACAATACTCAAACTGACCGCAGTAAATCTGTGCTTTGTCGCTAGAAACGGAGGAAACAAGTTCCTCGTACTTTTCGAAGACTGCACTGAAGAGAAGCTGGATCTCTTCCTTGCCAGAATGATGCAGAAGATTGATTCAAACAACTCTGCTCCAGGTGCTCATCCGATTGAATACTCATATGGTATTGCATTCCAGGCAGAGGAAAACTGCGAGAGCATCACAGAACTCATTGCACTTTCGGACAAGCGCATTAACAATCCAAACTATAAAGGTTAACACCAATATATATAGCAGCAAGCAGTAAAGGTTACATCTATGGCACAACTCGATTACCAATATCTGGGAGAGCTTGTCAAAATGGTACAGCAGGGAGATAGCAACGCGTTTGCTGAACTGTATGCCGCAACCTATCAGAGACAGTATGGCCTGGCCTACAGTTATCTGAAGGATGACTTTCTGGCACAGGATGCCCTGCAGGACACGTACATTACGGCGCTTCAGAATATTCACACTCTGAGAGACCCGAAACTGTTCGTATCCTGGCTTAATCAGATAAACTTCAGAACATGCTTCAAGATTAACGAGAAGCAAAAGCGCTACAATCAGGAAACGGCGGAATATAACGCCGAAGATTTTGCGTTGCATACAGATGTGGATGATAATCCTGAAAGCATTGTTTTAAACATCGACGAAGAGTCATACATCGCAAGACAGGTTCTTGACCTGCCTTTCTCAGAGTCCCAGGCTTTGATTCTGAGATACTACAACAATTACACAATCGATGAGGCTGCAAGAATTATGGGTTGCAGCAGGAGTTCTGTTAAAAGACATACTGCCAGCGGTCTTGCAAGACTTAAGAAGTTGCTGAATCAATAGAAAGGAGGCTCGGATTTTATGAAAATTAATCTTAATGACAAAAGTCACAAAATATCTCCTGAGCTTGCCGATCAGATGCTTCAGAATATCTTCGAGGCCTGCGAAGTTCAGCCGAATTCGGTTGCCCTTGAGGATATCGAAAGCTACAGCAACTACAGGAAGGATAAGTTCAAACTGAGGAAGGTTCTTGTTACCGTAATCCTCCTCCTGTTCCTGGTTCTGCCGGTACTGTTTATCTCACCACAGATTGTGAAGATTACACAGGCACCGACAGCTAAGCCGACATACAACATGACAGTCAGCGCTATACTCCCGGTATCAAGCGTTACTGCAACTATCGATGGTACTAACGTTCCTGTTTACCAGAAGGAAAAAGGCGTTTATACGCTTCAGCCTGACAGAGAAGGAACCATGCTGATCACCGTAAGGCTTATCAACAAGCAGTACGCACAGAAGAAGATCAAGGTAACTAATGTAGATACCAAAGCTCCGTATGTTGTAAGAAATTACAAGAGCGGAAACAAGTTCTTCCTGTATCTGAAGGACGACTCATCAGGAGTTGACTACGAATCCATTTACTGTATGGACGCAAGCGAGAACAAGACAACTCCTATATCTTACAACGAAGAAACAGGCGAAGTCGTTTTCAGTTTCCCTGCTAACTCAGTAAATATTTTCATTTCCGACAAGGCCGGTAACCAGCTGCATCTGCTGCTTACCATCTAGTTCGGGATTAATAACCCAAATCATCAAGGAGGCCGCATCCAGTATGAAGACAAGAGCACGTGTTTTGACAGTGTCAGTAGTCATATTGCTCGCGGCTTTTGTCTTGTCGTCGTGTGGAGGAGGTTCTTCCTCGGGCAGTTCTTCCGGCGAAAAGAGAACCACACGGACGGAGTTTCTCTCGCCTTCGGCGTCGGGAAGCACCGTTTGGAGCAACGGTGATGTGTCGGTAGATGCCTCGAATATTTCAGAAGGATACATAATGGTTAAATATTCTGGCTCGGCAAACAAGATTAAAATCCAGCTTACCGGTCCCGACGGCAACACCTACACCTCTGACC
>JABUTC010000061.1 GCA_021442505.1 Mogibacterium sp. | reverse complement strand
AGCATAGGGATAAAATTGCAAAGTCCCTTGTCGCACATTCTTCTCTCATATGTCAGAAGATGCCATGAATTGTAGATAAAAGTCTCCCTCTCAGGATCCTGCTCAATTATCTGAAGAGGCTCATCCATAAGAAGTCCTCGAACCTTAATATCGCTTAGTTCGTTCTTTCTCTTTGCGAGTGCCGCATCGAGAAGTACAGGGAAGCCCATGTACGCACCGTAGTCAATCCAGTCGCCGTTCTTTACGATTTTTACCGCTTCCTCAGGTGTCGTGAGTTTGCTCTTATATTCCTGTTCGTATCCCATCATTTTCTGTCCTCCACACAACAATCCATCCACTCAAGGATGTCCGCAAAAACTTCGTCCTTATCAAGTTCATTGAGAATCTCATGCCTGTCACCTTCGTAGAGTTTGATATCCACCTGGCAGTATGAGTGCTCGCTGTACTTCATAAACGCTTTTCTCACTCCCTCACCGTAGTTTCCTACAGGATCCTCAGTTCCCGAAACGAAAAGCAGAGGCAGTCCGTTAGGAAGTGATTCAATTCTCTTTATATCCTGGCTTTCCTTAATTGCCGAGAAAAGGCCGTAGAAGCCGTTCGTCGTAAAGTGGAATCTGCAGTACGGGTCTTTTCTGTATTTCTTTACGACCTCTCTGTCTTTGGTCAGCCAGTCGCTGATTGACTCAGGATTTTCTATTCTCTTAAGGTACGAACCGAAGGCCATAATCTCAATCAGTTTGCTGTTAGCTCTCTGACCCTTGATTGCACCGAGAATCGATGAAACTCCTTTTCCCAATGTGAGAGCGATGCCCGGCTGCCAGCCTGTTCCCATTATGATTACTCCGGCAATTCCTTCTGCGTAGTCGCTCTGATTCTCTGTAATGTACTGTCTTGTCAGGAATGAGCCCATGCTGTGTCCCATGATTATGTATGGGATACTTGGGTACTCCTCATTCAGCTTGAGTCTCAGCTGGTGGATGTCCTGAATGACAAGATTGTTGGCGCCCTCTCCGAAATATCCGTGATAGCTGTCATTGACTACAGATTTGCCATGACCCAGGTGGTCTTCTCCGGCAACGACGTAGCCGTGCTCCGTCAGGAAGCTGGCAAAATGATCGTATCTGTCGAGATACTCCGTCATGCCGTGCACTATCTGCAGAACTGCTTTAGGCTCTCCCTCCGGCTCCCACTTGATTCCGTGAATTGTTGTCATTCCGTCGCAGGAAGGATAGGTGAATTCAGTCTTCTTCATTATAGAGCGCTCCTTTCTTTTTCTTTTCTTGGTGGCTTAGTTCCGTGGTACTGATAGAACTGAGTCTCCACATTTCCGTTGTATAACTTTCTGCGCCTGTCGGCCTTGCGGCCAAGCGCACTCTCTATATTCTTGTCCGATGTTATTAGGAAAAAAGACCAGGTCGGATTCTCGCTGATAAGGGATTTCAGCTTTGCGTATATCTCCGCTATGCCTTCATCTGTTCCGACTCTCTTTCCGTAAGGCAGATTGGAAATAACCACTCCGTATTCTCCATTCGGCTCGAACTTCTGCATATTCATCCTGAAAAGTTCGATGTCGTCCGAGAGCCCCGCCTCATCAACATTCTTCTTCGCTGCCTCGATAGCCTTTCGGTCAATGTCGAAGCCTTTTATCATTAAGTCTTCATCGTAGTCGGCAGCCGCATAAGCCTTTTGCTTTTCTTCTTTCCAGATTTCCTCCGGAATAATATCCCAGCCCTCGGCGGCAAAACTTCTTCCAAGTCCCGGAGCAATGTTTCTCGCTATCATTGCCGCTTCAATCAGAATGGTTCCGGAACCGCAGCACACGTCGACGAGCGACTTGTCTTTTCGCCAGAATGACAGCTGTACCAGAGCCGCCGCAAGTGTCTCCTTCATAGGAGCTGCCACATCCGCAACTCTGTATCCCCTCTTGTGAAGACCTATGCCGCTTGTATCGAGCATCAATATGAAGCGATTCTTGAGTGCCGCAAAACGAATGCGATACTCTGCGCCCGTCTCCTCAAGTATCTCCCTGCAGTAGAACTCACCGAGTCTCTTCGATGCCGCTTTTTTGATGATGCTCTGGCAGGCCGGTACGCTGTGAAGCTCCGACTTGACGCTCGTGCCGACAACCGGAAAAGCTCCGTCGATAGGGATTATTTCCTCCCACGGAACCGCCTTGGTCTGCTGAAATAATTCTTCAAACGTATTTGCACTGAAATCCGCGACCTTAAGATAGACTCTGTCTGCAGTTCTGAGCCAGAGATTTGAGCACACGACTGCACGCTCATCGCCGAGGAAAGTTACCCTTCCGTCCTCGGTACTGAGCACCTTGTATCCAAGCGCCTCTATTTCTCTTCTTACAACTGCCTCAAGTCCGAATGTGGCCGTCGCTATCAGTTCAAACTTCATATTCTTGCGACTCCTGTATCCCTTGCAGCCTGTGCTGTAGCCTGTGCAACTGCATCCTTGAGACGAGGGTCGAAAGGCTTTGGCAGAATGTAATCTGCGTTCAGTTCCTCGTCGCTAATGAGTGCAGCCATCGCATAAGCGGCAGCAACCTTCATCTCGTCATTTATCTCTGAAGCTCTTACATCAAGCGCTCCTCTGAAAATTCCCGGGAAAACCATAACGTTGTTAACCTGGTTAGGGAAGTCACTTCTTCCTGTCGATACCACTGCCGCACCTGCAGCCTTCGCATCGTCCGGGAAAATTTCAGGGTCAGGGTTGGCACATGCGAAAATAATCGGGTCTTTTGCCATCGATGCAACCATCTCCTTGCTAACGAGTCCGGCAGCCGATACTCCGATGAAAACATCAGCGCCCTTTATTACATCTGCAAGGCTTCCCTTCTCACAGTCAAAGTTTGTAATCTCCGCGATTTCTTCCTTTGCACTGTTAAGACCTTCTCTGCCCTTGTATATCGCTCCCTTTCTGTCGCACATAACGACCTTTCTGAGGCCCATGCTGATAAGGAGCTTAACAATCGCTGTTCCTGCCGCACCCGCACCTGATGTGACAATCTTTACATCCTCGAGCTTCTTGCCGACAATCTTCAGCGCATTGATAAGAGCTGCAAGTGTAACTACAGCAGTTCCGTGCTGATCATCGTGGAAAACAGGAATATCGCAAAGTTCCTTGAGTCTCTTTTCAATCTCAAAGCATCTTGGAGCAGAAATATCCTCAAGGTTGATTCCGCCGAATGAACCCTGCAGCAGATAAACCGTGCGAACTATCTCGTCTACATCCTTTGTACCAATGCAGAGAGGAAAAGCATCTACATCTCCAAACTCCTTGAAGAGCACACACTTTCCTTCCATAACAGGCATTCCTGCCTCAGGACCGATATCACCGAGTCCGAGAACAGCCGAACCGTCTGTCACTACCGCAACCATGTTCCAGCGGCGGGTGAGCTCATAACTTTTCGCAAGGTCCTTCTGTACTTCGAGACATGGCTGCGCAACGCCCGGCGTGTAAGCGAGTGAAAGCGCGTCCATATCCTTTACAGGCACTCTCGAAACAACTTCAATCTTTCCGTTAAGTCCCTCATGCATAATGAGAGATTCCTTCATATAATCCATAGGTGAAAATCTCCTTATCCCTTATTATTATCTTCTTTATACCATCTTGCCCGGGTCAACCGCTTCGTCGAACTCCTCAGCGCTCATAAGTCCGAGTTCGAGTACAGACTCCTTAAGAAGCAGTCCCTTCTCGTGTGCATTTCTTGCCGCTCTTGCAGCATTCTCATATCCGATTTTCGGGCTCAGGCAGGTAACGAGCATAAGCGAGCGATTGAGGTTTCCTTCCATCGCCTCCCTGTCAGCCACAAGTCCGCTAAGACATCTCTTGTTAAAAGAACGAAGCGAATCTGCCAGAATCCTTACCGAATGCAGATAGTTCTTTATGAGAACCGGCATAAAAACATTCAGCTCGAAATTGCCCTGCGACGCTGCGATTCCGATGGTCACATCATTGCCCATAACCTGAACCGCCACCATCGTCGCCGACTCGCACTGAGTCGGATTGACTTTGCCCGGCATAATTGATGAACCCGGTTCATTCTCAGGAATCCTTATCTCACCTATTCCGCAGCGAGGTCCGGATGCCAGCCAGCGAACGTCGTTTGCCATCTTCATAAGATTTGCCGCAAGCGACTT
>JABUTC010000060.1:8075-10674 GCA_021442505.1 Mogibacterium sp. | reverse complement strand
GGCAGGGCTTTTTTTATTTTCGATAATTCCGGCAATATCTGCCATAACAAAACTGCTGTCATACATATCAACAACACCCAGATTTGGATCTATTGTTGTAAAATGATAGCTTGCAATTTTAGGTCTTGCACTTGTTGCAACCGATAATAGTGTTGATTTGCCGACATTTGGAAAACCTACTAGGCCTACATCAGCAAGAAGTTTAAGTTCAAGTATTACGGTCCTTTGTTTTGACTCCTGACCGGCCTCAGCAAAATTTGGGGCTCTGCGAACGGAAGTCTTGTAATGTACGTTTCCTCTTCCGCCCTTTCCGCCTTTTGCAGCAACAACCTTATCTCCGTCATTGCATAGATCTTTCATTAATTTACCTGTCTCTTTGTCAATGATTAGTGTACCCACAGGAACTTTAATAACTAAGTCCTCGCCTCTTTTGCCATAACGGTTTCTTTTCATACCGTTCTGACCGTTTTCAGCCTGATATTTCTTCTTGTACTTGAAATCCATAAGAGTTCTCAGGTTTCTGTCTGCAACAAAAACAATGTTGCCGCCATTACCTCCGTCACCGCCATCCGGACCTCCCTCCGGCACATACGGATCATGTCTAAATGTAACAGCACCATTGCCGCCTTTTCCTGAAACTATTACAATTTCTGCTCTATCTACAAACATTGTTAATCCTCTTAATGCATAAAAAAGCCCCTATAAACATAGGGGCCTTGTAAGCAAAAACTATGCTTCCTTGCTGTAAACGCTTACTTTCTTTCTCTTCTTATCGTATCTTTCGAACTTAACAACTCCGTCAATCTTTGTGAAGAGTGTATCATCTCCGCCAATACCAACATTGTTGCCAGGATGGAACTTAGTTCCTCTCTGTCTAACAAGAATGCTTCCTGCGCTTACATACTCACCGGCACCAACTTTGAGTCCAAGACGTTTCGATTCCGAGTCGCGACCGTTTTTGGTACTTCCTACTCCCTTTTTACTTGCCATCGAAAATTACCTCCTTTTCTCTGATAATGCCTATGCCTCGATTGCAGCGAGAATCTCAGCCTTAGTAGCCTTGCTTGAAACCTCGATACCCATCTCAGCAGCGATAGCGAGAAGCTCATCCTTCTTCATTGAAAGATTAGCTTTTACCTCAGCTTTAGCCTCTGCTACTGCAGGAGCAGCCTCTTCTGTCTTAGCTGCCTTCTTTGCTGCAGGTTTCTTTGCATCGCCTAAACCTGTAATCTTAACCATTGTGTAAGGCTGTCTGTGACCATTCTTCTTTCTGTAGTCCTTCTTAGCCTTGTACTTGTAGATAATCACCTTGTCGTGCTTACCCTGCTCAAGAACCTCAGCAGTTACAGCAAAACCTTCAACAAAAGGTGTTCCTACAACGAGCTTTCCGTCATTGTATGCAAGTACTTCGTCAAAAGTAATTACATCGCCAACATTAGCTTCAATCTTCTCAATCTTCAGTACATCATCATTCTGAACTCTGTACTGCTTTCCGCCAGTCTTAATAATTGCGTACATTTAATTTCCTCCTCATACCAGACTCGCCAAAACTAAGGTGCATTAATATGCTTATAACCCTATTTGTGCGGCTAACCGCTTAAATATACCACGCAAGCTGGGCATTGTCAAATATATACTGTAAAAAATGCTTAAGCCCCTGAGCGAGGGGCTTAAGCCTATACTATCCAATTACTACACCATCTTCATCAACAATGAAATCTTCTTCATCGTTAACTGCAAATGGTACGTCTGCCAAACCGGATTCCACGGCATTTTCGTTTTCAGCATAGATGATGTTAAGAATCTTTCCTTTAATCTCATCGAGCATATTCGGATTCGAAACAAAGAATTCCTTAACATTCTCTCTACCCTGACCTATTCTCTCACCATTATAGCTATACCAGGAACCGGCCTTGTCAATAATCTTAAGTTCAACTGCAGTGTCAAGCACATCGCCTTCAAGAGAAATGCCGGTACCGTACATAATATCGAATTCAGCTTTCTTGAACGGAGGGGCAACTTTGTTCTTTACAACCTTTACTCTTGTTCTGTTACCAAGCATCTCTTCGCCCTTCTTAAGAGTCTCGATCTTTCTAACATCAAGTCTCATTGATGCGTAGAACTTTAACGCCTTTCCACCTGTGGTTGTCTCAGGGTTTCCAAACATTACTCCAATCTTCTCACGAAGCTGGTTAATGAAAATTACACAAGTATTAGTCTTATTAACTGCACCTGCTATTTTTCTTAATGCCTGCGACATAAGTCTTGCTTGTAATCCAACATGAGAATCACCCATATCTCCCTGAATCTCAGCCTTTGGCACAAGAGCTGCAACGGAGTCAATTACAATAAGATCTATCGCACCGCTTCGAGCAAGTATCTCGCAGATACTCAAAGCATCCTCACCGGTTTCAGGCTGTGAAACAAGCAGCTCATCTACATCTACGCCAAGGTTCTTAGCATAAACAGGATCAAGTGCATGTTCAGCATCTATGAATGCTGCTTTACCGCCGTTCTTCTGTGCTTCTGCTATAGCATGAAGTGTAAGTGTTGTCTTACCAGAAGATTCCGGTCCGTAAATCTCAATAATTCTTCCTCT
>JABUTC010000060.1:6388-7649 GCA_021442505.1 Mogibacterium sp. | reverse complement strand
CATGGTCAATGTGAACTCTTCTCTGTTCCAATCTCTTATGATTCTGTTTCTGCTGTACTCAACATATCCGCTGCTTACTTTTCCGTCATTGTCGTAGTGAGCATATCCAATGAAAGCATCTCCGGCATTAAAGCCTTCATCTGCATCAGGTCCCGCAAAACCTGTAACAGAAACCGCTATGTTACTGCCAGATCTTGAAAGCGCGCCTTGTGCCATAGCAACAGCAACCTCCGGACTAACAACACCCTTCGAATCTATAACTTCCCTGTCCACGCCCAGTTCCTTAACTTTGGAATCAATGCTGTACGTTACATACGATGAGCCCATAACCGCAGAGGAACCCGGCACATCTGTAATTGCAGAAGCAAATTTTCCACCTGTACATGACTCGGCTGCTGAAACAGTGAGCCCTCTTTCAATTAATTTTTTGACAACAACTTCGTTAATATTTTCATCGTTATAACTGAAAATATATTCACCTATCAGCTTGTCAATTTCGCATATCATTTGATTGACCGCTTCTTCGGCCTCATTAAGAGTATCCTTTTGAGACGTTACCCTTACACTGCACTCACCGCCCTTTGCATAAGTTGCAATTGTTGGATCGGTTTGCCCGTCAATCAAAGGCAAAAGAGCTGTTTCGAGATGTGATTCTCCAATGCCCATTGTGCGGATAACACGATAATATGTCTTTTTGTGCGTAAAAGACTCAAGATAATCTTTAACACCGTTTTCATACAGCCAACTCAGTTCTCTTGGCGGTCCCGGAAGACATATTGCTATCTTACCTTCCTGTTCCAGAGCAAAAGCCGGAGCTGTACCCGACGCATTGTAAAAAACAGTCGATCCAACCGGTAAAATCGCCTGTTTAATGTTGTTTTCAGGCATGTTTCTTCCGGTTTTGGCGAAGTGTGCCTCAATCTCAGATAAGGCTCTTTCATCCTTATACATCTCTGCGCCAAGATATTCGCAAACAATTTCTTTAGTCAGATCGTCTTGAGTAGGTCCAAGTCCTCCTGTAGTTATTACCATGTCAGAGCGCTCGAATACATATGAGAGCATCTCTTTAAGTCTTGAAGGATTATCTCCCACTACAAAGTGATAAAGGACATTAAATCCCATTTGATTTAATCTCTCAGACAGATATGCGGCATTAGTATTTATTGTCTGCCCAAAGAGCAGTTCTGTTCCAACTGCAAGAATAGATACATTCATTTAACAGCTCCTACATTGAGAAAACATCTTTATTCTGAATTACGTA
>JABUTC010000060.1:0-4229 GCA_021442505.1 Mogibacterium sp. | reverse complement strand
ATAGCATTGCTCAGATTCTCATCGTACTGTGCCTTGCCCTGACCTTTAACATAATTAATAAGCTTAGCTATTTCGCTATCCGAAATATACGGTCCCTGCACTCTGTACGGCTTGCTGCTGCCTATCGGTGAAAATAACATATCGCCTCGGCCGAGGAGACTCTCTGCCCCACCCATATCAAGTATTGTTCTGGAGTCAATCTGTGAAGCAACACTGAATGCAATTCTCGAAGGCACATTAGCCTTAATAAGACCTGTAACAACGTCTACCGATGGTCTCTGTGTAGCAATAATCAGGTGCATTCCTGCCGCTCTGGCCTTCTGAGCCAGTCTGGCTATTGATTCCTCAACCTGGCTCTTTGCAGCCATCATAAGGTCAGCTAACTCATCAATAATTATTACTACCTGTGGTTTAACATTCTGTGGCTCCTGGTTTGCAATCATTAATTCGTTATAGGACTCGAGATCCTTGACTCCCATCTTTGCAAACTCTTCATATCTCTTGTTCATCTCCGCTACAGCCTCAGCAAGAGCTCTTGCTGCCTTTCTAGGGTCTGTAACTACAGATGTTAAAAGATGAGGTATACCGTTGTAATTTCCAAGTTCAACAACCTTAGGGTCAATCATAATGAGCTTGACTTCGCTTGGTTTAGCCTTATATAACAAGCTTGCAATAATTGAATTTATGCACACTGACTTTCCGGAACCTGTGGCTCCTGCGATAAGCAAGTGAGGCATAGTCTTAAGGTCCGCAACTATATTATTGCCCGAAATATCTTTTCCGACTACAAAAGTAATCTTAGAAGCAGATGACTGAAATTCATCTGACTCAATAAGGTCACGAATCAATACCGGTGTAGGCTTTTCATTTTCCACCTCGATACCTACAGCCGCCTTGCCCGGAATCGGGGCTTCGATACGTACACTTTTAGCCCTTAAGTTAAGAGCTATGTCGTTTGCAAGTTCTGTGATCTTGGAAACTTTAACACCTGTAGCCGGCTGTACTTCATAACGGGTAACAGATGATCCCTGAGTAACGTTAAGAATCGTTGATTCTACTTTAAAATCACGAAGTGTTTTCTGAAGAAGAACAGCCTTTTGCTCAAGCTCGTAATTAGTCATCATCTGTTTGCTTCCTCTGCCCTTCTTGAGCAGTTCAATGCTTGGAAGCTTATATGATGGATCAGCCTCGCCATTGCAGAAACCACTTACAAGTTCATTTGCGATTTCATCAGTATTGACCTCTTCCGCAACCTTGGTCTTTGACCTGCTTGAAGGTTTGCTCGCCTTTGGAGCTTTTGTATTATCTTCAGCTTCGTCATCAAAAACATGTGCTGCAGCAGCTGCAAGTGCAACGCTTGCCGGAGTCATTGGTGCAGTCATATCAAGGCCTTTAGATTCAGGCAGACTTTCACCACCAAGACCAAACATTGATTCGTAACCGTCAAGTCCGAAACCGGCTTTTGTTGATGTATTACCCTCTAATCCATATGATTTCTCTGCATGTTTATTTTCGTTTATATCGGCCAGACCTTTTCCAAACTCGGTTTGAGATGCTGCTTCCGTTCCGATTGGCCCCTCATCTCTTGAAAGTTCTATTATTGCCTTTGAGTCCTTCTCAACAGCATCAGGACTTTTGAAAAATTTACTGATGCCATTCAAAGGACTAGACATTATCTCCGTTGTATTTTGCAAATCATCATTTGCGCTTGATTGCGAAGCCCTGCTTTCTATAAGAGCGGTTTTCTTTTCGGCTAAAAGTCTCTCCTTTTCAACCTCTTCCAATTCTTTAAGAAGTCTCTTCTCCTCTCTCTTATTGGAGTAATTAGTAATAGCCTTGGATATTGGTGTATTAAATACAAGCAGTACACAAATAAGAACCGCTGCAATTGCAATAATCAGAAGACCGGGTTTCCCGAAAAACTTAACGAGGAGCTCGCCAATCTCCATGCCTATTGCACCGCCGCCTTTGCCTTTGACTCCCTGTTTGTAAAAACCTGCTATGTCTTTAAGCCCAAAAGCCAATGCTTTCTCATTAATAAATCTGTATGAATTTAAAATGCAGAAATTTACATACATCAAAACTGAACATATTACTGTCCTTAAATTAATGTGCTGCACCTTCTGTGTGAACAAAAGCACACCGGAAAGAATAAAGAAAAACGGAAGAACATAGGACATCTGTCCCATTAATCCCTTACATATATCATGAACTGTTGCGCCGAATGTGCCTGTATCATCAATGTAAATCGTAAAGAAGAAAAATACACCAAGTGCAACAATTATTACACCCCAAATGACGTCCAGCACTTTCTTGTCAGCGTCTCTTTGATTCTGCATATCCTGTATGCGCTCCTGCTTTGTCTTTTGAGGAGCAGCCGTGCTCTTTTTATTCTGTTTCTTATTTTTGCTCCCGGGAGGTCTTCCCGGTCCACGCTTCTTTTCTGCCATTTCTACCTCTTTAGAATACCTAAGTCCCAGTAAGTGTTAAGCTAACAGAGTGTATCCGATAAGGAATGCTCCAACCACCCAAACATATACAGAGAATATTTTGAGACTGTACTTTCTTACGATAGTAATCATCACTTTAATAGCAAAGATTCCTGATATTAACGAACAAAGGAATCCAACAATTATAGGTCCCATATTGTTGGATAGTATCGAATCCATAGCCCCGCTTCCGCCTTCAAAAATCAGGGAACCCAGGACTGAAGGGATTGAAATAAGGAACGCAAACTCTACAGCAAAAGCCCTGTCCAGACCTGTGAAAAGTCCTCCGAACAGGGTCGATCCTGAACGGGAGATGCCGGGCGTAATAGCAATACCCTGCATTGTTCCGATAATAATAGCGTGTGCCCAAGTCATACCTTCTACAGTCTTTCCGTTCTTGACTTTTGCAGACTTGTCTTCAGCAATCCAGAGCAGAAAGCCTGTAATAATAAGACCAACTCCGGTAGGAATCAGAGTTTTGTAGAATGATTCAAATACGCTCTCAAATCCTATTCCGATTATTGCCGTTGGAATGGATGCTATTATTATCATTACGCCAAGTTTTCTTACAGGTCTTTCGTTAAGTCTGAGTCCTTTTAGCGTAACAAGGTCAAAAATTGTAATAAACAATTCTTTAATAAGCGCCCAGATATCACTCCAGTAAATAATAAATACGGCTGCCAAAGTTCCCACATGCATCAGTATGGTAAAAATCAGTATAGAGTCGCCCTCTATGCCAAAGAAATGTTGCAGGATTGTTAGATGTCCCGAACTGCTTATAGGAAGAAATTCCGCTAAGCCTTGCACAAGACCTAGTACTATCGCATTAAAATAACTCAATATATTCTTCTCCTTCGATTATATTTAACCAATTTATTATAGCAAAAATTTGAAATAAAAAAAAGATGCAAGCTGTTGCTTGCATCAGTGTTTCCACTATTTGTCAGCGCTTACTACGTCCTTGCCGTCATAGTAACCGCATGTTGGACATACTCTGTGTGGAAGCTTTGGCTCGTGGCACTGTGGACAAGTTGAAAGTCCAGTTGCCGTCTTCTTCATGTTAGCAGCCTTTCTGCTACTTGTCTTAGCCTGTGAAGTTTTCCTCTTAGGTACTGCCATTCGTCGACACCTCCTTATATATGTTAATTGAAAATTTTGTCTTCATGCACCGATTCATTATAGTAGTAGGACAAATGATTGTCAACGGATTATTTTATTTTTCCAACAATATAGGCATTCTGACTTTATCTGAATGCTCATACAGTGGTCTGTTTACTAAAACGCTGTACATATCTCCGGCCAAAATATCTTTTTCGAGCTGTTTGTAAGTCAACTCATCAAGAGTGGCGGCTTCTTTATTTATGTTTGTCAGAACAGGCAAAGTCTCATTATCTGACTTCTTTATTTCTTTAATAATTTCTCTTCCTTTTTTGCTGAAGCCCAGAACTCTTACATAAAGCGCTCCCTGATTTGCCTCTTCTCTGTCAATATGAAGAATAGCCTGAGTTATTATTCTATTTATACGGGTATAAGTATATGCTTTGGTTTTAGAACCTTCTATCAGTTCCTCTAAATTATTACATTTTGAAGCAGATTCCTTAAGCCTGCAACTTAAGCCCTCTTCGCCCGAAGGTGTATCGCTGAGTTTCTCAGATGATGTGGTAAGAATTGTGTTTCTTGCAAGGTTGAAATATATATTTTCAACAGTCCTGTAATTATTCATATAAAAGAACAGGTTCT
>JABUTC010000005.1:22570-24593 GCA_021442505.1 Mogibacterium sp. | reverse complement strand
TGTAGTTGGTGTTGTTACCGTCAGAGTTGCAGGGTTGATGAATATTGTCGAATCCTGCAGCTTGATGTTCAGCTTATCTGTTACATCCTCGCCCTTCTGATTCTTAATAACAAGTTCATCGCATGTCGCTGCCACACCCTCTGCAGATGTTACATCTGTTGCTGATGCATCAGATCTTGCCGTTGAAACATAGTATCCGGCAGGCACTCCGAGAACCTCTACTGTAGCGCCGTGAGCCTGTCCGTCGTAGGTGAAAATTCCACCGCTTGTAACAACTGTAATCTCGTCCTTTGACTCTGTTACCGACAGGATTCCGATTGTTGCGCTTACTGTGTAGTTAGACTCTTTTGCCGTGCCATCCCAGATGATGTTGTAGTTGTTGTCGCTTGAACCGACATCCGTCTGTGTTCCGATTGTTTCGAAGGTAGCAGTCTCGTCGTTTACAAATCCGCTGATTGTTCCGGCCTTTGTAAGAGCTGTTCCGTCGTAAACCTTCGTGTCGTTTGGTGTTACAACTGTCAGCGTAGCCTTGTTAACCTTGATGGTTCCGTCAATCTTCTTGATGTTGAGTCTGTCTGTTACATCAACGCCTGCTGCATTTCTGATTACCAGGTTGTCGCAGGTCGCTGCTACTGCATCGTAGTTTGCGTCTGTAACGCTTGCGCTCGATGTTGCAGTCTCAAGAGTGTATCCGGCAGGCAGTGTGCTTACTTCAACCGTAGCTCCGTGAGCCTGTCCGTCATATGTGAAGATTCCTCCTGTAGTTGTAACCGTAATCTCAGCAGTGTTCTCCTTAACCTCGAGAGTTCCGAGGTGCGGAACAACTGAGTAGTTCGATTCTGCCGCAGTGCCGTTCCAAACGAGGCTGTAGCTGTTTGTGCTTGTTCCAACCTCTGTCTGAGTTCCGGTTGTGCTGAATGTAGCAGTCTCACCGTTTACAAAACCGCTGATTGAACCTGAAGCTGTGAGCTCTGTTCCATCGTATGTCTTTTCTGCGTTCGGTGTAATTACACTGATGCCTGCAGGATTGATCTTAATGCTTCCGTCGTTGTAGCTGATGTTCAGTTTTGCCGTTACATCATCGCCCTTCTTGTTTCTGATAACAAGCTGGTCTGCTGTTGCGGTAACTGTTCCGTCATCAACATTAGTTGCACTTGCCGTCGATGCAGCTGTCTCAAGATAGTATCCCTTAGGCAGTGTGCTTACAGAAACGGTTGCTCCGTGAGCTGCTCCGTCATATGTAAACTCTCCGCCTGTTGTTGTAACAACGATTTCATCAGCGTTCTCTGTTACTGTCAGTTCGCCGATTCTCTCCTCAGCGATGAAGTAGTTGGCTGCCACTGCAGTTCCTGTCCAGCTGAGGCTGTAGTTGTTCTTGCTTGATCCTACATATGTCTGAGTACCCGTTACTGAGAATTCTACCGTCTCGCCTTCAACGAGTCCCTGAACCTCTCCATCTGCTGTCAGCGGATCCTCGTCGTATACCTTGGATCCTGACTGAGTAACGATAGTCAGAGGCGCCTGGGTAACTGCATATCTCTGCTCGAGGCTTCCCGAGTAGTTGCCCTTGCCCGTGATTGTCACGATTACATTTCCGACATTTGTGAAGTCCTCAGTGCTGTATGTAACTGTGTAATCTGTGCCCTCTACGAGAGTCTTTTCGCCGTCCTTGAGTACAGGTACATACTTGTGCTCACTGCCGTCATATGCAGCATTCTGTGCGCCGGCCTCGATCATTGTGTCGCTAAAAGGCTTAGCATTTACCGTCAGTTTTCCGATGTTGTCGCTAACGGTGTAGTTGCTCTCCTTGGCTGTGTAGTCGTTCAGGAGGCCCTTCCATGTGATCTTGCACGAGTTGTTGCTTGAACCGGCGTCGGTCTGTGATCCTGTTGTCTCGAATCCGATAGTCTCGCCGTTTACAAGGCCCTCATATGAACCTGCTGCTGTGAGTGCGGTTCCGTCGTATGTCTTGCGTGTAGTTGGTGTTGTTACCGTCAGAGTTGCAGGGTTGATGAATATTGTC